>NZ_JBVVPY010000007.1:0-328094 GCF_055811335.1 Mesorhizobium sp. WSM4847 | reverse complement strand
CCCCCCCCCCCCCCCCCCCCCCCCCCCCCCCCACCCCCCCCCCCCCCCCCCCCCCCCCCCCCCCCCCCCCCCCCCCCGCCCCCCCCCACCCCCCCCCCCCCCCCCCCCCCCCCCCCGGGGGACCTCGACTGCTGCACGTCAGGGACCGCAGCAATGAGAATGGTCAAGAACACTTCGATGGTCGCAGCCTGGGCGACCATCGTCCCGAATGACAGCGCGTCGCCACCGGTCGAGACATATCGACGTTCATACAGATGATTAGCCGTTCACCGCGTCCTTGAAGGCCTTTGCCGGCTGGAAGACCACCTTCTTCGAAGCCGCTATCTTGATCGTGGCGCCGGTTGACGGATTGCGCCCCTCACGTGCCGGCTTGTTCTGCACCTTGAACTTGCCGAACCCGTTGAGGCTGATTTCCTCGCCCTTGGCAGCGGCCTCCGCAATGCCTTTCAGCACATCCTCGACCACGGTCTTCGCCTGGGTTTTCGACAGGCCATGCGCGTCTGCAAGGCGTTCGGCAATATCGATCGTGTTAACAGCCATCGTTTCCATCCCTTCTGGTGTGCTTGGTTCGGCGGCTGGCCTTATGCCACATGCGGTTCCGCCCTGTCATCGCCCCAGGAAACGGAATTTTCGGCAAGCCAAGGCTTGAATCGGTCATGTCCACCACCGCGGTCATGAAAGTCATGCAGCGCATGTTTTCACCTTGGCATCAAACGCCTGACACCCGCAGCGGACCTTTCCGGCACTGCCTCGCCGCCCGTGCGCTGCTACGGGGAGCCGGATCTTTCGGCGATGCGGCTGAAGAACCCGTGTGACCAAGTCATCCTCGCCTTCGCACTCGACCATTTCCGCATTGATAGAGTGGAGATCGGGGAAGGTCGTCACGGTGCGTTGGCAGCTTGGCAGCTGCAGGCCACGACAAGTGCTCTGCGGTTCTGTGCGCCACCGGAGAATGACATCGGCTGGGGCAAAGATCAGGGGCCGCCATCTCATCGACACCCCTTTGCGGGCGGCGACCAACATCGCCTCGCTGTTGAGATGCAGGCTCAGTGTCCTCGTGGGATAGAGGAAGCGCTCACGGTGCGAAGCAGGTGACCGATCCTTGTCGCCACCATGGCGGTTCCCTTCGGTCTGTTCGTTCCAGGCCACGCCCGTGGCGTCCTCGAATGGATTGGGTCTGACCGAAGACCGTCTTCGCTTCGCTCAGCCTCGATCGTCTTCCCGCAACGACGGCGCTGCGTTTTCTTCCCCTGTACGCTACGCGTCCATTCCTCGCGGCTCAAGAAAGCCTCGCGCCGCCGTCTTCCACTTCGTTTCAGCCCCGGTGGGGTGCGGACCGATCGTCTCCTGTCTCACGACCACCATCGAGGTCGCGATGGGCGCGGCCCGAGAAAAACAGAAGGAACCACCACAATGGCTACGATCGGCACATTCTCGCGCACCGCGAAAGGCTTCTCCGGCTCAGTCAAGACCCTCAACCTCAACGTCAAGACGGTGACGTTCGCTCCGGCCGAAGGCGACAACGAAAAGGGTCCGGACTTCCGTATCTTCGCCGGCGCCACCGAGTTCGGCGCGGCATGGAAGAAGACCTCGCGTGAAGGCCGCGACTACCACTCCGTCAAGCTCGACGATCCGAGCTTCCCCGCTCATGGCCCTCGCCCGCTCGATGGGCGTCGACAGCCAAGTCGATTATTGGGGCGACCTGAAGACGCAGGCAGACCTCGCCTGGATCCGTGAGGCGGTGGAACCGCACGGTGTTCTCTTCATGGCCAAGACCCACCTCGACCATCCGGACGCCGACACCCAACTCGACCTGTTGTTCAACCTTTGCCCTGCCCTGTGCGAGATCTATTTCGATCGGCTGGACCAGGTTGCGGCGCTGAAAGATAGATGCTGCGAGGCTGGCATTGCCCTCTGGTACAACACGCTCGATCCGGTCTGCTGCGCCAGTTTCACTGACACGGCAGCGCTCAAGGATCCGGAAGTGATCTGGGGCCGCCTGATCGATGCGGGCGTCTCCGCCATCCAGACCGATCATGCAGAGGTTCTGAAGGCCTTTATCGCCGGTCGCCCGAAGAACACCGTGGCATTGGCCTTATGAAACCGCGTGTTTTGATTTTGAAAGACGAATGACCGACCCATGTGTCAAAAATATTTAAATCGAATCCGATATTCGAAAGTCCTAATTCAGGCTATACTTATGCGAATTGTTGCCGGGTGGGGACCCCTCTTACATGATCGATGCAGACGTATTTGACTTTGTCGAACGCTGCAGAAACCACACGGCAACGGGCCCGCTGTTGGCGGACCTGCTGGAGACCGTTCGAAATCTCGGCTTTGAACACCTTATTTTGAGCGGCGTTCCTCTTGGCGGACAGAAGCTAGCGCCAATGGTCGAGCTGAATGGCTGGCCTGCGGGGTGGTTCGAGCGTTATATCGAAGCCGAACATGCCGCTGTTGACGGCGTTTGCATCTATTCTGCAAAAACTCTCAAGCCGTTCCTATGGGCAGAAGTCCCGGCAAAATGGTCCGATACGGAAGGCTCCCGACGTGTTGCTGGCGAAGCAAAGGAGTTTGGTATCTTAAGCGGTTTTGCGGTGCCGATGCTTAGCGTCCACCATTGGCAATCCGTGCTGTCGTTTGCCTCTGCCGCGAAATCCTGCTCTCTCTCGCCGCGACAACAGGTGCAACTGGTGACTATGGCGGTCTATGCCGGCATGTCGATCCAGGCTTTGTCGAATGTCGGGGACGACGTCGAGAGCGTCCTGACGGATAGGGAGAAAGAGGTGCTCTTGTGGGCCGCCGCTGGCAAGACATCTTCCGAAACATCCCAAATCCTTGGCCTGACCGAGCGTACGGTTAAATGGCATTCTACGCGTGCTCGGGAAGCGTTCGGCGTCGCCACGACCACACAAGCGGTCGTAGAGGCGGTGCGCAGGCGTTTGATCCATCCCTAACGTGTCAACTGTCCGATCGGACAGGTGACCTATATTAGCATGACTGCGACTATCCCTCTGAGAACGATCGGGGGATCGCGCTATGATAGAAGCTCATGTCGTCGATGTGCTGAATAAGCATCTCTATGAAAACGAATTTGACCAGTTTCTACGCCGGCGCCACGACTTTTTCGTGCATCAGAAGCGCTGGCGGCCGGAAAGTTCTGACGGCCGAGAGGTGGATCAGTTTGACACGGACGCTGCGACCTATTTGCTCGGTATCGAGGATGGGCGCGTAATAACTTCAGCTAGGCTGATCCCCACAAGCGAGCCGCACATGGTTTCCGAGGTCTTTCCTCACATGTGCGAAAAATCGGGTGTCCCGAGGCGGCCGGATTGGGCTGAGTGGACACGTACATTCGTGGTCCCCGACAAACGCACAATTGGGCGCAGAGGCACGCTAACTGAGCTGTGCTGCGCAGTAATGGAATATGCTCTCGACGAGGGCATCCACGCCGTGGGCGGTGTCCAGGAAACGTACTTCATGCCTCACCATGGCGCTCTCAAGTGGCGAGCCGAGCCAATGGGAATGGCCAGGGAAGAAAACGGCGAATGGTACATCGTCGCCTACATCGACGTGAATGAAGCTGCCCTAGCAAGCGTACGCAAGATCCTCGGCATCAATAGCACCCTGCTTGTTCGACGGGGGGAGCAACGGCCATTTATTAGAAGCAGCGGAGGTCAGCGGCGATTTGCTGACCAGGGTCCATATCCATCTTTGGATCACCGCGATCGGTTTGCCAGCGCGCTAGACGGCGGATAACGGGATTCTTATCAAACTGGGCAGTCGGTAGCCAGCGAGCGCCGCCTGCATTTGCAGGGATGGTCTGGGGGCTCTGATGCGACGTTTCTCGCGCGTACAGTCGCGCCCAATCAATAGCCAACCTGCCGGCGCCCTCACTGTCAGCAGGCGAAGCTTCCTGGGAGGAATGATCGCCACGCCTGTCGCGGCTGGCACCATGGCCTCTGTCGCCATCGCCGCGGACCAGGATTGCCGTACCGATCTTCGTTTTGACGTTTCCGGCGAAGGTAAAGACACCAAGTTACAAATCACGGAGTACTCTAGCGGCAACGACGCGGGCTTAGGTTGCTCGCCTGCTCTCGCGCCGCCATGGACAATCAACCTCCTGGCATTTGGGCCCAGTGCCGCCTACCGATTCAAGGCTTCTACAGACAAATACGAGTTGAGGATCGAGGGTGTCGGTTTCGGCGACCAGCCCGATAATTGGATAAATTTCTCCTTCGAACTTAAAGACGGGTGGGAGATCAAGGTCGAAACGGATTTCTGGCGATCGGAGCTGTTCGAGGACGCGAAAAATCCGTTCGCGCTCGGGCCGACCTCCTTTCGAAAATTCATGACGCTTCCGCGGGATGACAAGGTCAACTACGGCGTGGCAAGGCAGTTTGTCAGGGCGGAGCGAATAGATAACACCTTCTTTCACACGTTCGATAGCCTTGTCCGCGCGCCCGACGGCCTTTTCACAATTCGCCTGGACAGGGATCTGTCATGGACCGTTCAGAGCCAGAACGGTGGCCCCACGAAATTGACCGCCTTCGACGGCGCCGTCGTCATCTCCGCGATCCGGTTCTATTGGTTCGAGCAGGACGTGGGCGCAGCCGACGGGACCATGGCCAAACACCTTGCGGTAACCGCCGACATAGAGATTGTCCCTCCCGCCGCGCCGCTCATCGTTGGCGATTATGCTGGACCGCGTCTTTCGCTTGTTCCGGAGAAGCCCACGCTTCAACTGCAGAGCCCTGGGCCGAACAACGGCCGAGCCGAGATACGGCTTTCAGCCGATCTGTGGGATGTCACATTTGAGGATACGTCCCAAGCGATCGTTGCCGGCCCGTTCAAAACGAGGACCGGCTTTGTCGCTCGCGAGGGTGTCGAGCCAAGACTGGAATCCCGCACGTATTCGACTGGGTTCAAAGTGCGAGTGCGATGCCAGCTTGCTCCAGAAGACTGGACACTGCCGACGCCGGTCGGGGTAATGGCGATCAAAGGTCAACTCACCGATGATGAACTAAGTAAGGCGACGGACGAGGAAGCCTTTTCTCTGCGCGCCGATGGCGGCAAGCAGGCGGTTCAGGCTGGCGCCGAGCTGCTGAACAACGTAACCATTGATTGTCATGTACTCGCATGCGCGGCGGCAGTCGATGAAGCAAGCCACAGCACGCTCAAGTTTCAGCCGACCGCCCTCAGCTTCCTTTATGGGTCCCCGCAGTCTTTGCTCCCGGCCAGTTTTGTGCACCTTGATGGCGCTCCCTTGGACCAGGACAAGCTCGCGGCAAGGATAGATCTGTCACGCTCCAGCCTCTCCGTGGCGCGGGCGCCCGATCTGGTCAGCCTCAAATTCCGTTTTGCCGATCTGGCACTTGCCTTCGCCGCTGGTGAGGTAGCGATCGTGTCATACGACGACGATTGCAGGATCATATCGCGCAATGCGGAGAAGATGAATTCCGCGAACCCGCCCGAGGAAAGCTTAGCTTCCGAGCCGGAGCGTGACTTGCGACCTGTCCTCGTCGTCGAGTTCCCACCTCAACATGTTATGGAGGAGGCTCTCTTCCTACCTGGTTTGCCGCCCTTGCCGTCACGGGATACGACGAAGGACGCTGATGGGAAGACAGAGTTCCAGTTGGAGGGCTCTGAAGATCCGCCCTATCCGCGCGATGCGGAAATGCTGTTGCAGCGACTTGAAACCAAGTTGGGCGGGGCGATCAGCGCCAACCGACGCAAGAAGATCCGGGAGGCTTGGCTGAAGGAAACTGGCGTGCCAAATGCGCCAGATGAGGTGGACCGTTTTGCCGCCAGCTTCAAGATCAGGGCCGCCCTGCTAAAGGATCTGCCTGTCGACCAGCAGATATACATCGGCCCCTTTGGACTTGATCCGGATGCGCTCGCGCTGGCGCGTGATCTGCAGAAGCAGGACAAAACGCTGCAACTGGCCGCGATGTGCGATCGAATGTTTGCCGAGGTCGAAGACCAGTATTCCCGCATGGCGAAGAACAGCGTCCAGCCGGATCTGGAAACCGCCCTTCTATACCAAAAGCGGTTGGAGGAAGCAGTCCCGAGCTACCAGGTATTCAGGACGTATTATCGCGAGCATATGGCCGACTCCGCGCTTGGCCTTGCCCATGACGACGCGTCGCTGTTCCCGGAAGGCGATCCGGCAAAGAGACTTGCGGTTGACGAACTGGAATACTTTCTGACAACCCCGACCCAAGGATATCCAACTGACGGCGCCCTAAAGCGCCGCAGCGACGAGGCTAAGACCGGTTATCTCTCTTTTCTTGCCGGCGCGGATCGAGTGCCCGACCTGGTCGCCGCTCGTCTCTCCAGACCGTCGCGGTTGGCATTCCGGGTAAATTGCGGGCCATCGGCACCCGGCAAGAACGCCAATGGCAACAAGCCTGAGACAGGTTTTTTTGCTGGTCGCGGATTTCACATTCCGTTCAGCCTGTCTGGGCTGACGGATTGGTCACTCCATGAACTTGCTGTAACACGTCGCGCGGAGCGTCTCTATGATCCGGACGCTTCGGGGAACTTCCTGCCCATTGAGGAAAGAAGCGCGAATCTGAACGATGTCGATATGTTGCGGCATCAGGGCTTCAGTCCCGGCGCCTTTGTGACGGCACAGCAGCGACTTTCAGAGGTCGCGGGAAGTTTGCGCTCTCCTCCGACAGCGCTCGAGACTGCTATCGATCTGCCGGCGCGCGTCATCATGTCGACGGCACAGAACGCCGTCTGGCAGGTTCCATACAATTTCTCTGCAGGCCTCTTCACGGAACGCGACGGTGCCTCCACCGACATAGTTCCCATAGTGCGGGGCCGCTCCACGGCTGCTAATGGCGACTATGGTGTGTTGTGGTACGCGACCGTGGACACCGAGGCCGCCGATCCCGGGCTTCGCGTTGTGCATTCGCCTGACCTCAGGCCGGACTTCGTCTGGTCGCGCAACCAGCGACAGGACAGCAGCAAGTTCTTCAAAACAGATGCTGGCGGCATGCTCGCCAATTTACCTGGAAACGCCGCGCCGCCGCGCGGCCCTTTTGCGCCCTGGTTGCTGGGCCCGGAGCGGACCGTTTCACCTCTGCCGTCGGCTCTTGACATATTCAACGGTCTGTCTGCCGACAAAACGCCACTGGCGACGGAAGAAGCCGTGGACGAGGCCTCTTTTTGCAAAGCGGTCAAGGATACTGGAGGCCAGGCTCATCAGAAATTCGGCTTGCCTGCGTTGATAGACTATCTGTGCAGGCTGGCCACGGCCAGGGACCCGTCAAACAAGTCTGCATTGAAGTTCCGGACATCTCTCGACGCCTATGATCGGCACGAGTTGGTCCTGCTTTCATCCGCTTACGGCCTGCCTGTGCTCGGCCGGCGCGACGAAGCCAACAACCTCATGCGGGATTCCAGCCAGTTCGAACCGAATGACGAATATCGGCTTATCGATCTAGAAGCAGGAAGCGCCATCTATCGCCCGCAGTCGCTGGTGCTGAAGGAGCTTACCCTGACTGCCCTTGGCGGCACGTTCCGGCACGATACGCCTTTTGTCCCACCGGCATCGGCCAAGCACATTGTCAATGACAACCTCTTCGATGCATTGTCGATAGAGCGATGGCAGCATTGGACGGTTCTCGGACGCGATGTCTTTACCGAGGTCGTCTACAAAGGCTTCCTCTTCCCGCTGGGCCAACGTGCCTCGCTGGTCAAGGTTACGGAGCGAACCTTTCTCCGTTCTACAGACAACAAGGCCGTAGAGGACAACCCGATCAAGGCCTATCTGCGCCAGCGGCTCTATATCCGTTGCGGCAAACCGGAAAAGCGATTTCCGGCCCTGCGTCAACCCAACGAGGGGCGGCAGTTTCCAGTCACCACAGCGCGGATTCTGACAATCACCACACCGGACATCGTCGATCCGACGACGTCTCGGCAGCCCGGTCTGAATCCGTCAACAAGCCCATCCCTTGAACCATCGGGGCGCTTGCGTTTCGCCAATTCTGCAGGCTTGGCGTTCTGGCCACGCACAGCGATGTCCGACAATGCCGACATCATGTTCGATATCGATCTGGACGGGATCCACACAAGTCTTCCGCTTATCTTTGTCGACAATGTCGCCGCACATGACTCGGAAACCATCAAATCTCTGGTCGGTTACTACAATGGCTTGGTGTCGCCCGATATCGGGCCCGATCGCAAGACGCCGATGGGGCCGGCTGTTGCTCCCAGGGCAACGGTTCACAAACGATCCATGGCATTTGGTGGACAAGCCTTACGCTACTGCGAAGAGCTGAAGCCGGGTGACTCCACTTACGAAACCGTAGCCTGGACCCTCAAAGCCCAGGGACGACGCGATGCCGGACCTGCGGGAGAATTCGGCGAGGGCAGGAATGACAATTACGGCTACGATCCCCAAATGGAGGGCGCCGATCAGCCGCCCTTCTATCCCGCCGTCGAGACGGCGCAGATCAGGCTGAAACAAGCGGAGCGCTTTTCCGGAAGCCCTGCAGGGCCGTTACGCGCCCAGTTCGACGGCCGCTATGTGCTGAAAGGCTTTATGGGCGACTACGAGCAGAATCCATTGGAGGTTTTCCTCGATCTTGTCGAACCCCAGGTCATGACTGTCGGCAGCAACGGCGATCGAACTGGTGGAATGTTCCGGCCAGCAACGAACTTCATGGCCATTTCCCGAAAGAGCGGGCCGCTCGGGGGCAAGCCGTCCATGGATACCAATGGCGCCGGGGACGAGGTGATCACGGAGCCCGGCACGCTGATCCATCGAGCACAAAACTACGTCGATACCGGAAATCGCACGGCACCCCCGGCGTCGGCGCCACCAGCTGTCGCTGCGACCCCTGAAAAGGAAAACGGCGAAGGGCTGGTCAAAGTGTTCCAGCGATACTTCGCCCCTGACACCAAGCTGTTGGGCATCATTCGTATCTGGGACCTGCTCAAATACATGGGGCTGCCTTCGCCGGTCGATGCATTGCCGCAATTGAAGGAGGTGCTGGAATACGGGCTTTCAGGTGCGGCAGCCGGCGCAGCGAATTTTCAAGAACTGGTGAAGAAAAGCGTCATAGGTCCGCTGCTGGAGGTGGTGACGGGTCTGGAGGAGAGATGGCTTCAACTGCAGAACGAGGTGAGAAAAGCCCAAGGGCCGCTAGCCGCCACAGGTCTGGAGCCAATGAAATTGGCCCAGGCCTACCCCGAGCTTGCGCCGGCCCTCGAAGACCTGAAAAACACTTTGAAGAAAGGCCAGGACGCCAGCGATCCATTGGTTTTCGCGGCCGAACTGGCCGGCATCTATGAAAGCGGCAAACGCTTCGTCAATGCACTTGAGCGCATCGGTGCCAATCCGGTAGGCCGCTTCGAGGTGGCGTTCATCGAGCGCGTGCGCGATTGGTCACAAGTGTTGGATGTCGCGGTTGACGGCATCGGCGCTACGCTGAAAGGCATTGCAGCGAAGTACCGGGAGATCGCCAAGAAGAAGCTCATCGAAGCCATCGTCCCCGGACAGACAAATGACAAGACGATCGCATTTTCGTTTCCGTTGCCGGAGCTGTTCACCGGGCTGCCTGATCCAGCAAAGAAATGGGTGGACAAAGTCGCAGAGGAGCAAGACACCGTCTTCCTGACTGTCGGGGAAGCGCGCGCGGCGCTCGAGGCGCTGTTCGACGATAGCCATCTCGATGAAAGTCCGGATGCCAGGCTAAAACGGGTAGCAGCGGACTTCATCGTCAAACCGCTCAAGCAGAAGGCCACGAAGGCCGGGGCAAACCTCGTTCTTTTTGCCGATACGCAGCTTGGCGATCTCGCGCAGGAGCTTCGCGATCTTTACCGGCAAGAGGCGAATGAATTCCAGGCCGTGCTGCAGAGCTATCTCGGCGAGTATGTCGCGGCCGGGGCAAGTTTTGGCGACGGATTCCTGCCCGAACTGGTCCAGCCCCTGGAGATATTCAGCGCACTGAACAGCCTGACGAATGCGCTGGAGACGACAAACTATGAAGCGGCCGCTACCGCCTCGCTGCGTTTGCTCGACCTGATCGGTGAACCGATCACTTTGCCGCCCGACATCGATGAGGGCCGCGCGGCGATCGCCTTATTGCTGACGAGCGCCCTGCGCAATCTTCGTCTGGCGCTTGGCGAGACAATGTTATGTGTTCTGCCGTCGCAGAACGAGATCGACATCTGCAACAAAAATCCAGTCGGCGGCCTTCTGGCCTGCTTGGCTTCCAAACCAATTCCGGGTGGTGGTCCTGAAACCCTATGCACCCGAATGTTTTACCTTGCCGATACGGCGAAACGCCTCGCCGACCGGTTGGAGGCCGCTAAGGGCAAACTGCACTTCGCCCCCGAGTACCAAGGGAGGATCACCGAGCTTACCACAGACTTGCTCAGCCTGGTCAAGAACGCGAACCGTTTGCACGAGGCAGCTTTCGCCGATGCCGTCGTCATCAAAGATGCGATAGCCGCGCTTCCCGACCCCGATAAACTGACGCCGGGCGCGGCGATGGACATTTCGCTGTCGACAACCGCGGCGGCACTGAAAAAGCTGATCGAGGCCAAGCGAACCCTGTTTCATCATATACGCGATCTGCTCACGGTGACGCAAACTCTCGTCAAGCGGAATGCCGAGCTGCTGGCGACGCTGGCAGGAGCGACAGCCGCGGTTTGGCTCGTCGATGCCCAAGCAGATGAACAGGGCTTGAAGACCCTGCAGTCAGACGTTGTAGCCCTGCAAAGCGATCTCGCGCGGCTGGTGGCAAAGGCAATCGCGCAGATTTTCAAGCTGGCGGCATCGAGTGCCTGGCTCGTCGACAAGGCCGACGATGCCGCCAAACCCATAAAGACGGCATTCGACAAGCTTGCAACGCTTGTCGCAAAGTGGCCGACGATGCCGTTGACATCAGGTGTCACTGAACTCGGCAAAAGCTTTGACCAGTTAGCCAAGGATGTGCGGTTTTTCGACGAGGCGTCGAAAAGTCTCGAGACGTTCGCGGCAAAGACTCTTGAGACACCTGCGAAGCCCAGTACGCTGGGCGCGTTGCTCGAATTGCCGCTAGCGGTCTCGCCGTTTGACGAGACCAAACACCTTAACCTCACGGACTTCTTCACAAAAGATTCCCAGACGCTTTCGACGATGATCAAGAATCTCGACCAGGCCGAACAACAATTCGCGCGCCTGCCCGAGGTCGCTCGTCAGACACTGTCGGCGATCGGCGACCAGCTGTCGCCATTGTTGGAAGCGTCCCTCCTTGCGATCGTTAAAGGCGGCAGAATTGCAGACGTCACCTGGCCTGGAATACTTGCGCTCTACAACGGCTTAATTTCCAGCCGCGACCAGGCCGACATCGCCATTGAAAAGCTTGCATTTCCGCAAGCCCTCAAGACGAGGCTAAAGGGGCTGCTCAGGCCTGAGCGGCGAACATATCAACAGCCGTTCAAGACGCAGGCAGGCGATCAGCTTGATGAAGACCGGGCATGGCTAAGCGCGATCGCCGCGGGCGTTGCGCCGCTGAGTGATCCAACCAACCGCAAATTTCTGAAAGGATTTCTGACCGATTGGAAGAACAACGATTCGGTGCCTCTGAGACTCAAGCAGAAGATCATGGATCTTGGCCGCGAGCTGCTCCAGGGAAATTTTGCGGCGTTGATTGATATCGCCGCAATCCGCGAGGAGGTTGAGCGACAGCTCCTGAACCTCATCCCTACCAAGGCTACGCTCGGTTTCAAGTTTGGAGCTCCATTCTCCGGCAAGACGAAGGAAGCTACCGGCGGAATATTCGAACCTATCACCGGTGCCGCGCTCAACATCGATGTCAACGCGAAAGTTGACCTGTTGGCAGCCGCGATGGGGAATCCCGCGGCCGTCGACTTTAAAGTGAAGGGCGTGCTGGGACCGTTCAAGATCAATCTTATTGGCCAATACATCGACGCGGTCTCGTTGATATTCAGTGGCGCTGACTTCACAATCGACAAGAGCGGAAAACCAAATCTCAATGTATATTATCAGGACTTCAAGATCGGCAAGGATTTGGAGTTCGTGCAGCAACTGCAAAGCTTGTTCGGACCGAAAGACGGCTCTGGCTTTTATCTCATTCCGCTAGCATCCCAGCCGGGCATCGAGGCCGGATATGGGCTTGGTGTGCCGATTGTTTCGTTCGGCACGGTCAGCTTCTCCAACATTTCACTCAATGCCGGTGTCGCGATCCCCTTCGGCGGCGGCGATACACGGTTCAAGGCCTCGCTATCGCGTCGCGACTCGCCGTTTACGATCTCGGTAGCGCCTTACGGCGGCAGCGGCTTCTTTGGCATCGAGGCAAACGCGAAGGGCATCGTCGGTTTTGAGGCTTCGTTTGAGTATGGCGGGGCGGGAGCCTTTCAGTACGGTCCGTTGAGTGGACAGGGCCGTATTATGGCAGGAATCTACATTCGCCAGACGACGATCGGTGAGATCAAGATAACCGAGATTATGGGAACCTTCTTTGCCGGCGGTTCGGCAAGTATCTGGATCTTTCATTTCGCCTCCTCACTCTATGTCCGGCTCGGTATGTCCAACGGCAACATGGTCGGCGAAGCCGTCTTCACATTCTCTTTCTCGTGCGGGTTTGCTGATTTCGACTTTTCGATCGCGGTTGCGCGGAAGGAAAACAAGGTCGGTAGCGGCAACAGTTCAGCCGTACTGGGCATCACAAAATTTGCTCAAATGGGCGATACAAAGCTTTCTCCTTCTGAAAACGATGGCGGGTACGGCGCCAGATATAGAAACCTCACAACCTGCCAAGGCAAGGACTGGCACATCTTCCGTCAATACTTTGACGATTCTATTCAACCCGCCAAGGATTTATTCCAATGAGCAACGAGGACGATCGCGAATTACCTCACCCGAGGGTTCAGATCTTTGCAAGAGCGATCGCTGCCGGGGCTATTTCGGATACGACACTGCGCGTCACGCTTCTGCTCACTCCCGCTCCGGTGGACCTAGAAAAGACCCCGTCACTTGGATTTCCATTGATGAATTGGCCTGCGGAGGTGGCCAATCTTCTGCTGGACGCCAAAGTCGGCGTGACGCTGCAGCGCGCCAATCAAGACGATACGGCAAGAAAGTGCCAGCCAAACGGTCGACATGAAGTATTTCCCACGTCGTCGACGGCGCTTCGCTTGGCCTACCGCGACGGTGGAGGCAAATCGGATCTCGGTGAGGTCGTCAAACTCTGGCAGGCCGCTTTCGAGTGGGGGGAGAGGAATTCGAACAAGCGATCGGTTCGCTGGGGTTCGCTGAAAAATGCCTTGAATTCTTCATTCGACAACAGGAGCATGAAGGCTGGGGAGATAGCCAAGACGTCCGACATATCCCGCGCTCCGCAGGAGCGGCCGGCGGAGCGTGTCGTGGACCGGGTCTTGACCGTCCAACAACGCGATCTTGCACTAACGCTCGAGATGATGCGGGCTCGCGAAGCCGCGGCAAGTCTGTGTGAGGCATTTGGAGATGTGGGTGCGAGGGAAACGCTCGAAAATATGATCGGCGCTCAACCGCTTGCGCCCTTCGAGGATCCTCGCAAATTCGACACCGCAGCATATACACCGAAACTGTCCGATGACGAGAAGAAGGATAGGAGCGAGGAAGCCCAAAAAGAAATAATCAAGGCTAAAGTCAAGGAAGCTGTCGCAAGCACGAAGAGATCAGAGCGTGCCGCATTGGAGAGGGCCTTTGCCTTTGATGCTGCGGTAGCTGCCAAAAGTCACTACGAAGCAGTCACTGCGGCATTCCACAGTCAAGTCTGCGACGACCCCATTCCGTTCGCGCCGGCCATGTCGAAATCTCCCGGCGAGCTCGCGGTCATGAACCCGACCCGGCTGTCTGACGAGATGCAACGACCGCTGGCGTCCCACAATTACGGGAGCTGGCTGCAGCAGAGTGGAAACGATCCCGCGCCAGGCGCTGCCACGGCAACCGCAGCTGCAATCGATTTCGGAGGCGACGGGCCGCAAACCGAAGAAGCGCGGACGATATTCGAAGAAGTATCGCGGCGTTTCTTTACACTGCAGAGCACTCCGAGCTTGGCACGTTTGTTCTGCTTGGCTGTCGATGTCGAGATGCCGCTCCACGGCCTCGATCTGAAGGCAGGCGACAACTTCATGTTTGTCGGCATTGAGGTCAGCGCTACCGCTGTCGCAGGGCCGGATATCGTCGCCAACAAGCTTGCTTCTGTTTCGGCACGAGCGCCGAAAACCCTTACGCTCGCCAAATACCGGAAAGCAGACAGCGGGCTTCCGCATTTCTGGCCGGCCGACAGGCAGGAACTCTATCTTCCGGCCGCCTGTGTGGGACTGCCCGATTATTATTCGCAGTATAACGGGATCGCCGTTCTTGGCCATGGCTGGTCCAGTGAAACGCGCAATCCGCGATTTGACATCACCAGCCTCGACATCCGTATGGGTGCGGAAGGCCAAAGCCAGCGCGAGGCGGGTCGTAAGCTCGAACAAGAGCGGACAGCTGACCCGACGGACGACATCCCGCCGATCGCCAAACCCACGGATCGCCAGTCGTTTCAGACCGCCGGGCTCACGTTGGTCGATCGTGGCCGCCTATCGTCTGTCGCAGCAAAGCTCGCTACCCGCGAAGCTCAGTTCGCCAAGGCAAGTGCCGACGGCAACACCATAGTGCTCGACGCCGACGAACTGACTGTCGGCCATCAGCTTGATGTAGGCGTGCTGGTCCAGGACGACGCCGTCACCAGCGGTGCGCCGAACACCCGATATGAATGGCGTTCGCTCATGCACCGACGAATCGACTACGGAACGACCGGATTAAGCGGCACTGTGGTGCGCCGTGTGCTCGCCAAACTCGCGGGCCCGCTCGACGACGAGCGCCGCGCCGAACTTGACGGCGCGCAGGTGACTGCGCCCATCCGCTATATGCCCAAGCCCGAGGAGCAGGACAAATTCGATGCAATATCAGAGGAAGCGATAGCCCTGTGGGATGGTGGCCCGCTGGCGGTCGATTGCAGCGGCGACGGAACCGTCAACGAACATGTCGACGATTTGCCCTTCGGCCGTTCGGTAGATCTGCCAAGCGGACAAACGGGCGGCAAAATGAGGCCGCCGCCATTGCGCTTCGGATGGCCGTACCGCATCGGCATGAGGCCGGTCTATTTGGGCGGCGGTTGTCTTTCACCCGCTGAGGCGGCGCGCGCTTATGCCGGTGATTTGTGCGGCAAGCTGCCCTATCCCCCATCGCCCGCCGCCGCTGTCGGCGCTCCCGCTGAACAACGGCGGTTCCTCCGCCACGAGCGCATCAACGCGCCCAGTCTACTCTTGCCGGGCGATCTTGTAAAAACCGCGCATGGGATCATGGGATACGAGAAATCGACCGACGCGATTATTCGCAGTTTCTATGATCAGTTTGGGCAAAACACGTCACTCGACGGCAAAAGGCGCGCCACGCCGGCCTCCACGATCCGCTACTTCACGCCACCAGGTGTCGCGCAGGCCTTCGCGGCGCTTCATGGGGTTTTCGACCGGGATGACGAGGTCCGACCGCGCGACGGGCTCGCTGGTGTTCGTTACGACGCCCATAGAGGCGGATTCCCCTCGGCAGTTGTGAGCAAACAACTGCGCGGGCTCAACGGTGTTGCTTTTGCCGATGACCGCGATATCCAGGTCGGCGAGAACGCTCAGGGCGATGCGGTGTTTGCGACCAGTCCGGACTGGGCAATGCGCGAGGTGCCGTATTATCCCGATCCTGCCGTTGCAAACTATGTCTTGGCACTCAGACATCCTGGAACATCCAAATATCTCGAAGGCGACCCGGTCGTTATCCCCTGCTACAAGAATGGAGCGATATTTCCTGACGCGTTGCCGCTTCAGGTCAAGATTGTAAAACGAAAGGACCAGCGGCCAAAGGGCGCGTCTATTCGGCAGCGCGACGTCCTGTTGTGGGAAAGCAAGACCACTTTCGTGCACGAACCGGCGAATTCCGGCCAGAAGGTCGAGGTTCGCGCGGCGACCCTCAATCTTGCTCCTGGTGAGGACTATGAACTTGACGTGTGGTGCGTGCCGAGCGGCGAGGAACTGGCTCGGAAATTTTCGATCGTGGAGATGCTTGGCGTTCTGGCCATCTGCGCAGGCGACAAAAATGACTCTGCCGACAAAGCCTGCGTCTCTGGCTTGTCTTCGTTTTTGTCGGCGAGCGCCTGCAAGCTCGCGGAGGCCATGGTTAAGGTGAATGCCGCCCGGGACCAGGGCTTCTGTGGCCCCGGCGGCCTGACGACACCCAGCTTCGTTGGCCTGCGCGCAATCGCGGGCGTGGTACAGGAGGGTCTACAGAGACGTCCGGTGGATGAAATCTCTGCCGTGAGGTCGCTCAGGGTCACGCATGCCGTCAACCGTCCTGTTTTGACGCCGCAGTTCGTCGACGGCGGTCCTCAGTTTGCCAAGATGGACCCGTCACACCGGCCAAACGAGTTCCGCTTGGCCCGCCCATCCACCGTCCAGATGCAGGACCTGCGCAGCACAAAGGCCGAAGAACGTTACGCGAAATTTTTTGGCAACAATCGTCAGGCTGTCGGCTCTAGCGACTTCGCCCTTGGCGGCTCGGTGTTGGTAGACCTCGAAACAAGCAGCTCGGTCGAAATCTCGGCCGAGACCGTGTTCCCCCGCTCGCCAATGTTCGACGACAGGTCGAAGCGACGCACGCTAGGCAATCGCCGCTCCGGGGTGTGGCCAATGCGTGTGCGGGGTGAAGGGAACGAGAGCTATTTTTCGGCCAAGGACATTTATGGGTTTCACATCGACGAACATGGTGTCGTTACGCTGCCAACGTCCAAGGTCTCTCTGGTCCGGGTCGACCATATTCCGACACCCCAGCGCAGCGGTGTGTTGACCCATGTTGATGAAAGGGAAATCATCGACCTGGAGATGCTCTACGGTCTCGATGCCGTGGTCACGGGGACCAGCGCAACACAGTCGGGCGACTATTTCCACTATGGAGACGGCAAACCGGTGCCCCTCAGATTGGCTGGCGCCAAGTTTGCTGTTGCGCATGCCTTTCCAGACGGCAAGGCCCGGAAGCTGTCGCTTTCGATCACCGCTGTCACGCGATTTGGCCACGCGATGCGGACAGCGCCGCGACGGGGCGATGGCGGATATTTCGAACCAACCCGACCGCTGGATGATCAGGACCAAGTGGCGTTATCGCCCAAGCTTGACGTCTGGCTAGAGGCGACAGCGCGGCCGGCAAAGCCGTCAACCTATTCGCCGATCCCGGGGTTTGAGTGGGTCGTAAAGCCCGATCCCGCAAAGCGGACATATGTTGTCGAGCGTCATCCCAAAATTCGAATCCGGCTGCAGCGCGGCTGGTATTCGTCAGGCCAAGGCGAAAGGTTGGGCATCGTCATATGGCCGCCCAACCTGTTCGGTGATCACTACAGCGGCCTGAACACCAACAAGGTGCTGCTGACGAAGAACGGTGAGCCCGACAGGAATATCACACTGGCTGATTTCCGTGACGAGGATCTCGGACCTGGGGGCTCCTATATCACCCGTTGGGGTGGTGACCCGATACGCGGGCCCTATGAACAGCACGGCATCTTCATGCCGAAGAGTGTCTTTGCCGACTTCAATCCCGTCCAGTCCGAGCAAGGCAAGCTCTCCGACGACAATGCACCGCGCCTATTCCCGAATGTTCTCATGCCGACCGGCGACCTCAACGAAGATGGGACGTTCCGGGCTCACCTGATGGTTAGCTTGTTAACGTATGTGCCTCGCTTCGATGCCAGTCGCGAGGAGTGGTATGTCGACGTAACTTTGAACCTGAACGAGATACCGGAGCCATTCGTGCGTCTTGGTCTCGTGCGCTTTCAAGAGCAGGCCAACGTTACCCTTCAGGTCTCGCAGCCTGTGGTGGAATGGACACAACTGATGCCAGCGCGATCCGTCACCATCACCGTCACCGACGATGTGGAAGACACGCTGAAGCTAGACGTGGAAGTAACGGGTCGGGTCAGCACGGAAGCCTTGCCTCTGGCAGGGGGAAATCCCGAAAACGACATCCTCGAGGAGGTGCCGTCCATGAGAATTGTTCTGGCACGCGAGAGCAGTGACCGAAGTGGTCGCCTAATCCGCGAGGAAATTGGCACCTTTACCACCGGCGAACCCGTCAAGGATGACCAGGGAAATTATTCGCGCGGGCCCGGCGTCGTGCTTGAAGACAATGATCCGGGCGTGAAGCCGGGCGAGGGCCACACATCTTGGAGCCACGTCTTCAACAAGGTCAGAAAGCCAGGCATCAGCAATGGCGACAAGGAATTATACTACGTCTTCATCGAAGAGATCGAACGCCGTCGGCCGGCAACATACACCCATGAGCCGATAAAACTCGACAACCTCGCCGTGGTGGACACGGTCGTGGAATCCGGCCCGCGGTTTTCCGTTCGAGTGGATCTTGGCCCGAGCTGAATTTTGGCCAATGGGGAGGAAAGACATGGGTCTGATGAGCGCTTGGCACTGGTTGATTGTAGTTCTCATCCTGATGATCCTTTTTGGACGAGGACTCATCTCAAGAATCTTGGGCGATCTTGGCCGAGGCATTGGGCAATTTCGAAGAGAGACTAAAGCCTTGGACAAACAGAGCCGCGAATAAAGTGACCGATGGACATAGGCACGGGCCGACGTGTCTTTGCGGATTTAGGAGAACTTCTTGACGTATTGCTCACAGGAGAGCTCCATGAATGTGCATTCCTTCACTAGTGTTTATGATCGCAATTGCCTCCATCTGCTTAGCAGTTAGCGACGTGCACGCATCTTGCGTCGATCTGATACGACCGCCGCTCGAATTCTCGCGACAGAACTTTGCAGAACTAGAGAATCTAAAACCGAGCGCGTCATTAAACCAAAACATAACAAAGATTCAAGACCTGTCACTGCACGGGCACGGTAAATTGAATATCGATCAATTCTCAATAACAATCGATTCCAATGGTCAAAGTGCAAAGGACCTTATAGATGATTTTAAAAGTAATATTGGTACGATTGTCTACAGTGGAAGTCAGTACGGTGATCTAGCTCCATTCGATGACGATAGCTCGAAACTCTGGCAATCCTCTGCGCCCGTCGGCGCTTTGATGACTTTCACCCTCGCCAAGCTCTCGATCCCCGACCCTACGGGTGCTACGGATGGCTTCACCATACCGCTTGAACGGGCAGCCGTCGTCGTTAGTTGCTTTGACGATAGCAGTTTCGTTTTTACCCCTGTTACTGTCGGGTCTGCATGGAATCCATTAGCGGTCGGACTTCATCCAGTGGCAGGCAATCGTGGATTTGGAGTTAGCGATAATGGCGATGGCTCGCTGACCATCTTTGTGAAAGCTACAGACCGAGTAATCAACGAGGGTATTTACGCGACTCTTATTTTTGACTGGGCAAGAGAAATGATTTTCTCGCAAGGATATGATGTTTGGGATCGAATGCTTAAGAATATATCTATCAAATATGGCGACAGGAATCCGAGAAATGGGGGCAGATTCTCAGAGCGTGTGGAATATTAGAGCATCGGGCGGCGTGAATAAACTTACTCTATGTAGATCTTGGCCTGTTGCCGCGAAACTCAAGGCGAATGAGGAGAACGATGAGCATGTTGAAGGAGTCGAACACCAGCGACAGTCGTGTTGTGGTGAGGAGACATTCGAGAGTGCGGGATCACGATCCCTTCGTCGCGTCGGAACGGAAGATGGAGGGTGCTGTGAGAGCAATCCTTTTCCTGATCCCGTTCCTCCTGGGTGCGTTGCACTTTGCCTCTGCCGCTGCAACCGATCAAGCTTTGTGCAAGCGCGCCATATCCGCCGAAAGCAATCCATTTGTGTGCTCGCTTGACGAACGAGCCTCGTCCATAGAGCGGATGGTCGCGCAAATGGACGCGGTGGGATGCTGCTATATCCGAAATGGGACAAACGGATGGGATACATCTGACAATGTTACGCGCAGGGATTGTGTTTCAACGAACAACGCGGTCGGTGGTGGCGTAAACGACTGGTTTCACTATCCAAGTGAGACGTGTGCGGCCGTGGCAGCCCGATGTGGCTCACCTAATCCTTGTTGAAGTTGGAGGTCAGTCTCAATTGTCCGCGCCAACTACCTTGATGCCGTTCAAGTCTAGCTCCTCAACCGCTGTCTTCGGAGTGGGCTCTCGCAGGGGAGGCGTTCTGGTAACCGCAAAGTTCCTCGCGGCTAAGACGATGGGAGAGTGCTACCTTGTAGGAGCAGTTTGGGTGGCGTTGCCAAAGTAGCATGTATCCTCATGAAATTAACTCAGGAGAACAGCGGTGCGGACCCTATTAGTACTACTATTTGGTGTGGTTTGCGCTCTTCTCGTTGTCGCGGCGATCGCAATTCAGCTGCTCTCGATGGGGCTCAAGACTTCAGCGGATCACTTGGCAACAAAAGCCAAGATCGACGGCATTTCAGCAACCGAGAGGACCCTCGGCAGTGGTGCGACCCCGGCCGATTGGCCTCTTCGAGGGTTTGTACCAACAACCTCGCTTCAGAAAATCGCCGATGCCCTTGTAGGTACAAAATTTGTCTACCCACATGGAAAGAACATCGATGGCCATGTCGACGGCTACGTCGTCGCAACGATCAAATCCGCAAAGTTTGCAACGCAGGGAGCGCTCCTGAGTGTTCAGATCATCATCGGCGCGACATACGAGCCCGACAGGGAGTCGCCTTGGTGGAGCGGAGCCATTGCCGGGATTAGTCTGGATGCAATCGTTGTTCCTGCCGGGAAAGCCGTGGCCAAAAATGGCACTCTTGAAACTATATTCAAGGCGGTGCCCGACTCCGTAGGCTTAAAGGGTGGATTGTCATGGTTCGACCTCCGTACAAAGCATGTCGCCGACGCTCTGATAGCAAATATTGTATCGGTTGGGTTCGCTGACAAACTCACCTTCCCCGTTTCGTCGATCGCAGTCGATCCGCAGGTCGACCTGACGGTTGACTCGACGTCTCATAAGAATTTCGGTGGCGGTGGCGGAACTGACATCGTCATCACCATGCCGAGAAAGCCCGTTGGATTGAATGCAGCGTTGGATCAATGGGTAATTGCCAAGTCAGGCATCTGGATCCTGGGAGGAAAGCCATCGAGCGTTTCCCAGCCCCCGGTCCCGACTGGCGAGCTCGAAACAAGACAGAAGGCCCTCGCAGAGAAACTAACGCCATTTGAGATGAACGATGATGCGTTGATGGTGGCGGTGACGCAGAACGTGATTACCGACTTCGCCACACGTCTCCTCTCGGGCGACCCGCTGGCCATCAGCGCCAACACCAAGAACACAGACGGCCTCATCACCAGAGCCACGGTTCTCAAGGACGACACCTTGGGCACTATCGGCCTGGAGGTGCGCCCTGATGGAAATCCTTTCGGAACAGCCCAAGCAGCGGTTACTTCTAACAAGGTAGCATGGTCAGGCACGAAGGGCCTTGAGATCGACGTCGATGTAGCGGCACGTGCCAGGATCAACCTTGATCTTCATCTCAACACAGGAATAGGCGGCGGCATTGGGCAGAGTGCTCAACTTCAAGCCGACGCCACAGCGCCGGTAAGCATTCATGGCACTCTCAATGAGGTTCGCGTGAACAACACAGTCGCTGCGGTTATGCAGCCACAGCTGGAATGTGCGCCAATGACCCTGCTCGTGAAGGCCTCGCCATTCAAGGCCGACTATCTGACCAGCAGCAATCCCGTGGCTTTAAAATTCAATCTGCAGATCGGCGGGGGAACCCTCGCCCCAGCCATTCTGTTTGCGTCGACGCCCAGGGTTGTCGAGTTGGGTGACACGCTGGACAAATCTGGTCAGGTCATCACAAGAGATCCGGCTAGGCTTGTTGTTATCTACCCGCACAGATATCTCGCCGTGACCATGGTGTCGAAGGGAAGCGTCGCCGATCAGGCGGGGATCACGATCAAAGCCAGCATCGAGGTGGCCGGCCGGGACAACGGTCCAACTGCCGACGAACTGGCCGCATACGACAAGCTCATATCAGACATCACTGCTGGTGCTCCGAAGGTCGAATGCTCCAAAGATATCGCCATCTCGGTGGACGCTGGCGGCATTCAGGTTCTCGATCTGGTCAGGGTTGCCGCCGCCGTTCAGCGATCCCTCAAGAACAATATTGAGGTGAGCAAGGACGTTCTAAAGGCGTTGACGACCGCCGATCCAAACGTAACAGCCGACAATCTCAAGAAAGCTACTGATCTTGTGGTAACAGATGCTGTTGCCAATGCAAAGGATGCTGCAAAGGAACTGGGAGATACCCTGACCGGTGCCTTGAAAAAGGCGGGCCTCAATGGTGATGGGTCGGTAATACAAAAGATTACGCATCCAAAAAGCGGATGGGATGTGGTCGATCCGGGCGGCTTCTTTCACTAAGTTGAATGATGGGCCGTTACTAGAGTTGGCCATGTCTCGCACCTTTGGTCGCTAGACGTCATGGTTCTGTCGTTGGAGTTAGGCCATGTTCAGGATTGAAAATCATGCATGCCGTTCCTTGGCAGTCGCCTCGTTGCCGTGCGTACAGCTATCTGAAGGGAACAGGACACGCCCCGAGAGGTAACGTTCTGCCCTGCCTTAGTGAAACATATTGAAAGCGCTTGGACGCCGTCTCTGAGACGCAGATGCTACCGCAAAGGCAGCGGTTGTGGCCTCTCGGCTGGCAGGGAGCATAGCTTCGTTGTTTTAACGTAGAGGCAATAGTGAGCGCATTTAAGCGACGCGGTTACGTGATAGGCGAGCTTCCGATATCTATATATATATATATATAGTCTTTGATTTTCAATCTCCTTTTAAGCTATGGTTGCGGCGGATGAATACTTGCGATTCAACCGTGATCCAGGATTGAATCAGAAGGTCTCGTAATTGCTGTTGCCGATAGATCAAGATCGGTGGTCTGGAGTGAGGTATGAAAAACGCCTTTGCATCTCGCAAACTTCGCTCGACACTTTTAGCAGCTTGCCTGGCGGCCGGGATCGCCTGGAGCGGAGCGGCATTGGGGCAGACCACCGATCCACAGCCCTGGGAGGTCAGCGGCAAGCTGATTGGCAAACCAAAGAATCTCAACGGATCTGAGAGCAAGCCATCCGCGGATCTCAGCGGTATCGCCTGCGCGACAACGTCCGGCTTTCCGCGCATTTGTCTGGTCGCTGACGACGAGACGCAGGGCGTCCAAATCGTAATTTTGGAGGACGGAAGGATGATTGCCGGCGATTTCGTCCGGCTTATCGAAAACAGCTTTGCCAACAAGCCACTTGAACTCGACGCAGAGGGAGCAGCCTACGCCGACGGCCTCTTCTATGTCATCGGTTCGCATGGTCGGCCGCGCCACGAACAGGGAACCAACGACGCGGCCCAGATCGAGGCGAGGGCTAAGGCGAGCAGTCGGATCTTCCGTGTTCGCTTTGCGCCCCATTCCATCGACATGAAGACCGGTAAGCTTCATAGCCAGCCTGAAAAGACGTCTTCGCAGTTGCTAGCTGGCCTAATCCGGGAGCAGCCCGAGTTGGATCCGTTCGCCGACAAGCCTCTTGAGGAGAACGGCCTTACCCTCGAGGGCGTGGCCGTGCGCGATGGCGCCCTGTACGTGGGACTGCGGGGTCCGGTTCTGGCCGATCATCGGGCCGCCATCCTGTCAGTACCGCTGGGCATGCTGTTCGACGGCAAGCCGGGCGAATCGTCTCTACTGAGGCTCGACTTAGGGCTCGACAGCTTGAGCCATGCACGCGGTGTCCGCGATCTCGCCTTCTTCAATGGTAAGTTGCTCATTCTCGCCGGTCCGGAGTACGATCCTGCTAAGGGCCATCCCATCGAACTGGGAGACTATGCGGTTTTCTCGTATGACCAAGAAACCAAGAAACTTCTCGATCTCAAAGGATATGGCGAGATCAAGCCGGAGGCGCTGCTGCCACTTGGCGAGATCGATAGTAAACTACGCGCCCTATTATTGTTCGATGGACCGGACCAAGGCCAGCCTACGCCTATCGAAATCGATCTGAAATGATGGATTGGACGGACTGAGGCAGCAGCCCGCAGCCACGCTAGTTGGCATCTGCGCCATCGGAGCGTTGAGTTAAATTCGTCGGCGGGACGATACGGAACGATACGGGAAGACTTCTGATTTTGGCCCAGGAAAAACTCAATAGAATCAATGGTTTTCGTACATCCTCCGGGCCCACCAAAACGACTGCCTAAGTACCTGATTTTTATTGTGTTTTTCAGATTGGGCCCACGGCGTGGACTCGAACCCCTAGTTTTGACCAAGCACTGATTGGTCGCCCGCCCGCTACACTGCGCTAAAGCCGGGGTATTTCCGGGGTCTGAATTGGCCAATCCAATCAGGCAGTTGGACCTGGCTGCTGAGAATGTGAATCAGGCGACCCTCAACTACTGATTCAAGTGAAGTGTGTGAAGACTGGAGCGCTTCGAATCTGTTTTGAGAAGGTCTACGAGTGTCTTTGTTAATCTAGACGAGATGACTGTTTTGCGCCTGACAGCGGTCGTACAAGCCAGCTTCACCGTCTCCCCAAAGCCGACATTATCTGGTCGACGCTTAAGACGCTGACTTATGTCGATGGCGATAAGCCAACTCAGAACGTGCGACCTTGGCCTCAAATCCCAGGTTGGCTAGAGTTGGCAGCATGCTGGATGCTATTCACCACGTTGCGCTCATCTGCACCGACTACGACCGGTCGAGACGCTTCTACGTCGAACTCCTCGGCCTTGAGCTGATCCGAGTGGTCTATCGGGAGGAGCGGCAGTCATGGAAGGCGGATCTGCGAATCGGGTCCGTCCAGCTGGAATTGTTCTCCTTCCCTGCACCAGTGATGCGGCCGTCCCATCCAGAGGCGACAGGCCTGAGACATCTGGCATTTGCCGTGGAGAATCTTGATCCCGTAATCATGCGCCTGGAAGCCGCCGGCGTTGCCGTTGAGCCAATCCGGATCGACCCATATACAGACCAACGGTTTACCTTTTTCAGCGACCCAGATGGATTGCCGCTGGAACTCTACGAAGTCCCTATAGCGAACGGGTGGCTTTCGTGACGGCGTTATCGACCCCGGATGGCAGCGAGCCATCCGTTCGCGAGGCATTTTGAAAGCCTTAAGGCGGACCGTTTTGCCCCGTCTGCCCGGTCTTACCGAGTCAGGTCCGATTTGTTCAGCCAGTCGCGCACCTGCTCGGTGGTCCGCCGCTCCTGAAGGCCCTCCATGACGAACCCTGGGGCTAAACTCGCCTGTGGCGCGGCCCTTGCTATGACTTCGCGGCTGTTCCCAAGGCCGTAGCCTCCGTGCAGATTGAACGGAATTATGGTCTCCCGGAGAAGTCCTGATTGGCCAGGAATGAACGAACAATCGGTGGCGCCGAAGCGCCCCAAATTGGAAAACCGAGGAACACCGTTTTATAAGAACTGAGATTACTGACGCTCGCTTTGAGTGGCGGCAAGAAATTTCTCTCGCGTTCGTGCGTCGCCTGGTCAACCGTCGCGAAATAGTCGGCGGGATAGGGCCTGGCTGGCTCTATCTCGAACAGGTCGCCGTCGAGGTAACGGCTGAGAAGGGCGGCAATGGTGCGGGTGTTGCCGCTGCGCGTAAAATAGGCGACCAGTGGCTTGCCGCCTGCGCCAGATTCGGCGTTAGCCGATGCAGCGGACACGGCGCTGACGGCGGCCAGCGGAAAAAGCAGCGAAGACACAAGCATCTCTCGTCGAGTCTTTTTTGCGGTGTTGGGCATGATTGTGCTCGGCTTGGTACGCATCACGATCTCGACGCCGCTTCTACGCCTGAATAGGCCAGCACGGCGTCTGGCAGCCTCTGACCGCGCACCTCAATCGCCGCAACCGCCGCATTGAGTTCCGCAACCTCTGATGGCGAAAATTCAATCGAGGCCGCTCCTGTGTTCTCGAGCATGTGGGCCATTTGTGTGGTGCCGGGGATGGGGACAATCCACGGCTTCTGCGCCATCAGCCATGCGAGGGCGATCTGGCCGGGCGTCGCGTTCTTGCGCTTGCCCCACTCCTTGACAAGGGCAACAAGCGCGAGATTATTCGGCAGGTTATCCGGCGAAAAGCGGGTCTCAACGGCGCGGATATCGCCGGGGGCAAAACGCGTAGCCTGGTCAATCGCCCCGGTCAGGAAACCAACCCCTAGCGGGCTCCATGGGACGAAGCCGATGCCGAGTTCCTCGCAAGTCGCAAGGACCGATTCCTCCGGTCCGCGCCACAGCATCGAGTATTCGCTCTGCACCGCCGTCACGGGCCGTTCGGCATGGGCGCGCCGAAGCGTATTGAGACCCATTTCGCTGAGGCCCCAATGGAGGACCTTGCCCTCTGCCATGAGATCTCCGACGGCGCCGGCAACGTCCTCGATCGGCACCTCCGGATCGACGCGGTGCTGATAGAGCAAGTCGATGCGGTCGGTCCTTAGCCGCTTAAGCATGCCTTCGACAGCGAGCTTTATATGATCCGGCTTGCTGTTGAGCCCGGGAAGCCGTTTGCCGGTCTCAAGATCGATGTTCCAGCCAAATTTCGATGTGATGGCTACCTTGTCACGGAAACCCTCGATACCCTCGCCCAGGATCCTCTCGACCTCATGGGGACCATAGGCCTCGGCCGCGTCGAAAAAGGTTACGCCGTGATCAAAGGCGGCCCCGATGATGTTGTGCATCTCGGTTCGTGTAGGGACCGTCATCTGATAGGTGCGGCTCATATTCTGGACGCCAAGCCCGACGGCTGAGACTTCAAGGGAGCCCAATTTCCGGCGCTTTGACACTCCTGCCTGCGGCGCATTTGCGATGGTTGGCGAAGCTCCATTCGACTGAGCGTAGGCACCGCTTGCGAGCGGTGCGGCCGCCAGCACGCCTGCAGCTGCAAGCAGGCTGCGACGGCTTACTCGGGTGATTTCTGATCGCATTGCTTATTCCTTCCTTCGTGAGTTCATCCAACGCGAGCGATGCGTTCTCAGAGCCCTGTCATTTTCAGGACCGCCTCAGGCAGGCGCTCGCCCTGAACCTCGATTTTGGAAAGACCGGCGCGGATCTCGGAAAGGTCGGCCGCGGTCAACTCGACATCGGCACCGCCGACGTTCTCCTCGACGCGTGAAAGCTTTTTCGTGCCGGGGATCGGCACGATCCAAGGCTTCTGCGCCAGCAGCCAGGCCAGTGCGACCTGGGCAGGCGTGGCGCCCTTACGGTCCGAAACTGTTTTGACCACATCGACCAGCGCCATATTGGCCTTGCGCGCTTCAGGTGAGAACCGGGGCACCGAGTTGCGGAAGTCACCTGGCTCGAATTTCGTATTCTCGTCGATCTTGCCAGCCAGAAAACCGGCGCCGAGCGGGCTGAACGGCACAAAGCCGATCCCAAGCTCTTGAAGCACCGGCAGCAGTTCGGCCTCAGGGCCACGCCAGAATAGGGAATATTCGCTCTGAACGGCCGTGAGAGGGTGTATGGCGTGGGCGCGACGGATGGTGCCGACACCTGCTTCCGAGAGCCCGTAGTGCCTCACCTTACCTTCGGCGATGAGATCCTTCACGGCACCGGCGACGTCCTCGATCGGCACATTGGGGTCGACACGGTGCTGATAGAACAGGTCGATATGGTCGGTACGCAAGCGTTTGAGAGCGGCCTCCGCAACCGCCTTGACGTGCTCCGGGCGGCTGTTGGTCCCGCCGTTACGCCTGCCGGTCACAAGATCGATGTCGAACCCGAACTTGGTGGCGATGATGACCTTGTCCCGTAAGGGCTGCAGGGCTTCGCCCACCAGCTCCTCGTTGGTGAAAGGCCCATAAGCCTCGGCGGTATCAAAAAGGGTGACGCCCAGGTCGAAGGCGCCACGAATGATGTCGATCGACTCTTGATGGCCCCCTGTTTCACCGTATGTCGACGCGAAGCTCATGCAACCAAGGCCCATGGCCGAGACTTCCAGGTCTTTTCCAAGTGTGCGCTTTTTCATGAGTTTTCTCCTTGTCCTTAGTCTGTCTGGGACAACAGGCCGGAAGCCGGCAACGCGGCGCCGTTGCTTCTGCTGGCCGGCAGGATGAAAGCGACTGCCAAGGCGATCGCGACGATGTTCATGACGGCCGCGCCCAGCACGGCGACACTGATTTGGTGACCGATCGCCGCAGCTCCTAACGCTGCAGGCTTGGCCGCTGAAGCGAAGACCACGATCAAGACGCTGAGGCCGATCGATCCGCCGAGTTGGTGAGCAACGTTGACCACCCCTGAGGCGGCACCCTGGTCGCGAGGTTCGACGCCGTGGACGCCCGCAGCGGTCAATGGCGCCATGGCGGTGCCGTTCCCGATGCCGATAAGGATCATCGGAAGCGCCGGCTGCCAATATGTTGCGGCGGCTCCGGCTTGGGCCAACCAGACCAAGCCGACCGCCATGGACGCTAGCGCACCGATGAGAAGCACGGGCCCACCCACAACCCGGGTCAGTCGTGGGATCGTCACCGCCGAGCCGAAGGTCAGAACCGTCATCGGCAGGAAGCCCAGCCCGGCCTGCAGTGCTGTGTAACCCAGCACCTGCTGCATGAACTGCGTGGTGAAGAAGAAGAACGACACCATCGAGCCGATATAGAGCATGCGCCCGGCATAGGCGGCCGACCGCTCCCGGTTGGCGAAGAGGCGCAGGGGCAGTACCGGAAAGGCGGCACGCCTTTCGAACCAGAGGAAGAAAGCCAGGACGACTGCGGCTGCACCAAGGGAAAGCAACGTGACAGGGGTTTGCCAGCCCTGAGCGGCCGAATTGACCAGACCTTAGACCAGTAGGCCCATGCCAAGCGTCGAGGCGACAGCGCCAATAATATCGAAGCGGCCTTGCATGCGTTCGCCGTCCGGAATGATGCGGTTGATCGCGAAGAGGAGGCCGATGCCGATCGGAAGGTTGACGAGGAACCCAATACGCCACGACAACAGGCCCGCAAAAACACCGCCCAGGACCATGCCAAGGCTTGCGCCAGCGCCGGCGACGACCGAGTACCATGACAGGGCACGTTCGCTGCCTTCGGCGAAGGTGGTGGAGATCACCGCCAGCACGCTTGGCGCCAGGATGGATGCTGCCAGACCCTGTACGGCGCGCGCCGCGATCAGCTCGTACGACGACTGCGAGATGCCGATCACCAGCGAAGCCAGCGTGAACAGGATGACGCCCAGCTGCAGCGTCCGCTTCCGGCCGAAGGTGTCACCGACGCGAGCCGACAGGAGCAGAAAGCCGCCGAAAAACAGCAGATAAGCGTTTTGCACCCACGTCTGCATGATCGGGCTCATGGCCATGGTGCGGCCGATTTCCGGCATGCCTGTGTAGACGATGGAAAGATCCAGCAGAATCATGAGGTACACGGTCAGCACGGCGAGAACCGTGTTGGGAGTCGCTACTTGCCCAGATCGCAAGGACATTGGCGCTGCTTTCGTTGCCGGCGGCACGTCCGCCCATCTCGTGACGGCAAAATAGGCCCATTTCATTCATTCGATTAGATGCTAATATCGGCAAGGACCAATAAGAGGGCCTAATGAATGCGACGAGAGGACATGACTGACCTGCTCGCACTCGTGGCCGTCGCCAGGGAGCGCAGCTTCACCCGGGCGGCCGCCCAGATGGGAGTCTCCCAGTCAGCGCTGAGCCAAACCATACGCGGGCTAGAGGATCGGCTCGGGATCAGGCTTTTGACGCGCACCACCCGCAGTGTGTCCACCACGGAAGCCGGCGAGAGGCTGATCAGGGCAGCTGCGCCGCGACTGGAAGAAATCGAATCGGAATTGGCGGCGTTAAGCGACTTGCGGGACAAGCCCGCCGGCACGGTGCGCATCACCTGCAGCGAAAACGCAGCCGATACAGTCGTGTGGCCGAAGCTGGCCGCGGGTCTCGCCGGGTTTCCGGACATCAAGGTTGAGCTGTACATCGATCATGGCTTCACAGACATTGCTGCGGAGCGCTTTGATGCCGGCGTGCGCCTGGGAGAGAGCCTGGAAAAGGACATGATTGCCGTGCGCATCGGGCCTGACGTACGGCTCGTGACGGTAGGATCCGCCGGCTATTTCTCACGAGCCCCCCGGCCAGAGACTCCGCAAGACCTCATCCGGCACAATTGCATCAATCTGCGCCTGGCCACGTTAGGCGGTCTTTACGCTTGGGAATTTGAAAAGGACGGCCGCGCCCAGCGGGTTCGTGTCGATGGGCAGCTGATCTTCAACACCATCAGGTCCCTGGTGACGGCTGCAATCGCCGGCTACGGCATTGCTTTCGTTCCCGAGGACAGCGTCTCCGAGCACCTGGCCAAAGGCACACTGATAGAGGTACTCAGCGAGTGGTGCCCGCCCACGTCTGGTTTTCACCTCTATTATCCAAGCCGGCGACAGAACTCGCCGGCGTTCCAGACCGTCGTCGAACTGCTGCGCCACCAAAAGTGATACATCAGCTAGAGTTATCGTCAAAAGAATGATTTAGAACATGTCCGAGCTGTTAGCCGCCAGTCCGCTCTAGGCCCAAAGGCTGCCGGGCAGCAACTGCGCCTCATTTTGGCTAGGGGCTAGCTCTCCGTGTCGCAAGAGAAGACATTGCCAATATCGCCTAGTGCCCAGTTCCCATCGAACTGAATTGCTTCAGATGTTCTCCGGCGTGACGATCTCAAAAGGTATCGACCGCTGAAGCGTCGCGAGCGGCGCTTGTGGTCCAATGACATCGATCATCGTCTGCACGAGAAGAGTCGAGGTCGCCTCGAGCGGATGACAGAGAGCTGCAGTGATCAGGCCCTCAGACAAGCCTTTTCGCGTCTCGGGGCCAATGTCACGGCAAACCACCTTGATTCCGGACCGCCTCCCGGAAGAAACCTCCCGAAGCGCACGAAGCACGCCCGTTATCCCGCCACCGACGATCAGAATTCCCACGAGATCATCAGTCGCCTTCAGAAGCTCGGTGACCATACGGTAAGCCTCGCTCGATTCTTCGTGCGTGGGGCGGCTTTCCTCTACGGTGAGCCGTGGAGCGTGCTCGCGCAAATAAGAACGGAAGCTGGCGTCCGAGACGTCCTGGCATTGGTAGCGATGATTGCCTATGAAAACGGCTATGCGACCCGGGCCATGGGTCGTTTGGGCAATCAGGAAGGCTGCGGTGCGCCCCAGCTTCCAGTTGTCGGTGCCAACATATGCCGCCCGTTCCGGCGCTGATTGATCCGTAATGTAGGAAACCACCGGTTTCCCCATCTCTTTTAAGGAACGGATCGCCTGGCCAATGATCGGGTGATCGGCAGCGATCACCGCTACGGCGTCGCATATGTCGCCGAGCGCGATCAGTCGGCTGGAGATGGTTTCTGGCGTCAGCTGGTCTACGAAATCGACGACAGGCTCGATCACCTCGTCCCGACGCTCGCGGCAAGCGGCAACGATCTTCTTTCCGAACAACTGATAGAGGTCGCGGGTCGACTGCTGAAGCAGGAAACCCAATCGGTAATGTGGCGATATTTTACGGGCCCGGTCGTCGATCGCGCCTATGCCGTAGAACCCTATGTCTTCCGCCGCACTTTGGACGCGTTGGACGGTTTTGGGGCGTACGGAAACGGTACCATTCAAAATCCGGTTGATCGTCGCTACCGAGACCCCTGCCGCGGTGGCGAGATCGTGAATCGTCGGCCGTTTCATAAATGCCCACCCCTTTCCGTATCATCATGATTGAGACGAAATGATACAATTGCTATTTTGATACTATTTTAGTCTTCTACGAATATCAACCCTCCGATATGAATTGCGTCGAGCTAACGCCCAATCAGTCGATGAGCCCCGCAGGGCGCACACCACACGGGCGAGGAGGCGCTGTTACGATGGATGACCTTCAGTATGGAACACGCGACAAGCGCGGCAACTGGGCACCGCACCGCCGCGCTGAGCCGGTGCCGATCTGGCTTCGTCCGTTTGATATAAAGAAGGTCGTTGCCTGGATTCCCGAATTTCTTTGGCCGTGGAACGCCTTCCATTTGGCGACTGCGCTTATTTGGGTGAACCTACTCATCCCAAGCTGGAAGAGCCTGGCTAGCTTATCGCTGCTCAACTACTTTTGGCTCTACGGCCTCAACGCCGGCGGCATATTCCTTTTTTACGGGTTCTTCGAGTTGCGTTACTACGTCCAGCGCAAACAGCAGAACCGTTTCAAGTATAATGCGAGATTTCCGTCGGACGCGCAGTCTGACGTGTTCTGGTTCCAAAACCAGAATGTCGACAATTTCACCCGCTCGTTTTTCGTCACAATACCGCTGTGGACCGTGGTCGAGATCGTGATGCTATGGGTCTACGCAAACAGCTGGGCGATCTGGCTGCCATGGACGACAAACTGGATTTACCTGTCGTTCCTGGTGATTGTCGCGCCAGCCGTACACGAGGTCTATTTCTTCTTCCTTCACCGGGCGATCCATTGGCCGCCGCTCTACAAATGGGTGCACTCGGTTCATCACAATTCGATCAATCCAAGTCCGTGGTCTTCGCTGTCGATGCACCCGGTCGAAGGGCTCCTCTATCATGCCGAAGCCTGGCTGCACCTGTTGATCCCCTCCAACCCGGTCTGTGCTTACTTCACGCTGCACGGAGCAGGCTTTGGAGCGGTGAACGGCCACCTCGGCTTTGAGACTTTCGAAATCACCGACAAGGTTAAGCTCGATAGCCATTCGTACGTGCACTACCTGCACCACAAGTACTTTGAGGTGAACTACGGCGGTGATGGGCTAGTGCCCCTCGATAAGCTGTTCGGCACCTGGCACGACGGCAGCAAGGAAGCCGATGAGGCCATGAAGGCTCGCTTCCGCCAAAAGAAAGAAAAGATGCGGGGTCAGCGGGAGGGCCGCGGCGATCCGACGCCTGGAATGCCGGCGGAATAACGAACTGCACTCGTGAGGAGCGGGCGCGTCGGGAGCAGAACTTGTTTTGAACACCTGCAAAGCGGGTGAAACCTGGGAGGACTACTGTGAAGCTTTTCAAGGTACTCGTATCGGCAACCGTGTTGACCGCATTCACCACTGGAGTGACATTTGCCGCCAACATCTTCGTCATCGGCGGCAAGCCGGACGATCCGTTCTGGTCGATCGTCAAGCGTGGCGCCGAAGACGCCGGCAAGGTGGTCGAGGCTCAGGGCGGCAAGGTCACTTGGCTCGGACCTCAGAATTATGACAATCTGGGCGTCGACGCCGCCGAGTTGATCCGCCAAGCCATCGACCAGAAGGCTGACGCCATTGTCGGCCCGGACTGGGTGCCCGAAGCGATGGATCCTGCGTTCAAGGCAGTGAAGGATGCTGGTATTCCGCTGGTCATCTATAATGCAGGCGGGCTGAAAGCGGCGGATCGTCTTGGCGCCATGAACTATGTCGGCTCGGACGACTACAAGGGCGGTGTCGCGGCAGGCGAGTACCTGACGAAGGCTGGCAACAAGAAGGGCGTTTGCATCAACACGCTGCCAGGCGCCGCCAATATCGAGGCGTTCTGCGGCGGCTTCAAGGAAGGCATGACTAATGGCGGTGGCGAAGCCGACGTGCTGCCATTGCCCGCTACTTCCTTCGGATCGGCCACAGCCGTCGCGCAGGCAGTGAAAGCCTATCTGCTGCAGCACCAGGACGTGAACGCTGTCTTTACGATCGGCAACGTCGACGCCAACTCCGCCATGAACGGCCTTACCCAGGCCGGCAAGGTCGGAAAGGTGCAACTCTGCGGCATGAACTTCGATGAGACGATCCTGAACAACATCAAGGATGGCAAGCAGGCCTGCGCGATCGATCAGCAAGGCTACCTGCAGGGATACCTGGCCGTCGCGATCCTCAATGGCCACGTCAACTACGGCTTGTCGGTGCCCACCCGCGAGATCCTTACGGGACCAGGCATCATTGACAAGACAAACGTCGACGCCACCATTGCTGGCGTGAAAGCAGGGACACGATAGTCCGTCTCACCAACAGCCGCCCTCGCATTACCGCGGGCGGCCATTCTGTCCCTCCCTCTGCGGCGGCCTTATCGTGGCTGGCCGCGTGCTCGCGGATTACCCTAATGGCACATCCCGTGACGTTCACATCAACCCCGGCGCCGGACCCCACGCGGTCCGGACTAGCCCTCGGCCGGCTGTCGCGTCGACCAGAGTCGGGCTCGTTCCTCGGCCTGGTCGCGGTTCTGCTTTTCTTTGGCCTGTTCGGCGGAAGCGGCTTCATGTCGGCAGCCGGAGCGGCCAGCTGGTTGAACATCGCGTCTGAGATCGGGATCATCGCCATGCCGATAGGGTTGCTGATGATCGCCGGGGAACTCGACATCTCGGTCGGTGCCGTGATCCCAGCGGCGTCTCTCACCGCTGCAATCGTCTCCGGGCACTATGGGCTGCCAGATTGGCTTGGCATAATGGCCGCGCTTGGCCTTGGCCTCACGGTCGGCTGCCTCAACGGGCTGCTGGTGACGAGAACGACCATCCCATCGCTCATCATCACCATTGGCACCATGTTCCTCACGATGGGCCTGACGCTGGGTCTCACCGTCAAGATCGCCGGCAGCACCGGCGTATCGCTTGTGCCGGACCCGCTCACCAAGGCAATCTTCGGTGACTATCTCGGCGGCATGTTTCAAGTCACGATCCTGTGGTGGGTTGTGTTCGTGATCGGCTTGTTCTGGCTGTTGCACATCTCGCCCATGGGCAACTGGATCTATGCTTTGGGCGGCGACAAGGAAAGCGCGCGCAACGTTGGCATCCCGACCAAACGGCTGACCATCGGTCTGTTCATGCTGTCGGGCTTCAGCGCCGCTTTCGTCGGGGTCAGCGAGGTGATGGTCTACCAGAGTGCGCAGGTTCTGGCCGGCCAGTCCTTCATCTTCAATTCCATCATGTGCGTGGTCATCGGCGGCGTTTTGCTCACGGGCGGCTTCGGCTCGATCGTTGGGATCGTGTTCGGCACCATTACCTTCTCGATCGTGAACCAGGGGATCTACTTCACGAGCATGGATCCCAACATAGGGAGCATCATCATCGGCGCGCTTCTTTTGATCGCGGTACTGACCAACGACACCTTCCGGCAATTGGCACTCAGCTATTCGTCGAAGAAGGGAAAACAGCCGTGATGGACGCGATCAAATCCGTGCTGCGTCGTCCCGAAGCCGGCTCGATTCTGAGCCTCATCGGCGTGGTGGTTTTCTTCGTTCTGTTCGGCGGCGCCAATTTGGGGACGCTCGTTGGCGCAGCCAGTTGGGTCAATTTCGCCGCCAATCTCGGTATTGTGGCCATTCCCGTCGGCCTGCTGATGATCGCAGGCGAACTCGACATCTCCATCGGCGCTATGATTCCGGTTGGTTCGATGACAACCGCCATCCTCACCGGTTACTACGGACTGCCCATGGCGGCGGGGATAGCTGGGGCGCTGGCAATCGGCATGGCGGTAGGTCTGGTCAACGGCCTGCTGACGGTCCGCACCTCCGTGCCTTCGCTTATCATCACCCTGGCGACGCTGGTCGCCATGCAGGGGGTGGTGCTCAGTGCTTCCGTGCTTTTGACCGGCAATGCCAGCGTAGCCCTGACCGCGCCGCACTGGGCCAAATTCCTCTTCGGCCAACTGATCGGCGGCAGTCACCAGGTCGTCATAATCTGGTGGGTTGCATTCGCAGTCGTCGCAGGCTTCGTTCTGCACAAGACCCGTTACGGCAACTGGCTGTTCGCAATGGGTGGCGACCGTGTCAGCGCCCGCAATGCCGGCATTCCGACAGACGGCATGACTATTTCGCTGTTTGTGTTGTCGGCAGTCAGCGCCACCTTTGTTGGCATCTGCCAGGCCATTCTGTTCAATTCCGCGCAAGTCTCCGGCGGCATGAACTTCATCTTCAACGCCATCGTTTCGGTGGTGGTGGGTGGGGTACTGCTGACCGGCGGTTTCGGCTCGGTCGTTGGCATATTCGTCGGCACCATCACCTTCGCCATTGTCAGCCAGGGTATTTACTTCACCCAGATCGACCGAAACTGGTCGAACCTGATCATCGGTGTGATGCTTCTGGTGGCCGTGATGATGAACCAGTCGTTCCGCGACCTGGCTCTGTACTTCAGGCCGCGGCGCAATCGAAGCGTGCCGCGAGAGCCAGCAAACCCATGAGAAACGAGTTGCACCGCAGCCGGCCCCCGAACGCGCATCGATCAACAAGCGTCGAATTTCGATGGATACCCTCGCCGATCAGCCGCATCAGCCAAGCCGGCAGAGATGGGAGACGAGCCCGCCATGAATGACAAACCTGCCATTCTCGAACTGAGAAACGTCAACAAGTCCTTCGGACCAATCGACGTCCTGCACGATATTTCGCTACTGGTGCGCGCCGGCGAGGTGCTTTGTCTGCTCGGTGACAACGGCGCCGGCAAGTCGACCCTGATCAAGACACTGGCTGGTGTCCACAAACCCACAAGCGGCCAGATACTGATGGATGGCCAGCCGGTGACTTTCGCCGGGCCGAGGGAGGCCCAGGGAAAGGGTATCGCCACAGTGCATCAATTCGGCGGCACCTTTCCGCTGATGAGCATCGGGCGGTCCTTCTTCGTCGGCGTTGAGCCGACCCGAGGCTGGGGACCGTTCAAGATCTACGACCGCAAGCGCGCCAACGAGATCGCGGTGAAAGCGGTACGCGATTTCGGCATCACGCGCATCGATGACGGCGATCGCCTGGTTGGGGGACTGTCCGGCGGCGAGCGACAGTCGCTTGCCATTGCCCGCGCTGTATATTTTGGCGCGCGCTTGCTGATCCTGGATGAGCCGACCGCGGCGCTTGGCGTCAAGCAGGCTTCGCACGTCCTGCGCATCGTCAACGAGGCGAAGAGACGCGGCCTGGCGGTTGTCTTCATCACCCATCAGGTCATGCACGCCATGGCCGTCGGTGATCACTTCGCCGTGCTGATCCGCGGTGCCATCGCCGCCGATTTCCGCAAGGGCGAAAAGTCACGCGAGGAGATCACAGATCTGATGGCTGGCGGCGAGACCATGGCCGACCTCGAAGCCCAGGTCGAGGGTTACATGGAAACGCATGAGGGGCATCCGCCATCCCTTAAGGTGCTGGAGAGCCCAACCGCTCCATAGGCCTTTGGGGATGGTGTTTAAGGCGCGGCTTTCATCCCTCCCAAATTTGAAAAGCAACAAGCAGGACAGAAATGACAATTCGCATTGCAGTGATCGGCGCCGGCTTGATGGGCGCAGATCATGCCAAGATAGTCGCCGAGAAGCTTCCCGGCGCACAGCTCCAATTGGTCTGCGACATGGATGAGCAGCGCGCTCGCCTTGTCGCCGATGCATGTGGCGCGTTCGATATTGCCACGGACCCCAAGGACGCTATCGCGCGGCACGACGTTGACGCCGTGATCATTGCCAGCCCCGACTTCACGCATGCGCCGCTTTCGACGGCCTGTATTGCGGCCGGCAAGCGCGTCCTGTGCGAAAAACCGCTTTCACAAGCGTCGGCTGATTGCATCGCCGTGATGGAGGCCGAACAAATGGCGGGGGCGAGATTCGTCCAAGTCGGCTTCATGCGGCGTTACGATCGTTCCTACCAGGAGATGAAGCGGGCGCTCGACGAGGGCCATCTTGGCCGGGCGCTGATGATGCACAATTTCCACCGCAATGTTGAAACACCTGCGGCCGATTTCACTGGCGCCATGGCCATCACCAATTCCGCCCCGCACGAATTCGACGTCGTGCGTTACGTGCTCGGGACGGAATATGCTGCTGTTTCCGCATTCCAGCCGCGCCGCTCGGACGCCCGTGTCGCACCTGTCGTCATGGTGTTGGAAACGGTGGACGGACAGCTCGTCAACATCGAGATCAACAACAACGCCAGCTACGGCTATGACGTCCGCGCCGAGCTGGTCGGCGAGCGAGGCTCCGTGGCGACCAACAATGTTGCCTACACCCGTACGGACTCGGCGCTTAGCCAAAGTACAAGCTACGATGCCGACTGGCGGACGCGCTATTACGATGCCTACCGCCGCCAGAACCGTGACTTCCTTCGCTTCGTCCTGACCGGCGAGTTCCCGGCGACGGCCTCGGATTGCTGGGACGGCTATTGCGCCGCCGTCGTTGCCGAGGCTGGCGTGGTGGCGCTGAAGGAAGCCCGTCGAACACCCGTCCAGATGATTGCAAAGCCGGAGTTTTACGCGTGAAGCTGGGTTTCGTTTCAGACAGTCTCGGCAATCTGCCGCTCGAGGCAGTGCTCAACCATGCCCAGCGTATGGGAGTATCCGGTGTTGAGGTGAATACTTGCGGCTGGTCGACGGCCCCTCATTTCCGGCTTCCGTCGATGCTCGGCAACAGAGAAGCGCAGAAGCGCTTTAGTGGAGCGTTTGAGGAACGCGGGCTGGAAATAATCAGCCTGAACGCAAACGGCAATCCGCTGCATCCGACCGACAGGGTACAAGGCGAAGGGTTGAAAGATACGATCCGCGTCGCCGGCGACATGGGTATTCGTACCGTCTGCACCATGAGCGGTCTGCCAGCCGGTAGCGCCAGCGACAGCATGCCCAACTGGGTTGTCTCCTCCTGGCCGCCGGAAACGCAGACCATCCTCAGATATCAATGGGAAGAAAAGCTGATCCCGTTCTGGACAGAGATCGCGGCGCTGGCGAAGGAAAACGGCGTCGATCGCATCGCGCTCGAACTCCATGGCAATCAATGCGTATACAACGTGCCCTCGCTGCTGAAATTGCGAGAAGCGGTCGGGCCAATCCTCGGCGCCAATCTGGACCCCTCTCACCTGTTCTGGATGGGCGCCGATCCCCTCGTTGTCGCTGAAGCGCTGGGCGAGGCCGTATACCATGTGCATGCCAAGGACACGATGCTCAACCGGCCCGTTCAGGCAACCACCTCGTTGCTTGAGAATGGCAGCCTGATGAACATTCCGGCTCGGTCCTGGAGTTACGTCACGCTTGGGTTCGGCCATGGCGAAGAGTGGTGGAGACAGTTCTGCTACCGGCTCAAGATGGCCGGCTATGACGGCTGGCTTTCCATCGAGCACGAAGACGTACTTCTGAGTTCGCTGGAGGGGCTCGAGAAGTCCGTCGCGCTCCTGCAGGGTGTGATGCCGTCAGCTCCCGCAGACTTCAAACCGCAAGCTATCTGAAGAGACACCCCAATGCCCTGGATCGACGCCTGTGCCGCTGATGAAATCGAAGCCGAAGAAGCGAAACGCTTCGACAATAGCGGCCGTACCTTCGCGATCTTCCGCAACGACGCGGATGAATACTACTGCACGGACGGGCTTTGCACGCATGAGAAGATCCACCTTGCCGACGGTCTCGTCATGGGGAATACGGTGGAGTGCCCCAAGCACGCCTCCGTTTTCGACTTCACGACTGGCGAAGTAGAGACTCCACCCGCCTGCGAGAATCTCAAGACCTACAAGACGAAGGTCGAGAACGGCCGCGTCATGGTCGAGGTCTGAGCCGCCATGAGCCAACCCTTCCAGCTGGCCGCCTGCGCCGAGATGCTTTGGCGCGATCGCCCGATAGCCTGGCGCGTCGCGCGATTGCATGATTTGGGTTTCGGCGTCGGATTGTGGAATTGGCCGGACCATGACCTCGAAGCGCTCGTGAAGACGGGCGCGACTTTCACGATCATGAACGGCTATCTCCAGGGAAGGCTCGCCGATGACGAGGGCGCCGACGCTCTTCTGAAATCGGCTCTCGAGACCGCAAGGATCGGAAAGCGCCTCGGAGTAGCCCGATTGAACCTGCACGGCACCGGGCTCGGCGAAGGCGGCATTCCTGTCGTCAAGACCGACGTCGAGACCGGCCCGATGTGGCTGAAGGCGCGGGACACGTTGAACCGCATCTGCGACATGGCTGAGGCCGAAGACGTTGTCTTCACGCTTGAAAATCTGAACCTGCTGGACCACCCCGGCTGCCCGTTCGGCTCAACGGCGGCGGTGCTGGCATTGGTGTCGTCGATCGACAGGCCGCAACTGCGGATCAATCTCGACCTCTATCACACGCAGATCGGCGAGGGCGATATCGTGCGCTGGTGCGAGAAGTGCCTGCCCTTCATCGGCGAGGTGCAGGTCGCCGACAATCCGGGCCGTTGCGAACCTGGAACCGGAGAGATGAACTGGCCCTACATCGCGAGAGCCCTGTTCGAGATGGGATACTGCGGGCCGGTGGGTCTGGAAGCCTTTGCCCAGAACGATCCGGAAGCGGCGCTGGACGCATTCCGCCGGGCTTTCACGGTGTAAGCGATGAACCGCAGCGGAGGCTGACCATGGGCATGTATCACAACCGTCCTACTGTCGAGGACATCCGAAAGATGAAGAAGAATGGACAGAAAATCTCCATGCTCTTCGTCAGCACGCCCGATGAGGCTGCAGCCGCAGCCGCGGCAGGCATCCACATGCTTTCCATCGAAGGTCGATATTTCGACCAGGAGATGCGACAGGCAGCCGGCGACTGTTTCGTCCAGATCGGCCTGCCTTATGGCGGCTGGGGGAGCTTTGCCGGGCGGCCGCTCGCGACGGCTGAGGACTATCTGCGTGCGGCCTTCCACTTCGCCGGCATCGGCGGCGACGCCTTCTACTGTGCCGCGTCCTACGACATCCAGAAGGCGCTTTGCGACAACCACCTCCCTGTGGTTGGCCATATCGGTTTGATCCCTTCATACATCACCTGGACGGGCTGGCGTGCAGTCGGCAAGACCGCGGATGAAGCTATCCGCCTGTGGCGACACACACAGAGACTCGAGGAGATCGGTGTCTTCGGGGCGGAACTGGAAGTCGTGCCCGACCGTGTCGCAAAGTTTCTGGCGGAAAACTCATCGCTCGTCATGCTCGGCATGGGCGCCGGCAAATATGCGGATGCGCAGTACCTGTTCACCGAGGACGTCTGTGGCTACGGCAAGAACCACAAGCCGCGGCACGGAAAAGTCTACCGAAACCTCGGTCCGGAGTTGCAGAAGATCCAGGACGAACGCATCGCTGCCTTCAAGGAATACAAGGGGGAGGTCGATTCCGGCAGGTATCCCGGTTACGAGCATACAGTCCCTATTGGCGATGCCGAGTTCGAGACCTTCATGCAAGTGGCCAAACGGTGACACCATGCGTGTAGAGCTATCAGATCCCTCACGGGCGAGCGGTCGACAAGTCGTAGCCCGCAATACGCCGGCGCCAAACGCTCGCAGAACTAAAAATGCGGATTGCGAAGAGGGAGCTCATCCTCCCGGCGAAATTAGAAACTGTCGCGCGCCTCATGTTTGCGGAACCGGGTTACGTTGCCTTCGAGAATGCCGCCTCGATCGCACGCCGATGCGGGGTATCCCCGACAACCTTGTCCCGCCTTGCCCCGCGCCTCGGCTTCAGATCCTTCAAGGAAATGCAGAATTGCTTCCGAGTGCACATTCTAAGCCAGTCGCGAAACGAGCTGATAGCCGCGGGCCGCTGAGCGACGAGGAACATAGCGTGATGATATCCTGCCCGCCGATTTCTGAGGGGAGCGACGCCGACTCGATGATCACGAAGCGGTGACGGCTGTAACGAAGGCTCGGCGGGCTGCGAAGGCTGGACGTAAGTCGCGAAGCAGTTTGCGGCGGGCCCGGCCGAAATGCGGGCGCGATCTGCCAACCCTCAAGGAATCCACGATCATGATGAATAGGCGCACTTTCTCCGCCACGCTAGCCGCTGGAGCGGCTGCGGGCATACTGGCCAGCTCCGACAAGACACGAGCGCAGACGGGCCCCAGGGTTCGGAACGTCGTCCTTGTCCACGGCGCCTATGCGGATGGCTCGTGCTGGTCGGAGGTGGTTGGCCGGCTGCAGCAGGCCGGCTTCAATGCAACCGTCGTCCAGCACCCGCTGACGACGCTGGAGGCGGGTGTCGAGGCAACGCGGCGTGCGATCGCGCTGCAGGACGGACCGACGGTCCTTGTCGGACACTCCTTTGCCGGCATGATCGTCAGCGAGGCAGGGATTGATCCAAAGGTTTCCTCGCTCGTCTATGTCGCGGCGCGGGCGCCAGATGCCGGGGAAGACTACACGGCGCTCGCCAAGACATTTGCGGCGCCGCCGGCCTCCGCCGGCCTTGTCTGGTCCGAAGGCTACGGCAAGCTCAGCGAGGAGGCTTTCCTGCGGGATTTCGCCGGTGGTATCCCTCGCGAGAAGGCGCGCGTCCTCTATGCCGTCCAGGGGCCGATCTCGGACAAGCTTTTCACCGGAAAGACAACGCAAGCGGCCTGGCGCTCGAAGCCAAGCTGGTATGCGGTCTCCACCGAAGATCGCACGATCAACCCCGATCTAGAGCGCTTCATGGCCAAACGCATGAACGCAAAGACCATCGAAGTGAAGGCAAGCCATTTGTCGTTGATCTCGCACCCGCACGAGATCGCCGGGCTCATCTCGCAAGCAGCCGGATCGCTCAGCTAGCGAGATTGGTGGCATCTGGGGCGGCATGGAAATCAGCCGCCTCAGGGCTTCGGCGATCTGCGAGTCGACATCCGCGAAGCGTCCGGTATGGGGCCTAAAATGGTTGTTGTACGGTTCTAGAATTGGGAATCGCTTTGGGCTTCCTGGAAGCTTTTCCTAGCTACCCTCGAATCCATGCTCGCTGAAGACGTCGATCGGGCCATCAAGCGCAGCGTCGGTGTCGAATTCCCGTCAACGGAACGGGAGCTTGTCGACAGCATCATCCCGGAAGCTGTCGGACCGCTTCCGGCCGAATGCGGTCATTCTAGGAATGGCTCCCAACGCTTGCAAACGAGGTTACCTAGGGTGGGCTGGATGGCGTCGCGGGAGCATACGGAATGATACGGGAAGATTTCTGATTTTGGCCCACGAAAAAATCAACAAAATCAACGATTTTCGTTCGCCCTCCGGGCCCACCATTTTTCTTTGTTATCAATAGGTTATAATGGGTGCTGCCAAGCCGATTTGGCAGCATTTGGCAGCGCCCCGGCAGCAACGAAAAAGGGCGGCTCGCGCCGCCCCGGTTTCTTTGCTGACGATCCGCAGCGGCGGCGGCGCTGCCGCCGGCGATCATGGTAAGCCTCTAGCCGCTTTGTGCCCTCGACGGCATGCCCAGCGTCGCGATCGCCTCGACGGTCACTTCGTTGTGATGGCGTCTGGCGCGAACCGATCGGTCCCCTAGCTTGGTGCTGATCCGATCACCCTAGTTTTGGTAACCGCTGTAACAAATCCGGAGGTACAGCATGGCAGAATTGAGCCGCAGTCAAGTTCCGGGATCCACGAGATCGGGCATCTCTCGTCGGACGTTCCTGAAGCACGGTGGCACCTCGGCCGTAGGGGCGGCGTTGCTGGAAGCAGGGGCGGCGCAGGCAGCCGTTGATGGTTCTATGCAGGACGATGCCAACGAAGTGCTTGGCCCTGGTCTGATCCCGATCGATCTCACGATAAATGGACGACGGGTCCCGGTGCAGGCGGAACCCGCCACCACGCTGGTCGACGTCCTCCGCAATCACCTCGGCCTGACCGGCACCAAAATCGGCTGCGATCGCGGAGCCTGTTCTGCCTGCACGGTCTGGCTCGACGGTCAGCCTGCCAGCAGTTGCATGACGCTGGCGCTCGACGCCCGGGGTAGGAACATCACCACGATCGAGGGGCTGGCCGAGGGCGGCAAACTTCATCCGGTGCAGCAGGCGTTCATCGAGCATGACGCCCTTCAATGCGGATTCTGCACGCCTGGAATGGTAATGAGTTGCGCAGCGCTCATAGATCGTAAACCCGACGCCGGCATCGACGAAGTGAAGGCCGCGATAAGCGGTCACCTGTGCCGCTGCGGCACCTATCCGAACATCTTTGCGGCAGTGCTCGCCGTCGCCGGCGAGAATCGGAGGAGGGGCACCTGATGGCTACCGAAAATCAGGCGCGGGCCGACCGGCCTTCGTTACGGTCCCAGTCCTTGCTCTACGGTATCGTCGGGCAGGAGATGAGGCAGGTGACTCGGCAGGTGCCGGACGATGAGCCGCCGCAGTTGCCAGTGAACGCCGAACTGCGCTCCATCGGCAAGTCGATCCCGCGGCTCGATGCCGTGCAGAAGGTGACGGGCGCGGCGAAATACACATTCGACGTTCAACTGCCGGGAATGCTCCACGCACGGCAGATCGTCTGCCCATGGCCGCATGCCAGGGTGATCTCGATCGACACCTCAGCGGCTGAGCGTCACCCCGGCGTCCGTGCTGTACATGTGCTCGAGACACTGCTGCAATCCGCCAGGCTTCGCGATCCGGACGCCGAGGCCCGCAACAAATACCCGACGGTCCGCTTCGCCGGCCAGACCGTTGCCGCGGTCGCCGCCGAGACGCAGCGGATCGCCGACCAGGCGGCGAAGCTCGTGAAGGTCGAATACGAGCGCTTGCCGCATGTCACTGACCTCGATGCGGCAATGGACGATGAGGCACCGATCGTCTTTCCAGGACCGGTCGAGCAGCCATCAACGGCCGGCGGCGGCGGCGCACCGGAAGGCTTGCCGCAGAAGGGCAATGTGCGCGGTCCCAACTTCGGCATGCCGGGTATGACGCCCACGGGCGATATCGACCAGGGCCTGGCGGAGGCGGACGTGATCGTCGAGGCCGAATATCGCACGCAGGTTCAGACTCATGTGCCGATGGAAACACATGGCATCGTCGCGGATTGGCAGGATGACGGGCTGACCATTTATGCCTCCACGCAGCACACGCACAGCGTGCGCGATGAGGCCGCCGAATATTTCGATCTGCCCAAGAGCAAGATCCGGGTAATCAGCGACTTCACCGGCGGCGGGTTCGGCGCCAAATATGGGATCAACAATTTCGGCCTCCTCGCCATTCATTTGTCGCAAAAGGCCGGCGCGCCCGTGCGCATGATGCTGGACCGCCGTGAAGAGCATGTTTCGGCGGGCAATCGCCCCAACAGCTTGCAGCGCGTACGGATCGGCGCCAAACAAGATGGCACCCTTACCGCCATCGACGTCATAAGCTGGGGCTCCGGCGGCATCGCTGGGGGCGCCGGCATAGGCTTCTGCTACAATGCGCTATATCCGTGCCCGAACATGCGCACCGAGCAGTATGACGTGTTCACGAATGCCGGCCCGTGCGCGGCTTTCCGCGCACCCGGACAGGTGCAGGGCATCTTCTCGCTCGAGCAGACGATGGACGAACTCGCGGATCGGCTGCAACTCGACCCGCTGATCCTGCGCGATCGCATCGACACAAAGCCCACCGACGACATGCTTGCACGGGCACATGAACGCAAGGTCGCGGCCGAGCGGTTCGGCTGGAGCCGCCGGCGTCCGCCGAACGCCGACGCCGGGCCGATCAAGCGGGGGATTGGCATGGCGCAGGCGCAGTGGGTGTATGTCGTCAGCCCTCCGACGACGGTGGAGGTGCGGGTCGCCGATGACGGGTCGGTCTCCGTCTACAACAGCACGCAGGATGTCGGCACCGGCACGCGGACTGTGCTTGCCCAGGTGGTTGCAGAGGAGTTCGGCCTCAACGCCGAGGACATCGGCGTCTTTATCGGCGACACGCGGTTCCCGTGGGGACCGCCGTCCGGCGGAAGCCGGGTGACTGCGTCGGTGACCGCGCCTGCCCGCAATGCGGCCTATGCGGCGGCACGCGACCTGGCCGCGCGCCTCGCGCCGCTTTTCGACGACGCCGATCCCGATGACATCTTTTTCGCCGACGGCAAGGTGGGCGTCCGCGGCAAGGAGGGAGCCGCAAGGCCGCTCAAGGATGCAGCCAAGGAAGCCAAATTCGGCGAAATCTCGAAACTCGCTAAGCGGCACGACGACTATGAGGGATTTGCGGTGCCGGGAGAGCTCTCCATCAGCCGGCATGGGCTGGGCGGTGTCCAATTCGCCGAGGTGGCGGTCGATGTCGAGACCGGCGTGGTCAAGGTCGAGCGCATCGTCGCTGCCAGCGATTGCGGCAGGCCGATCAACCCCAAACTGGTCGAGAGCCAGGTGATCGGCGGCATCATCCAGGGTATCAGCTACGCGATCTACGAGGACCGCATCATGGACGCGGCGAGCGGCCATCAACTCAACGCCAATGTCGATCAATATAAGATGGTCGGATCACGCGAGACTCCGGCGATCGAGGTGCTGCTCATGGAGCAGATCGGGGCGCAGTCGTCGACCGACGCGCGAGGCATCGCCGAGGCAAGCAATGTGGCGACCAGCGCCGCGATCGCCAATGCATTCTACAACGCCACCGGAAAGCGGATTCGCACTTTGCCGATGAACCCGGCAAATGTGCTGGCGACGCTCAGCGCCTGAGATCGGCCAGAAGGAGTCCATCATGGCCATGAACAGCTTCGAATGGGTGGATGCCACGACGGTCGAGCAGGCAGCAGGTCTGCTTGCCGAAAGCACCGAGCAACGCCCCGTCATCGCGAAGGCGGGCGGGATCGACCTTCTGGACTTGATGAAGGAAGGGACTCTAGCGCCGATGCGACTCGTAAATCTGAAGACCATCCGCGGTCTCGACGAAGTCGACACGGAAAACGGGCTGTCGCTCGGCGCACTTGTGACGCTGGACCGCATCGACAACGATCCACAGATCCGCGCGCGCTACTTGGCGCTGTCGGATGCTGCCGGACATGCGGCGACGCCGCAGGTCCGCAACGCCGCAACGATCGGGGGCAATCTGCTGCAGCGGCCGCGCTGCTGGTATTTTCGGCACGATCATTTCCATGGCGAAGGTGGAGATGAGATGGGGAGCAGGGGCGCTGACGAGAACCAGCACCACGCGATCTTCGACAACGACAAAAACGCGATGGTCCAAGCCTCGACGCCGGCGACGGCACTGGTCGCCTATGATGCAAGCGCCGAACTGGCCGGCGGCGCCAACGGCTCACGCGTCGTAAAGCTCTCGGATTTCTTCTTGCCACCCGAAATGCAGCGCGCTCACGATGCCAGGATCGAGACTGGCGAGGTTATGACGCGCGTGATCGTTCCGCCGCTGAACGCCGGGGCGAAGGCCGCCTACCGCAAGCAGACCGAGCGCGACAGCTACGACTGGCCGATCTGCGATGTGGCGGTGGTGCTGACGATGGAGGGCCAGACAGTGCAAAATGCTTCGATCGTCATGGGATGGGTCGCACCAACGCCTCGCCGCGCCGTCGAAAGCGAACGTCTCCTCATCGGCAACAGGCTTACCGACGACTTGGCGCGACAGGCGGCCCGTGCCGCGGTGGCCGGCGCTACCCCGCTGGCGAAGAACGGCTACAAGGTGCCAGTGCTGGAGACGGTCGTTCGCCGCACGATCCTGGCCGCTGCCGCGGGCTAGCGTCCTGGGGCTGTCCAAAATGGGTTCGGCAACTTCGCAGCCACACGCGGCGCCGGCAGTCTGCCGACGGTTGCGCTCCAAGGGCGCACCCGGGACAGGTTACGGGAGCGGCGTCGACTTCAACGCAGGCTACAGTTCGACCGCAACATTCTGGTGTACCGCCACGGCCGGCGTCGTCGGGCCTGATGACTCCTACGTCCATCCGCACGTATGCATAAGCGCTCGGATATGCTTCCTGAGTCCTTAGAGCAGGATCAAGTTTCATGACATTGGTGGAGGAAGGCGACAATCAACTGTTGTGGGTTTGATTAACTCAACTCTGGGTAGCAAGTCGTCTCTCTGTGAGCGCCGTGACGACGGTTGGCACGCGGCTCACGGCAACCGGCCATTGAGCGTGCACGGTGCCACCAGGAGTGAATAGCTCAGCTCGACGTTGCCATCAATCGCGGAGCAATACGGAACGATGCGAGAGGGTTTTTCGAAACTTGCCAATGAAAAAACCAATAAAATCAATAATTCTTAGACATTGTCCGGGCCCACCATTGTCGCTCAATATCAATAATTTATGGCCGACGTCTATCCAAGGGCAGGAGAAGCGATCTTGTGCCTGTTTCTATCCTCTATTTTTGCTCCTGTTCGTCGGTCGGCCAACGACCCCAGCGGCGATCGGCTCGATGCGCTTTTCTGCGCGATCCAGACGGCCTGGGGGTGAACGATGCGAAGCGAGCGATACGGCGCGCCGGATCATCTCGATCCGCTCGAGGGATGGATCGCCGATCCATCCCTCCGCGAGATCCAGGAACCCGCCGGTCTGGCTTCAGCCTGAACCCGGCGCCTCATCGGCTCGGCGTCTACTCGGCCGCGCCGCTCTCGGAAGCCAGGGTCGGGCCGGCTTCAGGCCGCCTGCGCCGGAATGTCCTGCGCAGAGCAACGTAGAAGACCGGCGTCAGGAAGAGGCCGAACAACGTCACGCCCAGCATGCCGGAGAACACGGCCGTGCCGAGCGATTGGCGCATTTCCGCGCCAGGCCCGCTGGCGATCACCAGCGGCACCACGCCCAGGATGAAGGCGAATGCCGTCATCAGGATCGGCCGCAGCCGCAGCCGGCAGGCCTCGACAGCCGCCTCGACGGCGTCAAGGCCGCGCTCCTCACCTTGGCGCGCGAACTCGACGATCAGGATCGCGTTCTTCGCCGCCAAGCCGATGAGCACGATCAGCCCGATCTGCACGAGAATGTTGTTGTCGAGACCGCGGAAGGCGACGCCCAAGAGGGCGGCCAGCACGCTGAGCGGGACGATAAGCACGATGGCGAAGGGCGTAATCCAGCTTTCGTATAGCGCGGCGAGCACCAGAAAGACGAACAGAACCGACAGGCCGAAGATGAAGACTGCCGTGTTGCCGGTCTGCCGCTCCTGGAAGGCGAGTTCAGTCCATTCGAAGGAAGTGCCCTGCGGCAGCGATTCGGCTGCGATCCCCTCCATCAGGTCGAGCGCCGTGCCCGTGGCGACACCAGGCGCTGCATTGCCCTGAAGCGGCACGGAGACATACATGTTGTAGCGCTGCACGAGCGAGGGACCGGTGACGTCGCGGATCTCGATCAGTGTGCCGAGCGGCACCAGGTCGCCGGCCGCCGAGCGCACCTTCAGCTTCAATATGTCGTCGCGATCGATGCGGAAAGCCTGGTCGGCTTGCGCCCGCACCTGGTAGACGCGACCGAAGGCGTTGAAATCGTTGACATAGGCGGTGCCTAGATTGATCGACAGCGTCTCGAAGATGTTGGGGATCGGCACGTTCAGCATGCGCGCCTTGTCGCGGTCGATCGCCAGGAAGAATTGCGGGCTGGAGGCCGAGAAGGTGGTGAAGACGCCCATCAACCCGGGCGTCTGGTTGGCCTTGCCGGCGATTTCGTTGGCCAGCGCCAGAATCGGCCGCATGTCGGCGCTGTTGCGCTCCTGGAGCATCATCTTGAAGCCGCCGGAGTTGCCGATGCCCCGCACTGGCGGCGGCGGCAGCGCGATGATGAAGGCCTCCTGGATGCTTTGCAGGCTGCCAAACAGCGTGCCGATGATCTTGTCGGAAGTATCGCCGCTCTCGAGCCGTTCCTCGAAGCTCTTGAATGGCGCGAAGATCACGCCGGAATTGCTGGCGTTGGTGAATGTCGCGCCGTTGAATCCTGCGAAGGCGACGGCGTTGGCGACACCCGGCGTCTCGCGGATGATATCCGACGCCTTCTGGATGATTGCGTCCGTTCGGGCGAGCGAAGAGCCCTCCGGCAATTGCACGACGACGATCGCATAACCCTGGTCCATGTTGGGGATGAAGCCGCGCGGCACCGTCTGCAGCATGTGATAGGTCGCGTAGAGCAGGCCTGCGAAAACGAGCAGCATGGCGGCAAGCGCCAAAGTCGTGCCGACCAGTCTGTGCACCAGCCAGGCATAGCCGTCCGCCATCCTGTCGAACCCGTTGTTGAACCCGTTCGCCAGAGCGCGGCCGAACCTTGCCAGGAAGAAGTTCGAATGTTCCTCGCTGTGCGGCTTGAAAAGCACGCCGGCGAGAGCCGGCGAAAGCGTCAGCGAGTTGAATGCGGAGATCGCGGTGGAGACCGCGATGGTGATGGCGAACTGCAGGTAGAACTGGCCGGAAATCCCGGGAATGAAAGCCGCCGGAACGAAGACGGAGATCAGCACCAGCGAGATCGCGAGGACCGCGTTTCCCACTTCATCCATGGTCTTGTGCGCAGCGGCGCGCGGAGCGAGCCCCAGCCGGATGTTCCGCTCGATATTTTCCACAACCACGATGGCGTCGTCGACAACGATGCCGACCGCCAGCACCAGCCCGAACAGAGTGAGCATGTTGAGCGAGAAGCCGAAGGCGAGCAGCACGGCAAGCGTGCCGATCAGCGAGACCGGTATCGCCACGATCGGCACGATCGCCATGCGCCACGACTGCAGGAACACGATGATGACGATCACCACCAGCAGGATCGCCTCGGCGATGGTGACATAGACCTCGTTGATGGATTCGGCGATGAACTCGGTCGGATTGTAGATGATCTCGTAGGCCAGCCCCTTCGGGAAATCCTTCGAAAGCTCCGCGATGGTCGCCTGGATTTCTTCCGCTGAGGCCAAGGCATTGGTGCCCGGCCGCTGGAAGATGCCGAGCGCCACCGCCGCCTTGTTGTTGAGATAGGAATTGGTGACGTAGTCCCTGGCGCCGAGCTCTATGCGCGCCACGTCCTGCAGGGAGATCAAGCGGCCGTCCTCGGCCGACTTGACTATGACGTAGCGGAAGTCGCGCGCGTCTTCAAAGCGCCCTTGCGTGGTGACCGTATACTGGAAGGCCGAGCCGTCGCCAATCGGCGGCGCGCCGATCGAGCCGCCCGACACCTGGACGTTCTGGTCGCGCAGCGCCTCGACTACGTCGCCTGCGGTCATGCCGTAGGCGGACAGCTTTTCCGGGTCGAGCCAGACGCGCAGCGAATATTCGCGCTCGCCGAAGATCTGCACGTCGCCGACGCCGTCCAGTCTCAGCAGGACGTCGCGCACGCGCGAACGCGCATAATTCGAGACGTAAAGCTGATCATATGTGTCGTCGGGCGACAGCATATGGACGACCATCATCAGGTCGGGCGAACTTTTCGCCGTGGTGATGCCGAGCCGGCGCACCTCTTCCGGCAGGCGCGCTTCGGCGATCGAGACGCGGTTTTGGACCAGCACCTGGGCCGCATCGAGATCGGTGCCGGGGCGGAAGGTGATGGTGAGCGACATCGAGCCGTCGCCGGAGGAATAGGACGACATGTAGAGCATGTGCTCGACGCCGTTGATTTCCTGTTCGATCGGCGTCGCCACGGTCGCGGCGACCGTCTCGGCGTCGGCGCCCGGATAGGAGGCGCGCACCACGATGGTCGGTGGCGCGATTTCGGGATATTGCGCGACCGGAAGCTGCGTATAAGCGATGCCGCCGACGAGCACGAGCACGATCGACAGCACCGCCGCGAAGATCGGGCGGTTGACGAAGAAATGCGCGAAGTTCATTGCGTCTGCCCTTCGGCTTCAACCTTGGGCGGCAATTTGGTCATCTCGGACTTGACGGTGACGCCCGGCCGCACTCGCACCAGCCCGTTGATTACCACTGTCTCTTCGCCGGTGAGGCCCTCGCGGATAACGCGATAGCCGTCGATGCGCGGGCCGGTGCGGACCGGCTTGGCCGAGATCAGGCCTGCCTGGTCGACAACGAAGACGATGCGGCGGTTCTGGTCGGCGCCGATCGCCTCGTCAGGCAGAAGCACGCCCGGATGCGGCAACGAGCCGGGCACGTTGATGCGGCCGAACATGCCCGGCTGCAGAACGCCGTCCTTGTTGTCGAAGCGCGCCCTGGCCCGCATCGTGCCGGTAGCTTCGTCCAGACGGTTCTCGGCGAAGTCGAGCTTGCCCTTGAACGTCGCTTCATCACGGTCGGCGACACGGACGACAACATCGACGCCGCCGGCGCCTTCCTGCATGACGCCGCCGCGCTCGCGGGCGTCGCGCGCATAAGAGAAGTAGGTCCGCTCATCGATGTCGAAATAGAAGTTGATCGGGTCGATCGAGACGATGGTGGTCAGCACGGTCTGGTCGGCCTGCACCAGATTGCCCGGCGAGATGAGCCGGCGGTCGACCCGGCCGGAAAACGGCGCCTTGATCTCGGTGAATTCGAGATCGAGACTTGCGTTTTCAAGTGCCGCCTCCGCGCCGTCCAGTTGCGCTTGGGCGGCGAGATATTCGCGGCGGCGGTCGTCCAGTGTCGAAACCGGTATGTTGCCTTCGCGCGACAGGGTCTCGGCGCGCTCGAACTGCATCTTGCTGAATTCGACCAGGGTCTTGGCCGAGTCGACCTGCGCCTGCGCCTGGTTCAGCGCCGCCTTGAACGGCCGCTGGTCGATGGTGAACAGGAGGTCGCCCTGCTTGACCAGCGTACCGTCCTGGAAATGGACCTGGTCGAGATAGCCGCCGACGCGGGAGCGCAGCGAAACCTGGTCGACAGCTTCGAAACGGCCGACGAACTCATCGTCCTCGACGATATCGCGCACCAGCGGCTTGGCTACAGTGACGACGGGCGCGGGAGGCGCTTCCTGCGCCTGTGCGGCCGGGGCCGCGAGCAAGCCGATCGCCGCGAAGGCCGCGGCGGCGAGCCATTTTGCAGGGACGTTTCTGCTGGAGGGGGCGGCCAGAGAATCGTGGCGGAGGCGTGCAGTGTGAACCATGGTTACCCCTCGTAATCGGTCCTTCATGCGAAGTCCGTAACATCTAGGCAGCTTGTGTGCCGCACAAATCAATTTTTTGAAAGCATTGACAGGAAGCGGCTAACCGGGGAGCGCGAACGCACATCTCGCGTTTATCCGCTGCGTAGGCATCGCCATGCGCTCGAGCTAAAGCGGATCTGACAAGCCATTGCGCATCCCGACGTGCGGCGGTTCTGTCGGGAGGAACAGGGCCGCTCCCGCGCGTTGAGGTCCGACCTGCTTCTCATTCTGCGGTTATAGGCGGCGATATAGGCTTCGATGAAATCGGCAGATTGGACATTTGCTACACTCCGAAAACGCTATTGCACCATTGCACCACTTGCATAGCACTGGGACGTGACAACCGCACGTCCGCACGTCTCTCCTGCAGTTTGGAAAAAAGATCGTCGATAAGCGGCGCATGTATGGCGCGAACGAGGGTGAGGTCGAACAGTTCAAGCACCTTATCGGAAGCGTGCTGCTGTGGCGTGACAATCGTGAAGGATGCACTCTGCAATTAGAGAAGTGACGCTACCGCGACCCCTCATGTGAGACTGAAATACCGGCAGGATTTCATCGCTCACGCGTGAATCTGAGCGAGGCGTTGATCGTTATAGTGGGACAGAAACATTGAAAAACATTGGAGCAGATTTGAACACTCGGCAGTCCCACTGATTTCCAAGTACTTGATTTTTCATGGTTCCCAAACCTCCTCCGGGCCCACCATCGGCTTTTGTGGCCGTTGATTTACTTGGATTTTTTGCCCATTTTTGTCCCACCTCTTTCAACCCCCTCGGAGCCATCGCTCCGATAGCGACACCACAAGGCTCGGGGGCCGTCATTGTTCATGGTCAAAGGAGGTCGTTCAAACATGTAGCGGTATGGGCCCCAATGCTCCTCCGAGTCTAAACGAGGGCAGACGCGCCTAAATTCCGGTGTCCAGCCCCGGAAGAGATGGCGCTCTAGATAGTCTTCGGTCAGCGTCCAGGGCTCGGTCGGCGTTGCAGGCTCATCAAGGTTCAAGCTGCCGATGAAATGCCCGCCCGGTTTAAGTACACGTCGAATTTCACCGCATGCCTGTTCCAAATCGTCGACATGGTCTAAGCTGTTCATGCTGAAGACGACATCGGCAGAGGAACTACGAAGTGGCAACTCCTCGGCACGTGCTGCGATATAGAGCATATTGTGACTAGAAATATTAAATAGTTCGTATCTCGACGCCAGCGGATCAATCCCGATCGCATGCTTTGCTATTCCGTCCAGCCAAGTAAGCGAGCCTTTAGGACCGCACCCTATGTCGATGCACGACTTTTCCCGGAAAAACTCCGCATCGGCAAGTCCCCCCATTGCCAGCATGAATGCACGGTAATAATCGGTTTCCGGCTCTATTCCGTGCGTAGAAAACCAGCCCTGCCAGAAGGCCAACTCGCTTCCACTCTTGACGCTAAGCCCCGAGCGAGCCCAGATCAGCCGATTGAGCGCAGAACGTGCTCTCCGCCGGACCGAAGTAGGGAGAAGCGCGCGTATCAAAGGCTTTGCATGCAATGCCATTTGGGCGCTCTCTGATTGAAAAATGCCCGACCGCACAATGATTTTGACACGCAGTTGAGCTTATGTCGAGCCCGAGCCGAGGCGTGTGGTTTTGGGGCGAACTCGCTACGCAATAGGTTTCGCCTACAGCCCATACTGGCTGCCCGGCTTCCGCGAACGCATCGCCAAACCTGTCGGGAGCTATGGCGGAAGCTGGGTGAAGACGGTTTGAGGAAGGCGGCGTATCCAGGCGGGTGACAAAGCCTGCCAGAACCTCCCGAAGGGGGATACGCTATGAAGACCGATAGCAACGTTCTTACTTTTCGACATCCAGACGACTTCGACGATCCCTTCGAGGAGCGCCGGCCCATTGCGGCATCTAGTTTGACAACGAACGGCTAAGCAGGTCTGATGCGGCAATGCGTCCTCTGGAGGGCGACCAATGGCGGCACGTGCACTTATCCGAGCGGTGCGACCGGTCAAAGCTGCGGTTTGTCATGCAATTCGAACCTACCGATTGGTTGGGTTCACAAGCCCGAAATGGGTTAAGACCAGCGATGGTTTTTGGATGATGCTGGACCCGAACCAGTTCGTTGATCGCGAAATTGTTGCGGCGGGCGGCATGTGGGAACCAGCATTGCGCAGCATCATCAAGGCGGCCGTGAAGCCGGGCGAAGTCTGCATTGATGTTGGCGCTCATAAGGGATATGTGAGCTGCCTCCTCGCGCAGGCGGTAGGGGCGACCGGAAGGGTGCTTGCTTTCGAACCAGATCCGAGGGCATTCGAAGCTTTGGCGGTCAATCGCGACAGGAATGGTTTCGAGCAAATCGAGGTTTTCCCTGTCGCCCTCGGTGACAAGACGGGACACATCGATCTCTCGCTAACTCAAATGCTCGGAAACACCAGTAGTTTCCCGAATTATCTCGCTGCGGCAGAGGTCATAGGGATAATCAAGGTCGAGTCCAAAACGTTAGATTCAATATTGAATGAAAACCTATCGTACGGAAAGCGAATAACTTTTATAAAGATTGATGCAGAGGGCGCGGAGCCCCTTATATTCGATGGAATGCAGGATGTACTAACACAACATTCTCCGTTGATTGCAATGGAGATCAACTTCGAATCGCTCAAGGCAGGCGGTTTTGATCTTGGTGCTATAAAGCGTCAGCTCATCAACGCGGGTTACTCGAATCATTTCGAGCTTGTCTACAAGGAAGTCGTCCCGGGCGTCGGCTTCACAAGGCTTAGGCCTATTGACATCACACAAGAACGCGGTTTGCTGATTGAGACCTTGTTGACACGTGATGACAATTCACAACTTCGCATCGAGTCTTTCTTCGCTTAATGCAAAATACGGAAAACAAGTTAGCACTTGGCACGCAGCGACGAACTGCAGGGCCGATCACTGAGCCGAAGTGTGCTCGGTATCGTCCTGCTAACCCGGATGTGCACCGGCACCTGTCAGGTTAACGCCGATCGAGGAACTCGACACACCTGGTTAGGATGCGATCTGCAGCCTTTCCGTCGCCGAAAGGGCTGCGAACCCACGGCTTCGGTCTGCACCGCTCCGCATCTTCCAGATAGGAACTCACAGCCTGAACGATCCGTGACGTGTCCGTTCCAACCAATTCCGCTGCTCCGGATGCAATAGCCTCAGGCCGTTCTGTGGTGTCCCTCATCACGAGCACAGGCTTACCCAGGCTGGGAGCCTCCTCCTGGATTCCTCCCGAATCCGTCAGAACCAAAGCCGACGTTTTCAAAAGCCGAACAAAGGGAAGATACGCAAGCGGCTCGATAAGGTGAATGTTCGGATGCTCTCCCCTTTCGCCAAGGATCTCCGTAACGGGCGCCCTTACGTTCGGATTCAAATGAACGGGGTAGACGAAGTGACAGTTCGGGAAACGGGTGGAGAGAGAAAGAATCGCTTGGCAAATTCGCCGAAAGGGTGGGCCAAAGCTTTCCCGGCGGTGGCCGGTGATCAGTACGACGGGTGTCCTTCCATCGAGCAAGTCTTCTGGAATTCCGGGAACCGGTGGAATCACTTGTTTAACCATTTCAGACGCGAACAGAAGCGCATCTACAACGGTATTTCCAGTTAACAATATCGACTCTTCTGGTATTCCCTCGTTCAACAGATTCAGTGCAGCGCCCTCGGTCGGTGCAAAGTGGAGGGACGCCAGCCGACTTATCATGACTCTGTTTGCTTCTTCTGGCCATGGGGCCTGAATATTGCCTGTTCTTAGGCCGGCTTCTACATGAACGACCGGGATCGCGTGGTAGAATGCAGCGAGGGAGGCACAAAAAGCTGTGGTGGTGTCGCCCTGTACAATGACGAGGTCAGGACGCTTTGCGAGAAGAAAATCGTCTATAGCCTCCAGCAGTCGGCTGCTAAGCTGAGATAGCGTCTGATTGCTCCGCATTATGTTCATTTGTACCGCTGGGTTGATGCAGAAGCTTTGCAAAACTTGGCTAACCATTTCACGATGCTGGCCCGTGCTGCATGTAATCGTCTCGATTGAAGGATGTTTTTCGAATGCCAGAATGACGGGCGCAAGCTTGATTGCCTCAGGTCGAGTGCCGAAAATAACTGCTGCTTTCCACATCATACAGCTTCTCCATCATAGGAATTTTGCGCTAGCGCGCACTCGGGTGGAAGCCTACACTAGCCGTTGGGCATGGGTTCTTTTCCGTCGGAATTGCGGGGCGACGCTGGATTGTGCCATCGGCATTGCGATGGCCGTCTGCATCGGAGGGTGATCGTGGTCGGGCAATTGGCCGTGTCCTTCGTAATCTTCGTCAATACCGTTCTCTTGATTCCTGCTTCGGTGTTGCTGTTGCAGACATTTGCGTGTTTCTTCCTGCGGCCACGAAAGATGCACCTCGCGGATGACCGTCCGCCCGTCGTTGTCCTTGTGCCCGCTCACGACGAGGCTGCCGTGATTGGGGAAATGCTTTCGTGCACCCGGGAACAGATGACTATTGCCGACCGGCTGGTCGTGGTGGCTGACAACTGCAACGATGAAACCGAAGCGGTCGCAAAGGCCGCAGGAGTTGAGGTCGTGGTCCGGCGTGACGAAAGCCATATAGGGAAGGGGTATGCTCTGGAGGCCGGCGTCCGACACATCGCCCGGACCGGTCCGCGCGACGTCATCGTTTTCCTTGACGCCGACTGCATTTTGGATCCCGGAGCGCTGTCCTGCATGGCGCGCGCCTGTGTTGAAAGATCGAGTGCAATTCAAGCCTGCTATGTCATGAGCAATCCACCAGACAGTGACAGCAGTGCGCGTGTCGCGGAATTCGCCTGGCGAATCCGGACACTCGTCAGACCCTCCGGACTCGCCAATCTTGGTTTCCCCTGTCACCTGATGGGCTCGGGTATGGCCCTCCCGTGGAGCGTCACTCGTATGGCCGATCTTGGTACTGCACATCTCGCAGAGGACGTTCTGCTCGGCATTCAGCTGGCCCGTAGCGGAGTCCCGGCATGGTTTTGCGCCGACGCCCGAATAACCAGCAAGTTTCCCCGGAGGCAGAAAGGGCGCAACTCGCAGCGACGGAGATGGATTCATGGCTTCTTTGCCTTGTTGAAAGGCGCCGTTCCAGGCCTGATGGGCGACGCGCTCAGGCATCGTTCATTACAGATGTCTGCGCTGGCTGTGGATTTAATGGTGCCACCTCTTTCAGTCTTGCTTGCACTGCAAACGCTCGGACTTTTTTTTGCAATTGCCGCGGCTTCAATTGTCGCGCTCAGCGTCAGCTTGATTGGCATGTTCTTTCTGGCTGTCGCCATAGCAATCTGCTGGTATTTCGTGGCAAGAGACCTCGTCGGTTGGCGCGAGGTCATGGCGCTACCGAGGCATAGCGGCACCGTAGGTTTGATCGTCTTCAACTATCTCCTCGGAAATGTGTCAGCGTGGACACGCTCTGAACGAGACTAAACGGTGTCGTGCCACGTTCCAGCGAGGACGACGAGCAGGTCGATCATGCGCTCGTGCCGTGTGTCGCCCGCCGAAATGCAGCGGCAAAGACCAACTCATCCCCTTCGGTCAGTAGCCATCCTTCAAAACGACTCGTGCGGGCACGCCCATGACGACGGCACGTTCAGGGACATCTCTTGTAACTACGGCGCCTGCGCCAACGATCGCATACGCTCCGATCCTCGTTCCGGGCAATAGATTCGCTCCCACGCCTATTGCAGCCCCGCGTTCGATGTATGGACCTCGGCTGCGCGCCTCGTCATATCCTTTCCGCCCGATTGCGTTGTCATTCGAGGTTCCTACTCCGCCCGAGATAAATACCCCATCTTCGATCGTCATATTGCCCGCAAGCCACGTGTGGTCCTGGATTTTCACTCCATTCCCAACAAGTGTGTTGTAGTTTATGGTGACGTAACGTCCGATGATTGTGTCGGAACCTATCCGAGTCTGCTCTCGAACAGACGCACCATCTCCCAGCAGCGTCGATTGGCCTATTTCGACATCGTAGAATATCACAGCGTGCGGCCCGATCGAGCAGCCACTGCCGATTTCGACTTTGGGGACGAAATGCGGAATTCGGGTGAGGGCTCCTGGACCTTTGGGAACTTTTCCGATGTAGGCCCCGGGAAAAATCTCGACGGCATCTCCTATTATCACCCCGGGTTCGAGAACGACGTGGGGGTGAATAACGACGTCGTTTCCGATCACTACTCCGCCCCTCACGACCGCAAACTCGGCGATCGTCACATTGGAGCCGACCAGATCAGTTTGGACGACCGCCCACTCGCTTGTCCTGTTCATCAACTGTCCTCCCAGGAGTGCCCGTCCAACTGTCGAGAACAGCCGTCTGCGCGGGATCGTCCCCATGGGCGACGCCTGTTGCCAGCCTCAAAGCCGCGGCGACGCTGGCGACCTGTCCGCGAGTGAGTTCGGGAAACATAGGAAGCGAGAGAATCCGACCGGCGGCGCGCTCAGCCCGTGGCAAATCGCCTTCGTGATATTGCAAGTACGCCAATGCAGGCTGGAGGTGGAGGGGCAGAGGATAGTGGACGCCGGTCGCGATGTTCATGGCCTCGAAATGCGTGCAGCAGCGGTCGCGAGTATCGGTTTGTACGACGTATAGGTGGTAAACGTGCGTTCGGCCACGCATCAACTCGGGGAGAGCGACGTTTGCATCTGACAATTCCGAGGCATACCACTGAGCAGCCAATTGCCGGCGCCCATTCCAGCGGTCGAGATAGCCAAGCTTGATCGTTAGCACTGCGGCTTGCAGCGTATCCAAACGACTGTTCGATCCGATCTCCGCGTGGACGTACTTGCTTACTCGGCCATGGTCGCGTAGCCGCTGGATTCGCTTTGCCAAAGTTTCGTTGCTGGTCGTTATCGCGCCGCCGTCCCCATAGGCGCCGAGATTTTTGGCGGGGTAGAAGGAGAAGCAGGCAAGGTGACCGATTGACCCAACCCGGCGACCGTTATATTCCGCGCCGTGCGCCTGGGCGGCGTCCTCGATCACGTGAAGATTGTATCTGCGCGCGATGTCCATGATGGGGCCCATGTCGGCTGCCTGGCCGTAGAGGTGGACAGGAATTATCGCCTTTGTCATGGGTGTCAGGGCTCGCTCGATCAACTCCGGATCGATCGTGTAACTTGCCGGGTCTATGTCGACGAATACGGGCGTTGCTCCCACCGCCACGATCGCACTCGCTGTTGCCATGAAGGTGTTCGGAGCCGTTATGACTTCGTCGCCCTGGCCAATGCCAAGTGACTGCAGCGCGATGCGGAGGGCGTCAGTTCCGCTGGACACCCCCACTGAGTAGCGTGTGCCGCAATAGGATGCGAAAGCAGCCTCGAAGGCCTCGACTTGTTCGCCACCAACAAAGCACGCGCATCTCATAACGTCAGCCACGGCCTCATCGACCTCTTGCTTGATAGACTCATATTGCGCGGTGAGATCTACAAGCGGGATTGCCATCACTTTCTCCCAAGTTCTCGAATCCACGCCATGGATCGGCCGTTCTACCTCAGTCGCAGCCGCTCGCGCCGGCGACTCCTGCTTCAACGTGCCCCCAGTGCGCGCAGCATCGCTGGGATAGTGAGTACAATGAGCTTGAGATCGGTCCAGAGCGTCCACGTTCGCACATACTCGACATCCAGCCGGAGCATTTCCATTGGACCAACGCGGCCACGTCCTCGGACCTGCCACAAGCCCGTGATGCCGGGCTTGACCGAGTGGCGCTCGTGGTGCCATTCCTGAAAATAGTCGATTTCGTAGGGGATGGCCGGGCGCGGCCCGACAATACTCATTTCGCCTCTGAGCACATTGATCAACTGCGGCAACTCGTCGAGGCTCGTGCGCCTTAGCCAGCGGCCAACCGAGGTGACACGAGCATCGTTCGTCAGCTTAAACTCAGCCTTAGGGTCGTCTGATATTCGCTCCCCAGCCCACAGGCGCTGTATGGCACGCCGATGTGTTTGGTCACTGCTGCCCTGCACCATTGTGCGAAACTTGAGGCAGACGAATATCTTGCCATTCCTCCCGACGCGCTGTTGCTTGAAAATCGCCGGCCCCGGACTGTCAATGCGAATGGCGAGGGCAAGCACGAGAAACACTGGTGCGAGCACTATAAAAGCGATCCCTACCAGCATTACGTCAAGGACGCGCTTTCCGATCACGCCGCGTGCCAGAGCGGGGCGTTTTATTGGCCGAGTCATTGGATCTTGTTGAAGACGTTCGGGTTGTGGGCTGCCGCAACTTTCCGAATCGGCGGCAGGACTGTCCTGGGCGGCGTCTTAGCGGCGTTTCGAATGATTGTCTGATGGTGGATTCGCTTGGAGGCCGCTTCGAGTGCCTGAACAACGCGTAGCCCTGAGCGCCCATCCGCGCGCGGCTGCTTGCCGGTACTGATGGCGGTGACGAAGTCCAAAAACTCGAGCTTCAATGGCTCAGCAACTGCAATCGAGGGGATATGGACGTCTCCATGATGATACGCCGAAACGAAGTCCGCGTAGGAATCGCCATTCGTGGTGGTCGGCTTGAAACATTTGTCATAAACACGCACTTTTTCGGCAGGTAGAACATCGTCAAAAACCAGCATGCCCTCACTGCCGACCACCGTGACTTGCCGCACCTTCACAGGGTCAAGCCAGGACACATGCAGATGTGCCTTAACTCCACCGCTGAATTTAACCATCGCATACGCAACGTCTTCAACGTCGGGAAATACATGAGCGCAGCCCCAAGCGTCGATTTTCTCGACCCTATTGCCCAGTAGCGAAAAAATTATGGAGAAGTCATGCGGCGCCAAGTCCCAGAGGACGTTGGTGTCTGATTGGTACAACCCTAAATTAAGACGGCGGGAGCTTATATAATGAAGATTGCCGAGACCTCCCCTCTTGATCACATCTTCCATAAAACGCACTGCCGGATGATATTCAAAGGTATGTCCAACCATTAGAATAAGCGATTTCCTTTCAGAAATCGCAATTAAGGTGCGGCATTCCGCACTCGTCATAGCCATGGGTTTTTCGATCAGAACGTTCTTGCCGGCCTCCAGCGCCGCCTTCGCCAATTCGAAGTGGGTCGAAATAGGCGTTGCGATAACCACTCCAGCAACATCACTTGCGAGGATCGAGTCGAAACTCCGCGACACAGCCACGCGATTGTACTCTGATCGAATATAATTCAGACGATCCTGACGAACGTCTACCGCCCATACCAGTCGTACCGATGGAATTCCCAAGGCGATGCGAACGTGCTTCGAACCCCAGTATCCACACCCGATGACAGCAATTGGGATACGGCTGGTCACAGCTTGTCCCCCGTTTACTCGGCGTTAAACATCATCCAATTCCATTTTTCGGACACGCGCAATAAACCATACGGTCTATTCATTTCAGGTCTACTCGCCCCGATGTCGGGCTCACCTGGCCCGGGGCACCCCATGGACGGCCGCGCCAGAGGCTGGTGCGGGACATCAGGCCCTTGCAGCGCAGGACAGGCTCGCGGGTGAGAAATGGCGGAGGTCAGATTGCGCCGCGGCGCGAAGGGCCCGCTCAGGGCCTCGTTCGCTGCCGTGCGGGTGCGCGCGGTGGACGACTTTGCAAGACGCGCAATCATCTTCATCCGGAAGCCGATCATATCCGCCACGCTATGGATGACCTGGTCCGGGCAGCGCGGATCATCGATGCAGCGCGCCAGACGGTCAGCCACCCGCAGCCGCTTTTCCACCTCAGCCAGAGCGAGAACCCCGCTGTTGGACGACCGCATGCCGCCGTCGAAACGCGCGACGACGGACTTGCCGCGAACAGATGACAAACCGGTCAGCGGCAGCGTAGGAACATTCACGGCGGGTGTGGTCTCCGGGAAGTGGCGCGGATCGGCGTAAGCAACCAAATCCTACGTCATTCAACGGCTTGCACCACATCCGCCAAGCCCCATGTATTCGATGTAATTTGCACAGTGAGCCGGATTGGTTCAGGATTACCGCATGGTGAGGTTGCATCCATGGCTATCCAAGATGTTCGTCGCTTTTTGTTTGGCGTGCTGCTTTGTGCTGCTGTACCGATTTCATTCCAAGCCGCCGCAGCCGACTACAAGCTAGGCCCGCAAGATAAGGTTCGCATCAAGGTTTATGAATGGCCCGCTCTGTCCGACGACCTTGCGGTAGGAGACGACGGAACTCTAGCGCTGCCGCTGGTCGGGACACTGAAGGCGGATGGCATCAGCGCCGCCGATCTCGCAAAGGAAATCTCGAGCCGGCTCCAGAAAAAGGAGAACCTGCGTGAACCGCCCTATGTCTCAATCGACATACTACAGTACCGCCCGTTCTACGTTTTAGGGGATGTGCAGCACCCAGGGGAGTATGCCTACCGACCCGGGACGAGAATCCTGACGGCCCTTAGTATCGCTGGCGGACCTTATCGCGTGTCGGATTTTCAGGCGCTAAGAGCGGAACGGGACGCCATTCTCAGCAGAGGCAGCCTGAACATTTATGAGGGCAAACGTCGAGCGCTCCTGCTTCGACTCGCGCGACTTAAGAGCGAGACGCGCGAACTAGCCATAATCGAGGTGAATCTCGAGGAACCGGGCGAACTTGCAGGCGTGACCTCGGCAGAACTCGCGCGAGAGACCTCGATCCTCACCGCCAGGAAGACCGCATTCGATAACCAGAAAGCCAGCCTGCACGCACAGGTTGAAACATATGCGCAGGAGATCGGAGGGCTCGAAGCCCGGATTGAAAGCTTGCAGAAGCAGCAGAAGTCAGTGCAACGGGAATTAGAGGCTGGCCGAATTCTGGAAGAGAAAGGGCTCGCACTGATGCCTCGCCAAGCAACTCTCGAGCGATTGAGCGCGCAAATAGAAGGTGACCAAAGGGACGTAGAGGTTCTAATCACGCGCGCGCGGCAGTCCATTATCCAGACTGAGTTGGCTCTGGCCAAGGCTACCGACGATCGAAAAAAGGATATCGCGACCGAGATCCAGCAGGTTCTCGCCGAACTCGTGGAAGTGCAAAGCGAGATAGCGACGCATGAGGAACTGATCCGGGAGGCGGAGCTTTCCGGGGCGGCGGTTCGTGGCGTCGTTGCCGACCAGCGGAGTATGCGATTCCGGTATCAGATTGTTCGAGAGGATTCGACGGGCGTGCACAAGTTCCAAGTCGACGATGACGCGCGGGTCGAACCCGGCGATGTCATCAGTGTCGAGCGAGTTGCTCCTGAATCCGGTTCTGCTGGTGGATCGCGCTTGGGCGGCAGTGGATCGGGCATGGCGCATTGGAGAGCGCCGCCGGTCGTTCCAAGTAGGTGAAACATGGATCGGATCGACAAATCCAGTATTGTGGCACAATCGACACGGGAGGAAGAACGCGAGGTTGCTTTGGCCCACGCGCCTCCTGTCGATCTCCTGCGTCCTTTGCGTATCCTGTACGCTCAGAAGTGGCTTGTGTTGGCCACCTTGCTCGTTATCTCGGTCTGCGGCGTATTCTATGTCCTTCAACAGAGGCCAATTTACACCGCACGCGGCCTCCTCCTGATCGAGAATACACGTCTTGAAACTGGCCGCGAGGAGCTGCTTCCAATTGTCTCGAACGTTGATGTGTCGGCTGTAGACACGCAGGTGGAGATCATTCGGTCAGATGCGATTGCCTTGCACGTCATTGCCAGCCTCGACTTGGTGCGTGACTTGGATTTTGTCGGAAGCGGGGCGAAAAGCCTGGCACGGCGGACATTGGACGCGTTTAGCGAATACGTGGCCCTCCGTGACATCGCAGAGGGGCTGGGAAGCGGGTCGCTGCAAGGACAGCAGCGGTCGGAACGGGTTGCGCTTCAAGCTTTCCAAAACATGCTCTCTGTGAAGCGCGTCGGCATGAGTTCAGTTATCGAGGTGAGCTTCAGGTCTCAGGATGCGGACAAATCCGCTCGGATTGTCAACGAAATTTTGAATGCCTATCTCGCGCAACAGCTGGATGCCGCTGCCGCTGCAACGGCCAATGCAAGCGCTTGGCTCCGCGACCGCGTCAAGGACTTAGGAACCAAGGCAAGGGTCATCAGCCTTGCGGGACCGCCGATTCGACGCGAGGGGCCTACGCGAACGTTGCTGTTGGCAGGTTTCGTTGCACTCGGTTTGCTCCTTGGCATCGGCGCTGCAGCTCTACGCTTTGCGCTCGATCAGACCATTCGAAACCCGCGGCAGATCGAAAGATTGTTGAATGTACCCTATCTGGGTGCCGTCATGAGGTTTCCGCGGACGCCGTATAGAGCTTGGCCAGAACGCCGCACAAGTCGGCGGCTGATGCGAGCGCCTCTGTCGCCCTCGTCAGACCTTGCCTTCGTGGTGAAGCGCATTAGAACCGCAGCGCTTCGGCGAGGGAGAGGGCAGATCATCGGCCTGACCTCGATAATCTCAGGGGAAGGGGCGACCACGTTAGCGTCGAATCTCGCCTGCTCTGCGGTGGTTGCAGGATGTCGCGTGTTACTGATAGATGGCAATCCATACAAGCCCTCGCTAACTCGCCTGTTCGAGCCTGGCGCCACGACAGGGCTGCTGGATGTGCTTGCGGGACGGTGCACGATAGCAGAGGCTGTCGCAATCAACATGAAATCGGGTGTCCATTTTCTTCCTTACGCGGGCGGGGTCGGCACGCCCGTCGTAGATGCGGTACGGGTCCAATCGTTCGTGCGCGAATGCCGCGACAGCTACGACATCGTCGTTGTAGACCTGCCACCCTTCGCGCCTGTGCCGGAGTTATTGTGCGCTCGCACGTTTGTTGACGCTTTCGTGCTTGTGGTCGAATGGGCTCGAACACCCAGTTCACTCCTTACTTCAGCCGTATTGGCGGCAGGGATGAACCAGAATGATTTTCTCGGCTTTGTCTTGAATAAGGTGAACCGCATTGCAATCGATCCTTTCTCTTACCCTATCGAGAGTCATCTCTCGAAGTATCGCTTTCAGGAGTATGCGGAATCGCCCTCTGCTCAAAGCTTCCCAAGTATCGTACCGTGGAGAATCGAACGTTCACTTGCGCGTGGGGATGTCCATTACACTGGGACATGACGTAATGGGCAAATACTGAACGAAGGCCATAATGGCGGATGCGAGATCCGACTCAAGCAATAATGACTTGGTGAGAGAGCCGGCGCACGGCCGCGCCGCTGACTTCGCGGCTTCAATCTACGCCCTGATACCGGCGCTGGCGTGTAGCTTCTCCCTGATCGTTTCTCCCCTACTGCTGTTCTGGTTTCCCGTTCAAGGCGTCGAAGCCATTTCTCGACCGGAGAACCAGTTTTTCTGGGCTGCTCTTTTCATCCTTTGCATCGGCTTGGCTGCAAGCTTGCGCCGCCTACTGGATTTTGCGCTGCCCGCAAACATTATGTGGTTCATTGTCTACCTGTTGGTTGCTGGACTGAGCGTCGCATGGTCGATTGCGCCGGAAATCTCCGTGAGGAGATACGTCCTGCAAGTCATGGTATTCGTTTGCGCCGTGCTTCCCATCGTCTCATTGCGACGGATGCCAATCGCAACTGATCATCTTTTCGTCTGCTTTGGCCTGACCGCTTTGCTTAACCTTCCGTTCCTTTTCCTGACGCAGAGAGGCGAACTGGGTCATGCTGGCTTTTTTACTGGAAAGAACCTGTTGGGGGAGATGTCGGCACTCGCATTCATCTTTGCGTTGCACCAGGTGAGTAGGACCGGCGTCATTTACCGCCTGCGGGGAGGCATCGGGGTCGTGGTCGCGCTCACATTGCTTATTGCGAGCGAGTCGAAGACGTCGCTTGGCTTGGCATTGCTCAGCCCCGCGGTTGCCGGCATTGTTATTGCGGCTTCCATCGTAACGCCATTCTCGCCCGCAGCGCTCATGGGTTATCTGTCGTCGTTGCTTATAGTCGGTGTATTCATCGCTTCAAACGTTCTGGACTTCAGCAAGGAGGATGCATTCCTCTTTTTCTTCGGAGATGTTGGGTTCACGGGCCGAACGGAAATCTGGTCCTTTGCGCTCGAAATGATCGAACGCAGGCCAATGTTCGGCTGGGGATTCCAATCGTTTTGGCTCGTTGGGCCTGACGCGCCCAGCGTGCGTGAGGCGCCTGGCTTTGTTGCCGAGATGCCGCATGCGCATAACGGATACCTTGATACCATATTGCAGACGGGGAGTATTGGCTTCGCCGTATTCGCGACAGCGATCTTCTTCAGCTTGACCGCCGTCGGAAGGGTGGCGCGTGCGGAACCCTCGCGTGCGTGGCTCTGCCTGTCGGTTTTTTTGTTCGCGATGCTGCATAATGGCATGGAAAGCTCCTTTTTTAGAGCATTCGACCCATTGTGGCTGGCTTTGCTTATAGTATGTGCCGACATTGGAGCCGCCAGCTTGCTGTTGCGGGAGCAAGGTGCCGAGGCTGCTGGCCGTTCCAGAGGACCTGATGGCCGACAGAATTTAGGGGGCGGCGCCCTGGAAAAGAGGCGCCGCCGCAATTTCCGTAGCGCAGCCCGTAACAACCGGTGACCAGGATGTATGGCATGTCTGGTCGTTTGGCCCGAATAATCTCGATGCAGAGCTGCCGAACGCTCAGAGTCCGGCCCTGCGAAACAGAATCACCGCTGGTAAGACCATGACAATTCTAGACCTTCAAGACCTCAAGGGCGCAGAGCCCCCCGGAAACATAATCGTAGTTGGCAGCGGCTTAGCCGGGATTGCGATAGCACAGGGTCTGGAGAAGGCGGGCCAGCGCGTCGTCGTTCTGGAAAGCGGAAATCAGGACAACCCGGACGCTCGCTGGAATGTCAGGAAATCACCATTCGCTGTGGCTGATTATTGGATCCAGCAAGATTTCACACAGCTGCATATTCGGCGTCAGTTTGGCGGTACCTCTGCTGTTTGGGGTGGCTGGTGCGCCATCCCCCGCGCTGTAACTTTCGAAAGCAGGGGCTTGGGTCCTAGCTACGGATGGCCAATAGGCCGAGATGCGCTGCGTCCTTATTATGAAAAGGCCGCTCATTACCTTGAGTTAGATACAGGGAGCGACTTCTTCGCCGAGGAAAGGTCTTTGTCGAGCACGGGTAATACAAAAATTGGAAAGTTCTTTTTTTCGCCTCCTGTGAGGGTTTTAGACGAGTTTGGAGAAGGCCTTGCTAAGTCCAAACTGATTACGGTAATTCAGAATGCGACTGTCGTTAACTTGCTTGAAGCTGATGGATCTGTTGGCGGTTGCGTTATAGAAAGCGATAATGGAAGCAAGTCAGTTATCAAAGGTCATGTGATTGTATTATGTGGTGGGGCCGTTGGAAATGCCAGGCTTCTAGGAAGACTTACACGCGCCTCCGGAATTGCCCTTGGTGCCCAAAGAAACATTGGGAAATGGCTCCAAGAACATCCACACAAATACAGAATGTTTGAGTGCCTTCTTCGCCCAGATGTATCAAAGGAAATATTTAGCCAAGGCCTTATAAACCAAGAGAAATTCGTATCCCTTGCGCCACATGAAGATCTAGTTAGGAAAAACAAATGGGCTGATTTCAACTTTCAGATAGGCGAGAAGGAACACGAAATATCACAAGAAATGTTGATCATGGCACAAAACTACCGGTCTTTGTTTTCCTTAACACCGGTTGTATTTGAAGCAACACTTGGGATGGAGCAGCTTCCGCGAGTGGAGAACTCCGCAATCAGTTCAAAGGCACTTGCCGAAGGTCTCGACGGAGACTTGAATTTAGCATTCGGCGAGGATCAAGATGAACTTGTGGGGCATGCTGTCACTTGGTTCACCCGGAACATCGCCCATTCAATCTCCAAGCCAGCGGTTCCGGTTGATACAGTCGCTGTTGGCCATCTACATGGGACAACCAGAATGGCGGCCTCCCCAGAATTTGGAGTTGTAGATAGCTCTACGAAGGTATTTGGCGTGAAAAATCTGTATGTAGCCGGGTCGTCAGTCATGCCGACAAACGGGTTTGCCAATCCAACCTTCACAATTTGTGCTTTAGCAATTAGAACCGCAGATATCGTCCTCAAGGAGATGAAGCTATGAAGCTTATGAAGGAGAGGAGAACTCGCCGTCAAGTCCTGAAGAAGTGCGCTTTGGTTACCACGGCCTCATTGTTAGCAGCGGGCTCGATTTCGTTTGGCATATATAATTATGCCGACGATCACGACATCCATAATATAGGGGAAAGTTACGCAAAAAAACTTAATCAACCCCTTCCTAACTTTGACGTTCAGTCGGTGATCAATGTGTCGAAGGATGTAGTGAGGTCAGCAGAAAGTCTTTTGACCTTTTCCGGACGAGAAGGGGAATTTGCGAGCCTAATAAGAACTATGATCTTCGATGATTATAAGAACTCGCGTTTCATATCAAACGGCCGCTATGTGCTGACCAATACAGAGGCAGCTTTGCAGCTTGTAATTCACGATGTATTGCTGGCTAAGAGTGTTGGAAGCGCAGGGCTAACCCCCGAATGAGGGCTTTTAGAAGGCCATTCCTAAGCGCGACTTTATCCCCCAAAGAGAAAGAGAGGGAGGCTAGGATCGCGGTGAGGCGGCCTTGATGGCATTATCTGGCGTGGCTGAGAGCTGTGGTCATTCTGTGCCAGATAGGAGGGGGAATTTTTATGCTGTCTCGGCGTGACGGGGAGATGCATAAGATATTGATGCTGCCAGATTTGGCGTCGGACGGCGGCGGAGTTTCCTACGCACGGCCGTTGGAGGATCGGACAGGATCGCGATAGATGCCGCGGGCGTTGATCTTCGGCCCCCCATCTTCGCCCGACCGTATCGTCGAGGCCGATCACGATGTCCGTTTGGGCGGGAACGAAGGCGGCGACGAGCAGACGGAGCAGGCGTCCGGCCACGGCGCGGGACGACCACTTCGCCCGCCCCAGAACCCGGTGGTAGATGGGAAATCGGGGTGCAACTCGCCGCCCGAGAATGCGCAATGCCACCGTGACGGTGCGCCGGCCCGGCGCCAGCAGGGTGGGACGAGCAACAGCACGTTCGCCAGGTCAGACGGGTGAACGGGTGGGCAAGGGGCGAGCCGGGCCGGTAACGGGTCTGGCAGCGGCGCGTCGCAAGGGGCCATCCCAACGGTAGAATCGACCCGGGCTCCGGGCGACAAAGCGCCGGGGCGGCGACACGTGAATCGCGTCGCCTTTTCTCTCGCGTGATCGAGCGCGCAAGGGCATGTCCCCCCACAAATCGCGCGGCGGCTACACCCTGGTCGACCGCTGCACCGACAACACGTCGCAAGGCGACCCGGACGCCCTGTTAAGGTTAACTGGATTTTGTCGCGAAGCGGCTGTATGCTTATCGCATCCAGCGATCCCACTTTGGAGGATCCGATGCCCATTGACCCGCTCGTCTCTATCATCATCCCCTGCTACAATGGAGAGGCGTACCTTCGAGACGCAATTGATTCAGCTCTGACGCAGTCATACCCGCACGTTGAGATTGTTGTGGTGGATGACGGGTCAACGGATCAGAGCGGAAGCATCATACATTCCTATGCCGATAGACTAATCGGGATCCGCCACTCCAACCAGGGACTTCCGCGATCCCGTAATGCAGGGGTTGCGCGATCGAGGGGCGAATACCTGCTGTTCCTGGATTGCGACGACCTGATCGCTCCCGACACAGTGGCGGCGCTGCTTGCCGCCGTGAAGGAGGAACCCGACACCGTCGCCTGTTGCAAGTGGAGAACACTCGTTCAGAAAAACGGCGCATGGATTGCCGAGGCCAGCGAAGTGCCGTTCCCGCTCCCACATCCTGACCCCCTTGCGGGATGGCTCCTGGGACAGTGGATACCGTGCTGTTCCTTCCTTTGGCCGCGAGAGTTATTCAACAGGCTTGGCGGCTTCGACGGAGAGCTAACGACAAACGAAGATGGAGATCTGATGTATCGAGCTCTCCTGCGCGGAACCCGTTTGGCGGTCGCGCGTGGAGGCGAGTCGTACTACCGCCGGCATGGCACGAATGCTCTTTCGATGAGCCGCGACATCTTCTCGGAACATCGCATCCGGTCAAGCATGCGGGCGTTCGAAAAACTGGAAACAGAGTTGCACCAGCGCGACTTGTGGGACAGTTACAAAATTCCATTGGGAATTGCATATCAGATGCTGGCTCACCGCGCGTTTTCCGCGCGCACCGATCTGGCGCGTGAAGCCCTGGAACGGGGTGTGCGGTTAGCAGGAAAACGGGCCGTATCGCCAACCCGGCTTGGGCGAGTCCTCGTGAGGTTAATCGGCATGGAGCGGAAAGAGCGAACTGCGCGTGCACTTGCTCAGTTAGGACTAATGACTAGCGGACGGCGACAATATACAAAATTGGGCCGGCTGCACAGGGCGAATTCACCATAAATCCGATCGGAGTCCGATGATCTCCCCGGGTAGAGAAGCTCGTTGCGGAGCCTCTCTACCGCCAGCCTGGGGCGATTGCGCCGCAACGGAGGAGACGATGAAAATATGGATTGACCTCTCGACGGCGCCAGATCCACTGTTTTTTCGTCCCTTGATAAAGCGCCTGAACGAGCGAGGCCATACGACCTGGCTGACAGCTCGTGACTTCAGCGAGACAACCGCAATAGCGAAAATGTGTGGCCTCCCCGTGGAGGTGATCGGGCGGCATGGCGGCTCGACCATGATGGGCAAAGGTGCGGCCATATTCAAGCGCGCTGCTATGCTGGCTCACCGCGTCTACAACGAACGCTTTGATGTCGCGGTCGGGTTCAACTCGTACGCACAGGCATTGGCAGCGCGACTTGTGTCGATACCTCTTGTAACGTGCATGGACTATGAGCATCAGCCGGCGAACCACGTTGCTTTTCGCCTAGCTCGGTGCATAGTTGTTCCCTCCGGATTCAATCTCGAAGCGCTGCGCCGGCAAGGCGGAAAGCTCTCAAAGGTAAGATTTCACGATGGCCTGAAGGAGCATGTCACGCTCGTGGATTTCACGCCAAATCCGGATTTTCCAAAGTCGCTGCGCGCGTACAATATCACTGACGAGGACGTTCTGGTGTTAATCCGTCCCCCGGCGACACACAGTGCCTACCATCGGTTCGAGAACGATCTATTCGCCCATCTAGTGCACCATTTTTCGAGGATGGCAAAGACGAAGGTCATCCTTCTCCCGCGCTACAGTTCCCAGTCCGAAAGCTTTCGTGCTGCTGGTGGGCGAAACTTAATAATTCCAACGGAAGTATTGGACGGTCTCAACTTGATCTATTACGCCGACCTTACCATCAGTGCAGGAGGGTCGATGAATCGGGAAGCTGTTGTTTTGGGAACGCCCGCCTGCACAGTGTTCAGAGGTCGAATGGCTGGGGTCGACCTGAAGCTCATCGCAGAAGGAGCACTGGGGAGAATAGATACGATGAGAGATATTGAGCGGCTTGCCCCCGCCAAGAAACCCAGACGTGCGGTGCCCACCGTCGACAGTCGCGCGACGGAGCAGGTCCTCGACGCAATTTTAGGCGTAACCTAAAGGTCGCAGCAGAGGAATGGATCGAAAAGGTGTTCAAACTTTCAGAGTGTTGGGGCACATCACCGATGCGTTTGCTCGTTATGGCGGATTCTAACAAGTCGATGGCTTCGGCGGCCGGAGACGCAAACTCGGGCTTTAGTCGGGTAGCAGTGCTCACCTCATTCGGGCAACCCGTGAGCTATTCTAATCGCAGGCTGGTACTACCTATGAGTTGGGCGCAGCTCCGCCTCGGGGAGCGCACCTGGAGAAGCCGACACAGATTCAGACGGGCGATTTCGGAAATATTGGGATTCGATGCCGCCAGGCGTCTCCACTGGCAGGACGATATAGTGTCAAATGTTGCCGCATGTGACCCGGATGTAATAGATTTGCGGGGGCTTTGTCGGTCGAAGGAATGGCTTTTCGAATTCCTGAGCGAACAGTTCCCCGCGCTAAAGATTTTGGTGGATTCAGGCCAGAGTTCAGCGCTTCAAGAGACTGCCAGATGGCGTAAATATGATCCCGATACGAAGATCACTATCGTTCTTCCGGTTTACAACGGCGAACGATTCCTTCGCGCGTCGCTCGAAAGTTGCCTTTGCCAAACCCACCGAAATTTGGAGCTGATAATTGTTGACGATTGCTCGACCGACGCGACGCCTCGAATTATCAGTGAATATGCGGCGGTCGACAGCCGTATCAAGGTGATCAGGAACACCTCAAACCACGGGCTTCCCGATTCGTTGAATATCGGTTTCCGCGCGGCCACAGGCGCTTACTTCACCTGGACCAGCGATGACAACTTGTACGCTCCCGGTGCGATTGAGTATATGGCTCAACAGCTGACGACGTATCCGAGCGCGGGATTGGTTTACACGAGTTTTATTCGCATTGATGAACTTGGCGACCGCCTTGGTATCTCCATGAGTATGCCCCCAACGGGCCTTCGCAGTCCCGACCTGGCGTCGGCAGTGGTTGGCGCTTGCTTCATGTATAGGCGCGAAGTGCGAGACGAAATAGGCGAGTACCGAGCCAAATACCGTCACGCGGAGGACTTCGACTACTGGGTAAGAATATGCATCCGGTATCCCGCATTGCATTATTATGAGCCCTGTTATTTTTACCGACTGCACCGTGATTCTCTTACTAGTCAGCATAAGGCGAAGTGGCGGGGGCTAAACGAGAAAATTGTCCATGAACACTTTGTCACCTCGCGCAACTCAATACATTGGATGGGTTCTCTTCGCGCTCGCTCATCAATTCAGGGGGGATGAACGTTCCTCCCGAACTGTTTGGCGTGGGCATAGCGCTGATGGTTTGATCAGGGCGAACTTGCCCACCCCGGCACAGGACTGGCGCAGGGCCAGGCCATATTTCTGGGCTTCACCAGCCGCTCGCCGGCGCGATGCATCAGCTTAGCGTCGGTCGGGAAGGTGACGGCCTTCTCCTCCACCGTGGTGTCGACGATCACTTGGCGGAAGTCGGCGACTTGGCCACTCCTACTCTTGTGGCCGCCGCAAGGCTCCATGCACTGGCGTCAGCGCGTCGTACGCCGTACGCGCGAAGCGTACCCCATCTGGGTGGCATGAGATGATGGGCGAGAGATGATGACACTGAAGGAGCCGAGGAGCTTGCAGCGTCAATTTCCAGGTCTGCGCCTATGTCTGATGATAGAAGTTTCCATGTTCTTGAGGCGGTTCCGAACCGGCTGGAGGCGAGCCGGCGCGTCAGCGGCGAGCGACCCAAAGGGCAAGCGGCGCTGGAGAACTCCTCCCCGCAGAAGAATTGAAGAATTGGAAAATTGGAATAGGGCTGCAGCACCCATTGCCCTCATCGAGAGAAGTTGTGCATTGCCTTGAGGAAGGCCAATCCTGCCATCAGCCGCGTCGCCAAGAGCGGCCGGCCGGGATCGTCGTAAAAGACTGCGCCGAGCGGCTCTTCCAGAAAGCGCCAGTCGATCGTGCGCGCCAGCTTCACCAGCGCCCGATCCATGTCGAGCATCTGATCGAGCCGGGACCGGAACAGGTCGGTCTGGCCGCTCTCTCGGCGCTCCCTCGGTCGCATTGCCCGCGCACGCCCCGCTCGTCAGGACGATGGCATCACAGGGCGCAGGCAGGATCAAATTTGCCGGAATCGTCGTCCATAGCCACGAATTCCGGCAAATACGAATACTTGCTCAAATCAAAAAGTTCACACAAAATCAGCAGCTTGCGAGTTCTCCACAGACGACGAGGAAGCGCTCGCGCTTCAGAAGCCGGTACCCCCGATGATGCGCTGAAGCTTCTGCCCTGGTCGACCGACCAGGGCGCAAAGCGTGCTGATCTGAGCCCCTACAGGATGAAATCGCTCGCGTGGAGCGAAGCGACGTGCAGCAGTTGCATCGAGAAGTCGGCGGTGCCATTGCCGTCGACATCGCCATAGACCAATGCGTTGCCTTTCACCGTGGCATAGCGCAACTCGCCAGCATGATGCGTAAAGCCGGACGTGCCGATGAAGCTGAATTCCTGCGAGCCGGCCGTCACGCTATTGGCGTCGATTGCCGAGACGTCGACTTTGTCGCCCTGCGCAGTGCTGAAGTCCTGGATCACATCCCGGCTCTTGGCAGCCAGCTTGCTTTCGGTCATCGAGTTGAATACAAAGGTGTCGGCGCCGGTGCCGCCGGTCAACAGGTCATTGCCGAGCCCGCCGGCGATGGTGTCGTTGCCATTGCCGCCGGTGATGGTGTCTTTGCCGCCAAGCCCCGACAGATGGTTGTTGCCGGTATTGCCGGTGAGGGTGTTGGCCAGGGCGTTGCCGGTGCCGTCGATATTGGCCGTGCCGGTCAAGGTCAGCCTCTCGATGGCGCCGAGGGCATGCGCCGTGTCCGACAAACTGTAGCTGATCGAGGAATTGACTGTGTCGACGCCGGTCGTGCCGGTTTCGTCCACGACGTCTCCGATATTGTCGACTATATAGCTATCGTTGCGGTCGCTACCGCGCATGTGATCGGCGCCCGTGCCGGTTGGTGTGGCCGTTTGATCGGCGCCCGTGTCGGTGGTTGGTGCGGCCGTTTGATCGGCGTCCGTGCCGGTGGTTGGTGCGGCCGTTTGATCGGCACCCGTGTCGGTTGGTGTGGCCGTTCCAATTACTGGACTGACATCGTAGCCGCCGAATTTCGAGATGTACTCCGCGACAGGCGTTCCCCACGGATCGGTCGCGCCTTGAGTGCCTCCTGAATTAAGATACACCGCCACAGCATCAGCGCCAACCAAATGCGCCCCGGCGAGAAGGCCAGATGCTGTGATTTCAACACCGTTGATTGTTTGTCCGATGAACTTCTGAAGGCCAAGATCCTTGAACTCGCTATTCCATAGGTAGGTATAATACTCGCCAATTGCTTTGTCCTGGATAGCCGGATGGCTCAACCAGTCTGCCAGACTGTTGATGCCGTCCTTGCCGGTCCAACCGTTGTTCCAGTCCACTGCTGCGGTGCCATCGAGCTTGTAGTAGCCGATCATCCGCATTGCCGATTCGCCGACCTGGTAAGCGCCTGCATAACCCTGCGGGTTCACGTAATCGTATCGATTGCTCGATTCGCTGAATGCAAGGGCATCAAGGAAGTTATCGTAGGATCCAGCCATAATCTTTGATTGTCCACATATAAGTGTTTCGGGAGAGTTTAGATGTTTTGTTGAGGTGATATCCTATTGCGGATATTAGTTGATCTTACCAGTCCGAACGTAAGTAGGGAATATGACGACAATGTGACTGGTTCCGGCATAAAGATGTTGGAGTGACATTCTGTCCACAACTTAAACAGCCATCAGTTTGTCGGATAGCCGCTTGACGGCCAGAATCTGCGTGTGATTCAAGGATTCCGCACTGCTTGCGGTGTCTGGATGGCTGGGATAGCGAGCACGACGACGGACTGGGCGGAAGGGATCGCGGCCGAACTGCAGCGCAAGCTTCCCGGCCAACGAATGACCCAGCGCGGCAATCTGGCTTTGCTGGTGGCGACGATGCTGAACGTGCGGAGCGCCAATCTGGTCGAACTGGCCTCGGGCCTGCCGCTGGCGGCCGAACGCACGGACATGCGCTATCAGTGGATTGCGCGGTTCCTGGCCAATGATCGGGTCGATTGTGACGCGGTCATGCAGCCGTTTGCGATCGAAATCCTGGCCAATTTGGCCAGGGACGGGCGCAAGATCACGCTGATCATGGACCAGACCAAGGACTCGGACCGCCATCGAATCCTGATGCTGAGCGTGGGCTTCGGCGAGCGGGCCCTGCCGCTGGCCTGGCGGGTGGAGGAAACCGACGGCGCCATCGGCTTCGCCACGCAGAAGGCCTTGCTGGAGGCCGTCGTCGGCTGGCTGCCGCAAGACGTCGTCGTGACGCTGATGGCCGATCGCTTCTATGGCACGCCGAGCCTGATCGGCTGGCTGGCGGATCACCGCTGGGGCTACCGCCTGCGCCTGAAGGGCAACCTGACGGTGCGGCTCGGCGCGGCCAAAACCACCACCGGCGATCTCGCCCTCTCCGGCGACACCTATTTTGCCGATGTCCGGTTCACGGCCAAGCGCGTGCGAACCCATATCGGCTCCTCAAGGACCCGGGCCACAGCGAGCCATGGATCATCGCCATGTCGGACAAGCCCAATTATCTCAACACCTTGGACTATTCGAAGCGCTGGGGCATCGAGCCGATGTTTTCGGATTTCAAGTCCCGCGGCTTCGGCCTCGCGCAGACCCAGATCCAGTACCCCGGCCGCCTTGCCCGCCTCATCCTCGTCATGGCCCTCGCCATCTACTGGGCCGTGTCCGCCGGCATCGCCGACGCCGCCGAAAACCCGGTTCCCGCCGAAAAAAACTCCCCCGATACCAGCCCGCAAAGCTGCAGCGCTCAAGCCTCTCCTGGTTCACACGAGGCCTGCGCTACCTGTGCAGACTCATGATCAAATCCCTGCCACTCCCCACGCTTTGGCTCGAAGGTCCAAACTGATAGATGCTCAGGCGGGCTGATCCTGAGAGGTTGGGCAATGGCCCAACAGGGAGATGGCAAGGAGGGCCTCGCGCTGATGCGGGAGAGTGCCACAGAACGCCTGGCCATGGGTGTTAGCTGGTATCAGCCCGATATTTGTGCATGCTGGCGGAGAGTTATCTGCAACATGGCAGCGCCGACGAAGGTTTGGTGGCCATCGCCAAAGCTAAGGAGCTCGCGGCGCGCCGAAGAACACATGAGGGAGGCCGAGCTTAATCGAATTGAGGGCGAACTGCGGCGCATTCAGGGATTGCCGGCACCCCAAATCGAGGCTTTCTTTATGGCAGCCCTCGAAATTGCACGGGACCAGAATGCCAATTCATTCGAGCTGCGCGCTGCACTCAGCCTCGCAAAGTTGTGGCGCGACCTAGGGCGCCGCGCTGAAGCCAGAGAAGTCTTAGCGCCGTTTTATGGCTGGTTCACAGAAGGCCTTGATACGCCCGATCTAGTTGCGGCCGTGAAAGTCTTGTGAGCCGTGCGAACTTCCTGCAGCGGCGGTTAAAGTCTTGGCGGATCATGCGCCTCCTGGCAATTGCGCAGGTCGCCATTGAAGCTCTCGATTGCCTTTTTGTATGGGTTTTCCGGGCGCGATGAAGTGCCAGTCGATGGCCCTGTCGCGGCAAGAGGCGGCAATGGCGTTGCAGGTGAATGCCTTCGGTGTGGCCGGGAACCTCCCGCATTCATCAGCGATTGTGCAGCAAGTGTGGACCGCGACACTGATGACCTGTCTTTGGTTGGAGGTCGTGGCATCCGGCAGAGCCAGCCGGGTTCCGCGCCAAAGACCGCCTTCGGGAAACCGGGGCGGCTTTCGTTTGTGTGAGCCGGCGCTCGCGCAAGGCTGCGTTTCGGCGGGCGGGCTCGTCGCCGGAGCCGAGAGGATGAGCGATAAGAAAGACGAGCCGGCGAGGCACTTCGGTATTCCTCGCAGGCTCCAAAACACGGACACGTTTTGGAGGAACTGTGCCCGGCTACAGATGGATATAGGCGGAGCCGGAGAGCGGCCACTGGCCACGCTCGCGCCTACTGCCGCCTGTCCGGCTTTAAGAGATCACGGCGTGTTTGATCAAGCTGCTCTGTCGCCTTGGCAAAGTTTCTCAGACGTCTGGATTCCAGCGCCCGGAAGCAGTAGCATCGAGCCTCACGAGCGGCTGCACTGATGCTGCGCGCCCAATACGTTCTATTCGCAGGGACATCAGGTGGCATGTCTGCTCGGGTCCGTAAGATTACAAAAGATATACTTGCGCTCTTCCAAAATTGTCTGGGCTTCACCGCAATAAGCACACGAACCCGCGATCGCCTCCTTGCCGACGCGCCCAACCTTAGCCGGTACTTTTTGCTAGTCGAGCGACCGAAACACCCTATAGGCAAACTGCCTGACGGGTGTCACACCGTGCTTCGCGCGGACCACCCTGACCTCCAGGACCTGCGACGACGATACGCCAATCACCCGGCAACGGAGCACATCCAATGGTCGCGCCAAGATGTCGAGACCCGGTTAGACCTGTCGTATTTTCGGGCTGACAATCCTTACGTCTTTCAGTCGCGAGCGTATTCCCCTCTGGTATTCTACGCGACGGCTGCGTATGTGGAGAAAACCGACAAGGCAGACCTGTTTCAGGTGTTGGAGGAGGACAACTACTTCGGCGCCGAAACTTTCGACTTCCATGGAAAACTCGTGAGTCGGGACCTTCTCGACTCCATCATCGAACTTAACTTTTTGGCCGCGTACGTTCCATTGTTTTCTGAGTCCCGATCTATCAATGTGCTCGATATCGGGGCCGGTTATGGCAGGCTTGCACACAGAATGACGGCGGCATGCCCTAATGTTGGGAAGTATTTTTGTACTGATGCGGTACCGGAGTCGACCTTTCTATCGCAGTACTATTTGGCGTTTCGGAATGTGCTCGACCGGTGCGCCGTGGTGCCCCTTGACAAGGTGACCGAGTTACGGTCCATCCCGATCGAGCTGGCGATTAACGTGCATAGCTTTACCGAGTGCCGCGGTCGCGTCGTGGCGTGGTGGCTCGAGGAACTTAGTGCCATAAAAATTCCTTGGTTGTTCATTGAGACAGACTTCGGCTTGACGTCTCGTGATGGGTACGGCGTTCGCAATGATTTTCGGGAAAAAATTGAGGAGTCTGGGTATCGGCTGATTGTGCAGCAGCCGAAATTTGCGCAATCACAGATTTTGCGCGATCACGGCCTGTATCCGTCGGAATTTTATTTGTTTCGCCGAACATAGCCTTCCAAAAGCCCCCAACGGGCATTCGTGCGGATCAAAGACCGGAACGGGTCGGAAGCGGGCATTCAAGCTGACATCACACCAATGATTAGGTGGTTGACAGGCCCCGCTGGCGGCGGTTTGTTGCATCCCGCGACACCGAAGCATCGCCGGCCGATCGAGCGCCTGCGCGCCATCGCGGATGGCGCTTGACGCCGAGCGATTTATGGGAACGGAGCGCGCAGATCACCATCGTCGCAGACTGCTCGGCGAAATCATGAAATTGCTTGCGACCGGTGAGGCCATGCAGCTACCCGTCGAGATATCGGCCCGCAGAATTACCGCTTGCTTGGCCACGACGGCCATGATCTCCTCCTGAACGGTGCGGCCCAAAATAGCTTCCCAATAGCGCCCGCTAGCCGCGTGAGATAATAGTATCGTTTAGGCGACGCGAATGCAGCGTAGCCACACGCCAGAAAAGCGAACACGGGAGCTTGCACGAGGGCTATGGCCATGGAAAGTGCCGTTAGTGCCGGTCGCGCCGGCGACAGCAGCATGGGCGCCCACGATGCAACCTGACCGCCCCGAAGCGCGCGCAGAAGCACGTAGCCGAGGCGAAGACGCTCCTGCGGCACATGCTCCCACGCCACGGCTTCCGCGCACCAGACAAAGTGAGCGCCACTTGCGGCCAACTGATTGAAATACAAAGCATCCTCTCCACCGAACAGACCGAGGCGATCATCGAAACGCACAGCCGCGATCTCGCTCGATCGGTACCTTATCAGGCAGTTACCCGTGGCCAGGGATGGGTAAGCGCCCGTGCCACGTGCCCAAAATGGCGTCAGAAGTGTGCTCCCGACGGAGGTACCGGACGGATGATCTGTCCAATGCGAGAAAGCCGTGCGGAAAAACGCACGCTGGGCCGGGTCCGTTATCTCGGGCATCCTCGGAAGAACGGGCCCAAATACCACATCGGCACCAGACCGGAATTGCGCTTCAAGCAGATGAGCCAACCAACCCTTCGTTGCGACCTCATCATCGTCTATGAATACAGCGAACTCTCCTCTGGCATGGCAAAGCCCCGCGTTTCGCGCCATTGAGATTCCGGGTCGCGGCTCATGCAGATAGTGAACCGGAACTGCAGCTGATCGCGAAAGCTCATGGACGACCGCAGCAGCGGAGCCGTCCGGGCAGTTATCAACCACGAGTATTTCAAAGCTTCCCGGGATCGGACCTTCCTGCGCGAAACAACTTGCAATGCATTCTCGGAGACGAAGCGGCCGTTTGAAGGTTGGTATGATGATGGTGGCACGAGGCGCGGTCGACTTCTCGCTTCCACTGCCCTCGGATCGAGGGACCCGCGGCAACTGAGCCGCGACAGCAGCGGGCGCCTCAGACATAGAGACTGCCGGCGGATTGTAGGTGCGGCGCAAGCACTCCTCCCGGCTGAGTGGCGGTGCCCAACCGAGGACCCCCTGAGCCTTCCGATTGCTGAACCGCGCCGGCTTAAAGCGCGCCTCAAAGCGGCTCGGCACAGCAATGTTCGGCAATCGGCCTTTGTTTCGGAACAAGCGTCGATTGATCCAAGCGGCAAGGGCAGGAATGAGCCTCGCTGCTCTGTAGGGCATCGGGATAGGCAGGCCGCCGGCGTGCGAGCGTGTAAGGTGCTCGCGAAGATGTTGCCATACTCGGACATCATCGCCGTCCACGACGTTGAACGTCTCTCCTGCTGCGCTTGGGTTCTCTGTTGCATTCGCGAAGAAATCAGCGCAGTTGTCGACATGCGTGAGTGGCAGTCGCGTTCTCGGCCCAACGGCGAGATATACTGGCCCCAGTTTGTATCCGAGCGCAGCAAAGTACTCACCCCCTTGGCCCCAGATAAAGCCGGGCCGAAGAACAGTGAGATCCCAGCCGTGCTCAGCGCTCAGCCGTCGCGCCACCCGCTCCTGCCAAACCTTAGCAATGGTGTAACTGTCCCTGGAATAAAGATCGGGGGCCTGCTCAACCGGCGATGCTTCGTCTAGCGTACCCGTAACCTTGGTCCAGGCGTAGACGGAAAAGCTACTCGCCAGCACCAAATGGCGAGTGGCGGAACTCGCCATTGCCTCAAGCAGCCGCTCCGTGCCGACCACGGTGCTAACGAACTGAGCGTCCTCATCACCGGTCAAGGAGGCGGCCAGGTGTACGAGCGCGTCTACGCCGTCGAATGCCTCGACGAGATTAGCCGACGTTCGTAAGTCCGCGTGATGTACCTCCACATCGCCCGCCCAGGGCAAATTGTCGAGCCGGCTGGTGGCGCGGGCGATGACTCGAACCGAATGCCCGCGCAGCAAGAACTGCGCAACAACTCGCTTCCCAAGGTATCCAGCTCCCCCCGTAACCAGGATTTTCACGGGGGCCTCACTTCTGCGACGAGGTCAGATACCAGTCGGTTTACGGCGATGACCTGGTCTATGGAAACCGGCAATTCGGCTCCGTAGTTCAGGGCTCGGTAAACTCTGGCAAGCAAATCCCACAAGCCTTCATAAGTGCCGGGGCTGCCGTTCAGTTTCCACAAAAGCGTCTGAAATGCCGACTTTGACAAATCTCTGGACTCCCGCAACGCGTTGATAAGTGGGTTGAGGGACTTAGGGCCGCGGTGAAGCCGAGACAGAGTGAGGCGGGTCTCAAAAAGATTGGCTACAGCTTGCATCTTCGTTCCGTAAACGCGTAACCAGAAAGCGTCCGGACGAGTATTGGCACTGAAGCTCAGCATCGCGGTTGCGTGCTCCCCGCCGACAAGGGCTCTGAATTCGCTGAACGGCAACGGCGAGGAAAACCGGTTTGACCAGTTCGTGTGGACCCAGCGGTGGTCACCAATAAAGACAAAAGCGAGCGACGCCAGATGGGTCAGGAAATCAGAAATCGCGGCCCCTGGCATACTCAACGATGGATGGGGTAAATTAGGATCGGAGAACGGGCTTCCCGCTCTGAGAATATTCAAGCAGAGGAACGCCTCGACGTGGGTCACCTCGCCAAACTCACCCGACGCGATAAGCTCCCGAATCTGTCGAGTTGCTCGATTAAAAACGTAGTTGTGGTCCTCGATGAAGGCAACGCCGCGTTCCAATGCCTTTTTCGTCAGCGCCTCAACGTCCGCATAAGCTAATGCAGCCGGTTTTTCGACAATGACGCTCGCCCCGAATTCAAGAGCGGCCATTGCTAACGGGAAATGCGAAGCTGGAGGTGTCGTGATGTGAACAACATCTGGCCGCATCTCCGAAAGCAAGGCGGCGCTGTCAGTGAAAAAGGCGGCAACGTCGAAGCGCTCAGCCATGCACTCGGCCCTGGCACGGGACAGGTCACAGACAGCGACAACCTCGACGTCCGGCAGCTCGCGGAGGCATGCCAGATGCTGGCGGGCAATCTGCCCAGTGCCTATTAGCGCAGCTCTCAAGAGGCCTCGCTTCGCGATGAGCCGATCCCCAGCGCGTTCTGCGGCATTCGCGGCGATGGAGCCGATCGGGGCACTGGACGCGCCTTGTCTACCGCACTCTCCCGCGCCAGCCTGTCGGCGTCAAGAAAGTTTCCACCTGCTCGCTGCGAGATAGGAGCTAACTGGATTGCCAGCCATGGCAGGATCTCTCGCCCTTTCGCCATTCGTACATCCCCCCTGAGGGATCAAGGTCCCTCGGCAAGCCTCATTTTGTCGCCTGACACTTTGCTGCGGCCGTGCGACAGTCGCTATTGCTGCTGCTGCACTTTGGAAAGTACCTTGCGCCGTAACGACACGAAACTCGGTACCCGCGTCCGCTTCGCTGCTTGGTGGCAGCGAGTCTATTGGGGTTCGCCGGTACGTCAGCGCCTCATACGTGGAGCCTTCTGGTCGCTGATCGGCGCCGCCGGGTCGCGCGCTGCCGCCATGCTCCTTTCGATCATCATTGTTCGAATGATTGGCCGCGAGCAGTTTGGGCAGCTCGCCATGGTCCAAAGCACAATCGGGGTGGTGGGAATGGTCGCCGGCATGGGACTGGGGACCGTAGCAACGAAATACGTCGCAGAGCTTCGGGAGAATGATCCCGAGCGGGCCGGACGAATATTAAGTTTGATAAGCATAGTTGCGCTCGTCACCAGCCTGTCGGCAGCAGCAGCATGCTTTGGTTTTGCTGGCACGCTCGCATCTCAAGCTCTCGGCCGAAGCGACTTGACACTGCCTATTCAGATTTTGGCGGCATTGGTATTCTTCTCGATCTTTGACGGTCTATTCCTTGCAATCTTGACGGGTCTAGAGGCATTTTCGCGTATCACGAGGATATCTCTTTCGGTTGCTGTTGTTTCACTCTTCACTTCTCCCCCACTAGTTTATTATTATGGACTAACTGGCGCTGCGGGCTCACAAGTACTTTGTACAGCTATTTCGATGGTGCTGACGTATTTGGCTTCTGGTGACGAATGTTCTCGCTACGGTATACGCTGGTCACGAATTCGACTTGCCGGACGAGAATGGCGAGTTATCGTCAATGTCGGGTTGCCGATGTTGGCTGCAAATCTACTTGTAGTGCCGGTGATGTGGCTCGCGAACCTAATGCTTATTCGATCACCTATAGGCTATTCAGATCTCGCATTGGTTCGCATTGCGGACCAGCTGCGCTCATTGGTCACTTACTTTCCCATGGTGTTGCTCGCGCCGACGCTGGCAATAATGGCAAACTCTGCAGCGGATCCAAAGCGTTTTGGGGCAACTGTACGCTATTGCTTATCCCTTTCCGCCCTCACGGTTTTCCCAATTGGCATCTCAACTACTCTGCTCGCTCGATGGCTTCTGCCAGTCCTCTACGGACCTGAATTCGCTGGAGACAGCAATGCAATTGCGTGGGCCATGCTGATTGCCGGAATACAAGCTACCGGAGCGGGGCTCGGTAATGTTCTTGTGGCCACGGGACGAATGTGGACTGGATTCGCAATAAACCTCGGGTGGGCGCTTCTTTTCCTTGGAATTGCCGCTTTGAGCATCCCATTGTATCACGGTGTTGGATATCTCGGCGCAATGGCGGCAGCGTATCTAATCCTGTTTGCAGTTGTGTATGGCTGGTTCAGCTTTAGAGAGCCTTCCCTGATGGGTGGGTATCCGCTACTAACTTTGTTAATGTTCTTCGTAGTGGCAATCGCAGGATCAAACATCCTGAGTGCTTCTCTCGACATTGTGAGTGCCATCGTCGCCTGCATAGGCGTGAGTGGAGCCATGATTGCTATCATTGTCGTATCGGAGCGGATTGCCCTTGCGCGGAATCGTGGGGCGTAACTCAGCGACCGCTTGGTCTTTCATCCATGTCATCCTCTCTCGGCGGGCATTCGAATCCCCGTCCGCAATTGGCCTTCGCTTTAGCCAAGGCGGGCGCATCCAATCGCTCGCCGAGCAGCCCTTGCGACTTCGGCAATCATCGTGCTCGCCTCGTTGAGGGCGGGCGCATTCGTTGAGCTGAAGAGTCGGGAAGGCCGCGGGATCGCCCGATGGCCGAATTGCGAGGCAGGCGTCGCAATTCCATGGATCGTTCGGGCACCTTCTGACGTTATGTTGTCGCCGAGGCGGGTGATTTTCATCACGGAAGGAGCGAAGCGATGAAAAAAATGCTTCTCGCAGGAATCGTTGCCTTGTCGACGTCAACATCGCTGGCGCAGACGAGCACTGCCCCCGAGCCTACGGCTCCAGCGGCTGCAACGCCCGCTGCCCAGCAGCCAGGCGGGCCTGCCAATCTCTGCCAGGAGCTCCTCGCCTTCATGAAGGCGCCTGCCGAAGCGGCTAGCCCGACCGCGGCTGCCTCGGCTCAGCAGTCTGGCACATCTTCTACCAGCGCAGCCGCGCCCGCCAAGCCCGAGACCGGGACGGGCTCGGCGCAGAAAATTACCGGGCAGGCTGGGGTTGCCAGCGATGCTCCACAACCGAACAAGGAGAAGGTGGCCAGCGGATCGGCGACGAACGCGCCCCAGAAGGAAAGCAGGGCCGCGCCGGTGCCCCCCTCCGATACGTCGAGCACTCCCAAGGATTCTGTGATCAATGCCGCGAAAGCGGAGGAACTGGCCGCCGCCAATGACATTGCACAATGCCAGAAGACCGCGCGGGAAATGCGGGTGGCCGGCGTCGCCATGCCGCCGCCGTTGCTTGCACTGGCGGCGCTCGACCTGCAATATCAGCAAAAGTCCGGTGCGGCACCTCAGGGAACTGGCAATCCATCTGTGACGGGGCAGGATCCGGCGCAGCAGACGCCGCCGCCACAATGAGTGACTGCGGACTTTGAGCAGGTGAAAGGGAGAAGGCGGGATGGGTATGATCTTGACCGGAATTGTCGTTTCGATCGCGATTGCGATCGGGGCCGGCTATTTTCTTCTGAGCGCGCAGCAGCAACAGCCAGCATGGCAGGTCTACAGCAGCGAGAGCACTCGCGTCGGCGATCCAGGGCACAATCTGGTCGGTCAAAACTGGACGGGCGAACCGGGCGACAACTCTACCGCAGCCGCGGAGGGCGAGGAGACGCCTTCGTAGCGCGGAAATGCGCTCGCTGACGTGGTTTTCGAGGCCGGGCAATGAAAGCCTGCGAGCACGCCAAAAAAATGCCCGGACCAATGGCCCAGGCATTTCGATTGTGCGCAGAAGCTATTATTCGGCCGGTTCGGCCGCCGAGCGCGGCGGTATCGCACCCTTCTTCTCCTGGCTTTCGACCCAAAGCCTATGGTGCTCCTTCGCCCAGTTGATATCGACGGTGCCCGAACCCATTGCTTCATAGGCGCCTTCCATGCCGAGCGTGCCGATATAAATGTGAGCGATAATGACGGCGATCAGGATTATGCCGACAGTCGCATGAACATACTGGGCCGTCTGCATGCCGTTTATGTCGGTGAACGCGAACGGAAACAGCATGAATATGCCGGACACCGACAGCGCAATTCCGCCGAGCACGACGGCCCAGAAGATCAGCTTCTGGCCGGTGTTGAAACGTCCGGCCGGCGGGTGCGTCCTGTTGGTCCTGTCGAAAAAGCCGCCGCCTACTCTGAGCCAATGCGCGTCATGGCGATCGGGAAGGTTGTCCCAGACCCATGTCACCAGCATGACCAATATGCCGAGCATGAAAGCCCAGGAGACAAAGTCGTGGGCGTATTTCGCCCAGATCGACCAGGTTGAAAATGCATCGGCCCCGATCAGCGGCATCAACAGACGCTTGCCGAAGATAAAGTTCAAGCCGGTGATGGCCAGGATGATGAACGCCGTGGCAGTCATCCAGTGGGTCAGCCGCTCCAGAGCACCGAAGCGCAAAATCCTTACGCTCGATTCGGGCGCCAGTGTACGGATGCGGCCCCTGTAGACATAGAACAGCGCCAGCAGCAGCAAAATTCCTGTTATCGCGATGCCGCCGATCCACGGCAGCCAGCCCTCGTGGAAGCCGCGGTAATCGCGGCCTTGCGGTTGCTCGAGCAAGCCGGCGGCCGTATTGGGCAGGGTGACGCGCCCCTCGATCTTGCGCAGCTCATCAAGAAGCTGCTGTTCGTTCACCGCCTGAGCGGTCGGGTTGCTCCCGGATGGGGCTTGCGCGTACACGGGCGCCGCGACCAGCAGCGTGAGCGTCATGAACGCCGCGATAGCCTGCGGAATCAGTCGACCAAGCCTGTTGTCCGGCATTTCTCCGTCCTCCCTGCTAGCTCCGTTGCGCGCGAGACGAGCCCAACTGCCTCCTACACGTCGATTGTTTCCCGATAGGCCGTCTGCCAGCCCCAGGCTCCCGAACCATAGCCACGCTGCGTCACACGCTCCTTGTAGATCGCCGCGATGATCTCCCCGTCGCCGGCCAGGAGCGACTTGGTTGAACACATTTCGGCGCAAAGCGGCAGCTTGCCTTCAGCCAGCCGGTTGGCGCCGTATTTGGCATATTCGATTTCGGTGGAATCACCTTCCGGGCCTGCGGCGCAGAAGGTGCATTTGTCCATCTTGCCGCGCGAACCGAAATTGCCCACACGCGGATATTGCGGGGCGCCGAACGGGCAGGCGTAGAAGCAATAGCCGCACCCGATGCACAGGTCCTTGGAGTGGAGCACAACCGCGTCGGCCGTGGTGTAGAAGCAGTCGACCGGACAGACCGCCGCGCAAGGCGCGTCGGTGCAATGCATGCACGCCATCGAGACGGAGCGTTCGCCGGGCTTGCCGTCATTGATGGTGACGACGCGGCGCCGGTTGATGCCCCATGGTACGTCGTGCTCGTTCTTGCAGGCGGTGACGCAGGCATTGCACTCTATGCAACGATCAGCGTCGCAAAGGAATTTCATCCTGGCCATTTCTGTTCCTCCCGTTCACGCCGCAACGATCTGGCAGAGCGTGCACTTCGGCTCCTGCATGCCCGTCACCGGGTCGTAGCCGTAGGTGGTGATGCTGTTGACGCTCTCTCCCAGAACATATGGATCGGAGCCCTGCGGATAGTTGGCGCGCAGGTCCTTGCCCTGGAACCAGCCGCCGAAGTGGAAGGGCATGAACGCGACGCCGCGGCCGACGCGCTCCGTGACCAGAGCCTTCACCCGCGCCTTCGCGTTGTTCTCCGCACCATTCACCCAAACCCAGGTCCCATCGCCGATGCCGCGTTCGGAAGCATCGGCCGGGTTGATCTCGACGAACATCTCCTGCTGCAGCTCGGCCAGCCATCTGTTCGACCGCGTTTCCTCGCCGCCGCCTTCATACTCGACGAGCCGGCCGCTGGTCAGGATCAGCGGGAACGACTTGGCGATGCCCTTTTCCACCGCCGCCTGCTGCACGCTGAAGCCTATGTTCGGCAACCGGAACTGTGTGGCGTCGGGATAGGTCGGATATTTTGCGACCAGATCCACCCTCGGCGAATAGATCGGCTCGCGATGGGTGGGTACCGGGTCGGGCAGGTTCCACGCTACTGCGCGCGCTTTGCCGTTGCCGTAGGGATGGCAGCCATGGCTGAGCACGACGCGCTGGATCCCGCCTGACAGATCCGTCGACCACGAGACCTTCTTGATGTCGTCGCCGATCTTTTCGATCACGGCGCGTTCTTGCGCCGTCAGATCCTTGTCCCAGCCGAGTTTCTTGAGCACGGCCATGGTGAACTCCGGATAGCCGTCGGTGAGTTCCGAGCCTTGCGTGTAGGAGCCTTCCGCCAATAGGGTCTGGCCGTTTCGTTCGACGCCGAAGCGGGCGCGGAACGGGCTGCCGCCGTCCATGACATGCAGGCCGGTGCTGTAAAGATTGGCCGTACCCGGGTGGCGGATCTCAGGCTTGCCCCAACATGGCCAAGGCAGGCCGTAATAGTCGCCGCCGACCTCGGGATCGTCCTTGGGAGCCCGCATCGTCACCAGGTCGAACTTGTGCTGGTTCTTCATATGCGCCTTGAGCCGCTCCGGCGACTGGCCGCAATAGCCCGTCGACCAGCTGCCGCGGTTCATCTCGCGCAGCACGTCCTCCGGCACCGGACGGTCGCCCTCGACGGCTATCTTCTTGAACATCTTGTCGGCAAGCCCGAGCTTCTTCGACAACAGATAGATGACCTGGTAGTCGTCCTTCTGCTCGAAGCTCGGCTTCACGATCTGCTCACCCCACTGGATGGCCCGATTTGAGGCGACGCGCGAGCCTGACGTCTCGAATTGCGTGCAGACCGGCAACAGATAAGTGTTGTCCTTTCGCCCCGCCTCCACCGCCAGCGATGCCCAGGTGGTGGGATGGGGATCGGCGACGACAAGCAGCTCCAGGCCTGTCAGGCCTTTCATCGAATCCGGGATACGGGTGATACTGTTGCTGGCGTGGCCCTGAATGAACATGGCGCGCATGCTGTCGCGCTGCGCTATCTTGTCCTTGGGCAGCGAGACGGAATCGAACCACCTTGTCAGCGGTATGCCCGGGGTTTCCATGGCATCCTTCGAGTCGAACTGGCTCAGCAGGTCCTCGTAGGGGATCTCCCAAACGCGCGACCAGTGCTTCCAGGCGCTTTCCGTCAGCCCGTAATAGAAGGGCAGGGTGACCACATCGAGCCCGATATCCGTCGCGCCCTGGACGTTGTCATGGCCGCGGAAGATGTTCGCGCCCGTCCCCGGCTTGCCGACATTGCCGGTGGCGAGACACAGTATGCAACTTGCGCGTGTATTGGCCGTGCCAACCGTGTGGTGTGTCTGGCCCATGCACCAGATCATCGTCGACGGCTTCTGCGTGGCGAACATCTCGGCGACACGCTTCACCTGATCGCCAGGCACGCCGGTGATCTGTTCAACCTCCTCCGGCGTGTATTTCGCGACTTCCTTGCGGACCTCATCCATCCCGTAGACGCGCTGCGCGATGAATTTCTTGTCCTCCCAGCCGTTCTCGAAGATGTGCCATAGCATGCCCCACAACAGCGCTATGTCAGTGCCGGACCGGAACCGGACGTACTCGGTCGCATGGGCGGCGGTGCGCGTGAAACGGGGATCGATGACGATCAGATTGGCCTGGTTGAGTTCCTTGCCTTCCAGCAGATGCTGCATCGCTATCGGATGCGCCTCAGCCGGGTTGCCGCCCATGATGATCATGGTCTTCGAATTGCGGATATCGTTAAAGGAGTTCGTCATCGCGCCGTAGCCCCAGGTGTTGGCTACGCCGGCGACGGTCGTCGAATGACAGATGCGGGCCTGGTGGTCCTGATTGTTTGTTCCCCACAGCGCCGCGAGCTTGCGGAAGAGATAGGTTCCTTCGTTGGAAAACTTGGCCGACCCCATCCAGTAGACGGATTCCGGGCCGGACTTTTCACGGATCTCGAGCAGTTTGTCGCCAATCCCATTGATTGCGTCGTCCCAGGAGACACGCTCCCACTGCCCTGCGGTGAGCTTCATCGGGTATTTCAGCCGGCGGTCGCTGTGTACGAGCTCGCGTACGCTTGCGCCCTTGGCGCAATGGGAGCCGCGGTTGATCGGGCTGTCCCACGAAGGCTCCTGACCGGTCCAAACTCCGTTCTGGACTTCGGCGGTAACGGTGCAGCCGACCGCGCAATGGGTGCAGACGCTTTTCTTCAGTTCTATGGGCACGCCCGGCTGCGGCGGACTGATGGCCGCCGCCTTCTGAACGGTGCCGAGCTGGAACGACCCGAGTGCAGCCATTCCGCCGGCCGCGAGACCGGAACGGCGAAGGAAGGTTCGCCGGTCGATGGGAGCGGAGGCGACCGTGCCCATCAGTGTGTGCAATCTTGTGCGGCTCGCCTGACCGTTCTTGCGCTTGGTCAGCATGGCGCCCTCATTTCTTCAACGTCTCATAACCGTTCACACGGTAGAATGCCTTGACGTGCTCGGTCTCGCGGTAGCGAGCCCTCGTCTCCTCCTCACCGGGATCGTAAGCTTGCGCTTCTCCTGGGGTGAGCGTCACGGCGGCGGCGGCCACGGCGGTAGTGGATGCGCCGCCGAAGGCGCGAAGGAAACTGCGGCGGTTCATTGCCGTCTGTTGCTTTTCCTGCATCTGCCTTCCTCCCTATGCGTCGACGCGATCAGGTCACGAGCTTGGTCGCGCCTCCATGGCAAAGCCTTCGGCTTCGATGTCGATGAAAATCCGCCCCAACGCGCCGACTGCCCGGTAAAACCTGGCCGAGGCCGCGTTTTCCAGATCGGCCAAGAAACGGCTCGCCCACGGCGCGATGTGACGTTCAAAGAAGTCCCGCTCCTCGCCGGCGGGAACCACGAAATGGGTGGCGGCAAAGCCGCTCATGATCTCGAACAGCGTGCCGAGATGATCTTCCGGGTCAAAATGACCGTCCGCGCGTTCAAGGCCGAGGCGCCTCATGTCCCCGCGCAGGCGGGCAAGCGGCCGTTCGTTGAGAAAGCCGGTCAGGTAGTAGGAGGCGTAGGGAACGAGTTCGCCGCGCCCGACCCCGATGAAGAGCTCGAAATACTCGCGACTGACGGCAACCGGAGAGGCTGAAGAAGCAGCCTGGCCGAGTGCGGCATGAGCCTTGCCGAGCGGGGTCTCGGCGTCGCCTCGCAACCCGGAAAGCCGCGCCATGAGGTTTGCATCCGGAGCGGCCAGGAGAAGCGTGGCGAGCAGCGCGTACTCATCCGCGCGTGCGCTGTTCACGTCGTTGACGTCAGCATCTTCTACGCCGGGAACCAGAGCGTCAGCTCCGAACGACGTGCCGATTGCCTCCTCCAGGCGCAAGTCTGGGTTCATCTACTGACCTCGACCGTGCCCCTCAACGAGTGGGTAAAGTGAATACTAGTGCCCCGCCCGGCAATTGCAACAGCGACTGTGCCAAAATGGCAACAAATCCAGATCAGCGCGGCATGGCGCCGCCATGGCGTCGCTGGCGATCGATCGGCGATGATTCCGCGGCGCCGGCGCCGGCGCCTTCGTCGCGGTCGATGGCGGTCCCGGCGCCGTCGGCCGAAGGAGATTCGGGGTTTGCCGGTTCGATCGAACTGTCCGGCGTGACAGAATCCGACCCATCGGCTGAGGCGTTCACGCCCTCGTCCGCCAAAACGGCGCTGGTCGCTGGCGCCTTCTCCGGCGCCTGCGAAGCCATGGCGGCGGGTGCCGGATCGGTCGGGTTGCCGCCGTTCGACAGGAAATCCACGACAGCTTCGCTGGATGCTTTCAAGGGGCCGAATCCCGCCATGGATCCAGGGCTGTTGAAGTCCCAGGCATATTCGGAAGGCCCGATATGATCACGAATTGCCGGATCGAGCGACCACATCTTGCGCAATGCGGCGCGCTTCAACATTTTGGGCACGCCTTTGCGCAGGAAGGCTGAGAGATCGCTTTGAGCGGTCAGATCCTCGAGGCGAGGGAGGGGCTCGGCGGGCTCGGCGGCCTCCGGCTCGACAATTGCTGGTGCAAGCTGCTCACCAGTATCGGCTGGCGCCGCAACTTCGTCAGGCGAAAGCTGATCGTTCTGCGGCCCCGCAGTCGAACTGTAACGCGCCGCCTGTTTCAGGCGCGACCAGCGGGCGAAGACATTGTCGCGTCCCGCGCTCATTCGGCATCATCCGTTGTTCCGGAACGAGGACCGCGCCTCGCCAGGGCATCAGGGTCCGCCCGATCGCGCTTGCGCTTGATGAAAGGACGCTCGACGTGATGCGTCTCGACAAAGGCGGCCAGCCATTGCTGAAGCTCGATCGGCATCGGCACGGCCTCGATGATGTCGGGGCCAGCCTCGGTCAGCGACTCGCCCTCGAAAGGGTCAGCGGTCACCAGGTGCAGCACAACTCCGGGTGGAGCATCGCTCGACCGGAGCGCGATCCACAGGCTAGGCCGCCCCGAACGGAGGTTGTCCCGGTACATGCCCGTGTCGCACCCGAAGAGCTCAAGCTTGAAAGTTCCGGCATAGAAGCGCGTCACGCCGTCTGATTCGTGCAGCACCGACCATGGCGCCGCGCTCGGCGCGCCCGCCAGCACGGCCACGGGAACCCAGACATGGTCGATCCACGGGTTGTCCAGAGCCCGTCGCTCGACGATCACCCCGACTTCCGCCGTCTCCTGCACCATGGCACCAATCCTCCTAGTTCACCGTCCCTGGGACGCGAAACGGCAGGCCTGCGACAAGGTTCTGCGGCTTCATGCGGATCGTTCGGTCAGGGGTCATGGCCATTATGAGCCAGACGGGCCTGGCGCCCACCTGCGGCAGTACTTCGCCTGTGTCGGAGAAGGTGAGCCGGAACAGTGCAATCACGCGCTGTGCAGCCTCCGGGTCAAGTTCATCGCCGGCCCAGAGCGTGTTGCCGATGCGGGTCGCTTCGGCGTCGAGGCCGACGAACCAGGCCCAGTCCTCGTCCTCGATCCGCTCCACCGGCTCGATCTCCACGTCCACCGCAAGTAGATGGCGAACCCAGATCTCCATTGCTGTGGCAAGGCCGCGCCGGGTCGGACTGCGCGCGCTGCCCAGCTTGAGCACCATATCGAAAGCGTCGCTCCTGGCGAAGTAACGCTCGGCATTGTTCTCGTCGAGTATCTCCAGTTCGGTGACGGCTGGGCCACCAAGCATGTTCAGGAGTGGCGAGGCATGGCGGTTCTGTTCATGCAGCTCTATGGTTTCGGCATCGGCGAGAAGCACGGCGCCCTCGTTAGACGTCACCCGTTGCGGCCGATAAAACAGCTCCGCGGCTCGCACGACGCAGGCGTCGTGCTGACCATCCAGCGCATTGCGCAGGACGACCTGCGCAAGCTGGTTCATGAACAGCGGCGGGATAGTTTCGGCCGAGCCGCGCGCCAGCGCGAGATATGCGGCCTCGAGTGAGGGAGCGGCCAACACATGGTCGCGAAAGGCGATCATGAACTCCCAGTTCTCGCGCGCATCCGGGTCCTCCAGGGCGGCGATCTCCTGCTTCGCGACCGGCCGGCGCGGATGATGCATCAAAAGCTCGTGATGCAGGCGCAGCTCCGCCGGGCAGGCCGTTTCGGGAGGGAGAAGCTCTGGCCGCGCAAAATATGCCTTCAGAAAGGAGTCGGTCACCAGCAGGCGCCCGGCCTCATCCCTGTCGAGAAGGTGATGACCTGAGGAAACCCAGAAATCCTTCACTTCTGCCTCCCGGCCAATGCTAGGAGATCGAACTTTTCCGTCGACTCCTCCTCGCCGTCGATTTCGACAAAGCGGAATGCCGTTGCCGGCTCCAGCCGGCTCGCCTTGCGATGCAGGGTTCGGAAACACTCGCGGGTGCCGGCCTGTTCGCTGGTGCGGTTGACCGCAATCAGCGTGTTTGGCGGGTGGTCGCACAGCGATTGCGCGAATTCTATCTCCTCTTCGGCGGCGGCGCGCGCCGTTTCGGTGTCCGGCGCACCGCATCGCACCACAAGCTGCTCGGCCAGCCGATCGACGGCCGCCGCGCGATCATGCACGGTCGCGTCCGTGACCACGACGAGGGTGGACCAGCCGAAGCTATCAATGCCGAGGAACCCGGCGCGGAACGCCTGCCGTTGCTTGCCGGAAAGCCTGGCCACATCGGCGCCGAAGAACAGGAAGGTGCCGGTCACCGCCCATTCGCCCGGTTCTGCAGCGCGCGAATAGACAAAAGTATCCGATGGATCGAGGCGGATCGTTCGCGGCAGCTTCAAAGCCATGGCGTGCCCGTCATCGGATCGAGCCAGGAGGGCCTGGCAAGCGCCTCGGGCAGGCTTCTTCGATCGCGAAGCCCGTGAGAGGCCGTGTCGGAAATCAGCAGATCGCCGTTGCCGGCAAGCTCTGCATGTTCATCGCCGTTTCGGGGCAGCCGGTCGAGCCAGCGGCTGGCGATCGAACCGAAGCCGGTATCGCTCCATTCGTGGAATGCGGCCATCAGATGGCGGGAGAAGCTCGCAACGATCTCACCGGCATCGAGCGCCACGAAGCCGAGTTCGTCAAGCGCGCCAAGCAGCGGCCGCAGACCGGGCTCGCCGGCGCGGATGACGGCGGTGCGGATCATGCCGGAGAAGACGATCCAGTCGGGGATTTCGTTCTCCCGTGCCCCTTCCGGCCAGCCCAGGCGGGCGCCGCCGACGAGAACCCCGTCGACGCGAACAGTGTCGGGCCAGTCGAAGGTGATGGGCCGCGACGGCGGAGCATGGACCGCAAGCGCATCGGCAAGTGCGTTCATGCCGGCATAGATCGCGCGACGCGCATCCTCCAGCGGCTCTTCAGGCTCGAGCACCACTGCGAATTCGGCCAGATCGTAGCGGCGCACCCAGGCAAGCGTGCCTGCCCCTTCGTCTGCCGCAATCGCGCAGGCGTGCGCAAAGGCGTCACCCGCCTCTCTCAGCGGCACGAGGCTGTAAGGCGGTGGCAGTTGGAGGTCGCTGACAGAGGGCCTCATAGGCCGATCCATATTTTGATGACGGCGACTGTAATGTCTTTATAATACTTCCAGACAAGAGGCGCTACCGCGTGGGCAAGGAAGATGCCACGGGAGTCGGGATGAGCCTGGACAAACGACGCACGGTCCTGGTCTGCTCCTGCGAGCGGAGCATGCCACGCTTCGGCGCCAGCGTCGCCCGCGGATGCACGGGCGCACGGGTCGAGGCGGGGGACCAGTTCTGCGGCGCGGAACTCGACCGGGTGCGCAGCGCCCTGAGCGGCGGCGAAGCAGTCACCATCAGCTGCACGCAGCAGGCGCCGCTTTTCGGCGACCTCGCCGAGGAACTCGGTTTCGCAGGCGATCTGGTTTTCGCAAACATTCGCGAGACGGGCGGCTGGTCGCAGGATGCTGCTGCTGCCGGCCCGAAAGCGGCGGCTCTGCTCGCCATGGCGGCCGAACCCGCTTCGCCACCCGCGCTGGTTACGCTTTCGAGCAATGGTGTCGTCCTGGTCTATGGCTGCGACGCCACGGCGATCGATGCGGGCCGGCAACTCGCCGAAAAGCTGGACGTCACCGTGTTGCTTAGCCGTCCGCGCGAAATCGCGCCGCACCGGGTCTGGGATTTTCCCGTCTTGCAGGGAACGATCCGGCAAGCGCGAGGCCATCTTGGCGCCTTCGAGCTGACAGTCGACGATTTCGCGGCGCCCAATCCATCTTCGCGCGATCGGCTTGGCTTTGGGATATCGCGGGATGGAGCGGTCTCGAACGCCGACATCATCCTTGATCTCTCCGGCGGGGCTCCGCTTTTTCCTGCTCATGAATTGCGCGACGGCTACGTGAAGGCCGATCCCGGCGATCGCGCCTCCGTCGCCGTTGCGATCGCAACGGCAGCCGATTTGGTTGGCGAGTTCGACAAGCCGCGCTTCATCGATTTCTCCTCCGATCTGTGCGCCCATTCGAGATCGCGCATCACCGGCTGCACACGGTGCCTCGACCTGTGCCCGACTGGGGCGATAACGCCCGCCGGGAACCACGTCGCGATCGATGCGGAAGTATGCGCCGGCTGCGGCAGCTGCGCGGCGGCATGTCCCACGGGCGCTGCCGCCTACGCCGTGCCGGATGCCGAGTCGCTGCTTCGGCGGCTGCGGACGCTTCTTGTCACCTATCGTGAGGCGGGCGGCCTGGATGCGATTGTGCTTTTCCATGATCTCGGCCATGGCGAGCCGCTGATCGACGCACTTGCCCGCTTCGGCGCGGGTCTGCCCGCAAATGTCCTGCCGGTCGCGGTGAACGAGATAACCCAGTTAGGGATCGAGGCGTGGACCGCGCCGGTCGCCTGGGGCGCTTGCGCCGTAAGGGCGCTGTCGTCGGCCAAGCCAAGGCATGAGCTTACCGGAATTGCCGCAAACATCGCAATCGCCAATCTTTTGAGCCGGTCTCTCGGTTATGGCGCGGAGGTCTGCGGATTGATCGAAGTGGACGATCCCGACATACTCGCCTCGGCGCTCGACCTGATTACTCCAGATGTTGCGTCGCGGCGCCCGGCGGCATTCCTGCCGCTCGGCAAGAAGCGCAGCCTGCTGACGAGCACCATGCTCGAGCTCCATCGAGCCGCGCCGACGCCGGTCGACCGGGTGGCGTTGCCTGCTGCAGCTCCGTTCGGCGGCCTGGACGTCAATGTCGACGGCTGCACGCTCTGCCTCTCTTGTGTCTCCGCCTGTCCAACCGGGGCGCTTTCCGACAGCGAACAGCAGCCGGCCCTGTATTTTTCCGAGAGCGCCTGCGTGCAGTGCGGCCTTTGCGCCGCGACCTGCCCGGAGAAGGTCATCACCTTGACGCCGCAGGTGGATTTCCAGGCATGGGGTGCTCGCAGCCGGGTCGTGAAGCAAGAGGAGCCGTACAACTGCATCCGCTGCGCAAAGCCGTTCGGCACAAGGAGCACCGTCGAGCGGATCGTCGCCAAGCTCGAAGGCAAACACTGGATGTTTGCAGGCGAGAACGCACGGCGGCTCGACCTTGTACGGATGTGCGACAATTGCCGCGTCGATGCGGCGATGAATGAGGGCTTCGATCCTTATGCAGGCCCTGGTCGCTCGCCGCCGCGAACCACTGAAGACTATCTGCGGGAGCGCAAGGCCTCGAGCGACAAGGCGGTCTGAGCCCTCGGTCTGAGCCCTCGCTTTGGACTGCCCCTCGACATAGGTCGGGTGCACCGCCTTGCGGCGTCAAGCGGAGAGCCGGTTTCGAGGGTTGCAATCAACACGCAAATAAACGGTTTTAGCAATCAAATCTTCAGCATAGCGTGACATGCTTGCCGCTCGGCTGACCACCGGGTGGCTCGAATGGATGTATGGGAAAGGGGGGCCTCAGGGCCCGTCGATTGATAGATCGAACGCACCTCGACATGCAGGACGATCCTGCCGTCACGGCGGAAGTTGAGCGACTTCTGGCGCAGCGCACGCGCGACATCCGGCTCAAAGGCGAGATCAAGCGCCTGTTTCAGGCACGTGTCTGGTCGCAAACGGCCAAGATCATCCGCGCCTGGATGACATGGGTGGCGTTCCTGGATGTCCTGACGCTGGCGCTCAACCTGGTGATGCTTCCAAGGTCGATCGCGCTATCCATGCTCTTGCCTGGCGCCATCATCCCTCCCGTCGCTGCAGCCGTGGTCCTTGTCTGGCGAAAACGGCGCCCGTCCTGGGTCCAGGGGGGTTCCCTGATCACAGGCATGTTCCTCATCCTGTTGTCGATCGTATTGGTCGGCGCAAGCGCCGGCGGCGAGTTCTACGAACGGCACTTGAACATCATGCTGTTCGTAGCGATTACCGCCATCATCATCTTCGGCGTCCCTCAGGCATGGACCGTGACGGTCGCGGCTTTGGCTCTCGGTCTCTATCTCGTCTTCCAGGTGCAGAACCCGGGCCTTGAGATTGGCAATGCGGTGGCTGCCACGTTGTTTTTTGCCAGCGGCATTCTCGCTACGGTCGCCGCGCGGCGTACGATGACAATTTTGGCTCAGAAGACTTTTCTGTTCGAGCTTCGAGACCGACACAGGGTTGCCGAACTGGCAGAAGCGAACGATCGGCTGGAGCTTCTGGCGAGAACCGATCCGCTGACCGGCGTCGACAATCGGCGCCGGATGACGGAAACGCTCGACCACGTCTGGGGCGGTGGCGGCAAATGCCCCGGCGGCGCCGCCATGCTGATGTGCGACATCGACGACTTCAAGAAGCTCAACGATCGTCTCGGTCATGCCGAGGGCGATCGTTGCCTCATCGAGGTCGCCCGCTTGATCCGGGAGAACGTGAGGCGCGATCGCGATCATGTTGCGCGCTACGGCGGTGAGGAATTTCTCGTGCTGCTTCCAAGTGTGAACGAGCAGGAGGCCGCCATTGTAGCCGAGCGAATTCGCGAGTGTGTGGAAGCTGCTCGTCTTCCTAATCCTGGATCCCGCGTGTCCCGCTATATCACCCTCAGCATCGGCGTGGCGGTCCAGGCGCCGGACCAGGCCATTTCGCCGGAGCAGCTCCAGCGGCAGGCCGATCGAGCACTCTATGTTGCCAAGCAGACTGGCCGCAATCGGGCGGTGTTCCACAGGCTGGAGTCATCGAGCCTTTTGGGCGCTCGGTCGATGCGGTGATGTCGAAGTTCAGTCGGTGCGTGTCTCGGCCTGAAGAAAGCGGATCAGGGCTGCCCGATCCTCGGCATTGCTGATCGTCTGTTCAGGCATCTTGGTGCCGGGGGTGTAGGCGTTCGGACCGAGCTCGAACAGCTCTGACACGGTTTCCGGTGTCCAGACGATGTCCATTTTCCGGAAAGCGGGCGAATAATGGTAACCCGGCACGGACGCTATCTTGCGCCCGAAAATGCCATGCAGCGTCGGCCCGGCTCGATGGCCATCGTTCGGGTCGAGCGTATGGCAGGCAACGCAGGCGCGAAATACTTCTGCGTCCGGATTGCCTGCGTATCTGGCCATCGGATCGGTCCTGCCTGCTGTAGCGGCTCCAAGGCGCTCGCCCGTCTCGACGTTCCATTCCCGCACCAGATGGTCGGCGCCGCCAGCCAGAAGCGTCTTGCCGCCAGCCGCGAACGCAAGCGACCATACCGCCACGCCGGAGGTGTCGAGCGTGCGGATGGTGGAGAGGCTGATGGCGTCCAGCAACAGGATTCCATCACCGATGCCGGCGACGGCGAGATAGTTCGCGTCTGGGGTGGCGGCGAGAGCAATCACCGGTTTGCCCAAGGCCGGAACTTCCAGCTGCACTTTGCCGCGCCGGTCGAGCAGCCGCAGCTGCCCGTCAGCACCTGCGACGAACAGGCGGTCGCCGGACGCTCTTGCTAGCGCGTTGAGCGGCGTCGGCATGATGGCCCGAAGCGGAGCCGCCCCAGCCTCGCTCGGCCAAAAGATGACTGTCGCGTCATAGCCGGCGCTGACGAGGGTTGCGTCCGCCAAGAAGGCGAGCGCATTGACGTTTGCACGATGGCCTTCGAGGACGCGCGCTGGCCCACCGGCAAGCGGCCAGAGCCGGACGGTGGTGTCCCAGGACGCCGAAGCCAGCATCGATCCGTCGGGTGACAGTTCGAGATCGGCGACAGGCCCGGTGTGGCCCTCCAGGATGCGGGCCGGCTCGCCTCGACCGATTTGCCAGATCGCGATACGACCATCCGTACCGGCGCTGGCAAAGCGCCCGTTCGGCAATGCAGCGACGGCAGTTACCTCACCTTCATGGAAGAGCAGCACGTCGCGTGCTTCGCCGGTCTCAAGCGACCAGATGATTGCCTTGGTATCAAAACTGCCGGTTGCCACCGTCTTTCCGTCCGGCGCCACGGAAATCGCCCGCACCGGACCGCCATGCCCGCGCAGTTCCGCACCAAGTGCCGTCGCGCCGGCGAGGAAAACAGCAGCGAGCAAAGCAGTTGCGAGCGTCTTATGCATTGCGCATCATACGTTTCCGTGTTCCGCTGGCGGGCAGCGTCTTTGCCGGGGAACAGCATGCGATCGCGACCCGACCAGCCGCACAGTCCAAGCTATTAGAGGCAATCCTATGACTCAAAACATGGAAACCGATGCCTTCAACGTGTCGATGCGCAAGTTCCTGAAGCAGGTCGGCGTCACCTCGCAGCAGGCGATCGAAAAGGCCGTGGCGGATGCGGGACTGAAAGGGCAGGGGCGCCTGACCGTGAGGGCCGTGATCACGGCCGAACGCGCGGGTCTGCACCACGTCGTCGAAGGCGACATCGACCTTGGCTGAACAGGTTCGGCGGTGCGCCCGGCGCTCCATCGACACCCCACATCAATGGAAGAATCGGACCTGCCCGGCCGGGTCGGTGTCATAGCCCGTAAGTTCTGCGGCGCGCTGGGTGAAGCTGTCCTCGGCCATGAGGCGGATCAGCGCCTGGATCGAAGGCTGGAAATAGGTTCGCTGCCGCATCAGCAGATCGAAATTCTCCCACGCCAATGACACGAATTTGAGGCCGGCGGCGCGCGCGGCGGCGCGTGTGGCGATGCCGCAATCGGCCCTGCCGGTCCGGATCGCGGCAGCGAGTTCCGGCCCTGTCAGGCATGGCGGCTCGAGCCGGTTCAACCGCCTCTGGCTGGCGCCGGCGCGGGCGACCAGGACATCCAGCAGCATTTGGGCTCCGGCCCCGACCTGGCGCATCGCGATCTTGGCGCCGCTTTCTAGGACATCGGCCAGGCTGTTGAGCGATCGGGGGTTGCCCGGCGGCAGCAGCAGCCCTTGTTCGCGCCGCGTGAAACCGATCAGCACCGCATCGTGCAGCCGCGGCATGGCGCGCGCGGCCTCCACATTGGGGTCGGCGGCATCACCGTGGAAATGGATCGCCGCAGCGGCAATCTCGCCACGCAAAAGACGCGCAACGCCGCCTGCCGTCCCCTCGGCAAGCGAGGCGAGGCCAGAGCCCGCCTGACGAAGGCTCCATTCAAGCAGGTCGTCCTGGCTGCCGCCGACTATGGGCGGCGGCTCGGGCGCAATCATTCCGTCGGGACGCGCCAATCCCGACAGAACCCACCGGTCGAGCTCGTTACGCGGAAACAGCCATTTGCCCGTCACTTTGCTGCACGGGATGCTGTTTTTGGCGACCAGCTCGTAAAGCTTGCGTTCGCCAAGGCGCAAATAGTCTGCGGCTTCTGCAGTCGTCAGCAAATCCATCCTGCAATCCTATGCATATTCCTGCGCAGGTTCAATTGTTTGACGAATGCGGAGTAAATGCAGCAGAAATAGCAGGACGACGCAGCGCAGGTGAAAGGGTATGTCAGAAGGCCTAAATGCATGGCAGCTTATCGCGAGTGGCGACGCGACGCTGATCTCGATAGTGCGGCTTTCGCTGACCATTACCCTGGCCGCCGTTGCAGTTGCGGCCGTCGTGGGACTGCCGCTCGGGGCGTTGCTGGCACTGACCCGTTTTCCGGGACGTTCCGCGCTCGTCGTGCTTGTCAACGGCTTCATGGGCCTGCCGCCCGTAGTCGTCGGCCTGACCGTTTACCTGCTGTTGTCGCGATCAGGGCCGCTCGGCGCGTTCGGCCTGCTGTTCACACCGGCCGCCATGGTCATCGCGCAGGCGCTTCTCGTCCTGCCGATTATCGCGGCTCTGACGCGCCAGACCATCGAGGATTTGTGGCGCGAATATCGCGAGGAACTGACGGCGATGGGCGTCGGCCCGACAGGCCGGGTGGCGACGCTCTTGTGGGACAGCCGTTTCAGCCTGATTACCGCAATGCTCGCCGGCTTCGGCCGGGCGGCCGCCGAAGTCGGCACGGTCATGATCGTCGGCGGCAATATCGAGGGCTTTACCCGAACCATGACCACCACGATCGCGCTCGAAACATCAAAGGGAGACCTGCCGCTCGCGATCGGGCTCGGCGTCATCCTGATCGGCCTCATTCTTGCCATCAATGCCGCTGCCTGGGGCCTGCGATTGTGGTCGGAGCAACGGGTGGCTTGATGATGCGGGCCGCGCTAACCGACCTTCCTCTCGTTCTGGACCGGGTCTCGCTCAGCGCCGGCGCCACGACCATGCTCGACCGCCTGAACCTGGCGATTACTCCCGGTGCGCCGACACTGGTGCTCGGTCCCAATGGCGCGGGCAAGACGTCACTGCTTCGGGTTTGCATGGGACTTGCCGCGCCTTCCGCAGGAACTGTGAGCTGGGGTGGGCGCACCGATCGCGGCCTCGGGCGCCGGGCAATGCTGCTCCAGAAACCGGTGATGCTGCGCCGCTGCGTCGCCGCCAACGTGGTTTACGCACTGGCGCAAGCTGGCTGTCCGCGCCATCGTCGCGCGGCACGCACCGAGGAACTTCTCGATCGTGTGGGCCTTCTGGGCCTGGCGGCGCGACCTGCGCGGCGCTTGTCCGGCGGCGAGCAACAGCGCGTGGCGCTTGCCCGCGCACTGGCGCGCGAACCCGAGATCCTGCTGCTCGATGAGCCCACCGCCAGCCTTGATCCCGCTGCAACCCGCCATGTCGAGGCGATCATCCTGATGGCCTCCCAATCGGGTACCAAGATCGTCATGGCTTCGCACGATCTCGGCCAGGTGCGACGGCTCGCGGGAGATGTCGTCTTCCTCGTTTGCGGCCGACTGTGCGAGCACGCCAGCGCCGGTGATTTTTTCGATCGCCCCGCATCCGCAGAAGCTGCCGCCTTTATCCATGGGGAACTCGTGCTTTGACCGCGGAAATGGAGCTTCCAGTGCTGAACCGTCGACTGTTTACCGCAATTGCGATCATTTTGACTTTCCTCGCTTCCAGCGGCGCATCGGCCAGCGCACAGGAACAGTCGATCGTGGTGGCCTCGACGACGTCGACACGGGATTCCGGCCTTTTCGACCACATACTGCCTTTGTTCACCACAAGGACCGGAATCGAGGTGAAGGTGGTCGCGCAGGGAACCGGCCAGGCCCTCGACGCCGGCCGCCGGGGAGACGCAGACGTGGTCTTCGTCCATGCCAGGGAGCAGGAGGAGAAATTCGTCGAGCAAGGTTTTGGCGTGAAACGCTTCGATGTGATGTACAATGATTTCGTCCTGATCGGGCCCAGAGGCGACCCGGCCGGCATCAAGGGTTCGCCGGATATCGCAGTCGCCTTGACATCGATCCAGAGCAAAAAAGCTGTTTTTGTTTCCCGCGGCGACAAATCCGGAACCCACTTTGCTGAACTCGGACTCTGGAAGGCGGCAGGTGTCGATATCGCGGCGGTGGGGGACCACTGGTACAAGGAGATAGGGCAGGGCATGGGCGCTGCGCTCAACACAGCCAGCGCCATGGATGCCTATGTGCTTTCCGATCGCGCCACATGGTTGGCGTTCAAGAACCGCGGCGAACTGGAGATCGTGGTCGAAGGCGATAAAAGGCTGTTCAACCAGTACGGTGTCATGCTGGTGAATCCCGCGAGGCACCCGAGCGTCAAGGCTGAACCCGGCCAACGCTTCATAGATTGGCTGATCTCGCCTGAAGGACAGCAGGCGATCGGCGAATACAATATTGACGGCCAGCAACTGTTCTTCCCGAACGCTGAGCAGAAGCGCTCCTGAAGTCGGTTGCAAAGCGGGTTGCATCTGCCCCATCATCGGACATGATGAGAATGCAGCCTTCCGTCGGCGCGCTGACCGGTCTCGAAGCGGCTCTCGCCGCACTCCTCGACGGAGTGGAGCCGGTTGCGCCCACTCTTTTGCCGCTTGACCAGACGCCTGGGAAGATAGGCGCCGCCATGCCGCCCCGGGCACGCGCGCAGCCCATCCGCGACACCGCAAGGACAGACGGCTGGGCGTGCCGCGCGCTCGATCTTGCCGGTGCGTCGGCCTATTCGCCGCTGCCGCTGACGGCAATGCCGGTCTGGATAGAGGCAGGCGGCGCCATGCCGGAGGGATGCGATTGCGTTCTCGATGCCGATCTCATCGATTGCAGCGGCCCGATGCCCCAGGCGCTCGATGAAGCGGCACCGGGCCAGGGCGTGCGACGCGCCGGCGAGGACATGGCGGCGGGCCGACCGCTCATCATTGCAGGGAACAGGCTGTCGGCCGCTGACCTCCTGACAGTGCGAAGCGCAGGGATTGGTGAAATTGCGGTGCGGATGCCGCAGGTGCGCCTGATCGATGTCGCCGCCCCGACGAGCGATACTTTCACGGCGCATTTTATCGCCGACCTTGCAAGAGCCTCTGGCGCGACGGTATTCGATATCGAAACGGTTGCGCGCGACGCCAGATCCGTCGCCCAGGCGCTTGGCAATGCAGCCGGCGATCTGATCATCCTGATTGGAGGCACTGGTGCGGGGCGCGCCGACGCTACAGCCGACGCGCTTGCCGCGCGTGGGGCGCTCATCGCCCACAACATAGCGCTACAGCCCGGCCGAACCGCGGCGATCGGACGGCTCGATGCGGTCCCGATCATTGCTTTGCCCGGCGCGCCCGATCAGGCTCTTGCCGCCTTTCTGGCGCTGGTTCAGCCGGCTATCGATCGCCTGACGGACAGGAGCGCCCGGCGACAGACGGTCCTGGCGCTGGAGCGGAAAATCTCGTCCACGGTCGGACTGGCCGAGATCGTCCTGCTGAACCAGCAACAAGACAGATGGCGGCCGCTTGCGATAGGAGATTTTTCGCTGGAGGCGATCCGCCTGGCGGATGCATGGCTTGCCATTCCAGGGGGCAGTGAGGGTTGGGCCGCGGGAACACCTGTCGGCGCCTTTGTGTTCGACGATCCCAGATGAGTCGGTGATGACCAGATCCACCCGCCCAGATACCGGCCAGGAGCATACCGGCCAGGAGCAGTTCCTGACGGTCCTGTCGCGCGACGAGGCGCTCGCCCGTTTCGAGGCGGTGCTATTTCCCAGGACGACCCCGACCGAAGAACTGATGCTGGCGGATGCGCTTGGGCTGCCGCTTGCCGATGATGTCACGGCTCCGATCGACGTGCCGCCCTTCGACCGTTCGAACGTCGATGGTTTTGCCGTGCGCGCCGCCGACATCGCCACCGCGTCGGAGGCGCTTCCTGCCAGGCTCCTGCTCAACCGCGAAACCATCGCCTGCGGTGTCGCCCCGCAAATCCCTGTGCTCGCAGGCACCGCCACCTCGATCGCGACGGGCGGGCCGGTGCCGCGCGGCGCCGATGCCATCGTCATGGTGGAGCACACACACCCAGCCGAAGGCGATGCCATCGAGGTCAGGCGCGGAGCCTCGCCCGGCCAGTTCATCTCGCATGCCGGATCCGACATTGCCCGCGGTGAGGTTCTGCTGCGCGCCGGAACGGTGATCGGCTCGCGTGAAATCGGCATGCTTGCCGCCTGTGGAATTGCGCTGGTGACGGTGGCGCGCAAGCTGCGGGTGGCGGTTTTGTCGACCGGCGACGAACTTGTCCAACCAGGCGACACCCTGCGACCCGCCGGCATTTACGACGCCAATGGCGCAATCGTCAGCGCCGCGATAACCGAAAATGGCGGCCAGGCGAGCTTTCTCGGCGCCTATCCGGATGACGAAGCCACACTCGAAGCCGCCATGCGCGAGGCGCTGGCGGCGCATGACGTGCTGATACTGTCGGGTGGGACGTCCAAGGGCGCGGGTGATGTCAGCCACCGCATCGTGAACCGTCTCGGCGCGCCCGGCATCGTTGCCCATGGCGTGGCGCTGAAGCCGGGAAAGCCGCTTTGCCTCGCCGTCTGCGACGGCAAGCCGGTCGTCGTGCTGCCGGGATTCCCGACTTCGGCCATGTTCACCTTCCATGACATGATCGTACCCGTGCTGCGTCGCATGGCGGGCCTGCCGCCTCGGACCGAAGCGAAGGTCGCGGCAAAGGTCCCACTGCGCATTCAGTCCGAACTCGGCCGCACGGAGTTCGTGATGGTATCGCTGGTCGAGGGTGAGCAGGGGCTGGTCGCCTATCCCACCGGCAAGGGCTCGGGGGCGATAACGTCCTTTGCCCAGGCCGACGGCTTCATCAGCATCGAAGCTCTAGCCGACAATATGCCTGCCGGAAGCGAGGCGTCGGTGACGCTGTTCACCCCGCACGTCCGTGTTCCCGATCTCGTGGTGATCGGCAGCAACTGCACCGGCCTTGATCTTGTCGTGGGCATTCTGTTTCGCGCCGGCCTGACGGTGCGGTCCATCGCGGTCGGCAGCCTGGGAGGCCTGGCCGCGGCCAGGCGAGGCGAGTGCGATATCGCGCCCATCCACCTGTTCGATGCCAAGACGCAAAGCTACAATGCGCCGTTCCTGAGCGAAGGCCTCGAACTCGTGCAGGGATGGCGCCGCATGCAGGGCATCGTCTACCGCCCGGGCGACCTGCGCTTCCAGGGGACCGACCCAGAGGAGGCGGTGCGAGCCGCACTCGCCGCTCCCAATTGCATGATGGTCAACCGCAACCAGGGCTCGGGCACGCGCATCCTGATCGACCAACTACTTGGTGCCGCGCGCCCCGACGGATATTGGAACCAGCCCCGCTCGCACAATGCCGTCGCGGCGGCCGTGGCGCAGAACCGAGCCGACTGGGGCGTCACCATTGCGCCGGTGGCGCGCTCAGCCGGGCTCGGCTTCATTGCGCTGAAGGAAGAGCATTATGATTTCGCGCTGGTCTCTGCCCGCAAACAGCGACCCGCGGTGCAGGCCTTCCTAACCGCGCTCGCTTCGCCTGAATTCAACGAGGCGGTCGAGCGCATGGGTTTTACCCGACCTGGCCAAGTGTGAGATATGCGGGTTAAGGGTCGGCAAGGTGCCCAACCAGCCGTTCGGCCTCGGCAAAATCTTCGACCGTGTTGACATTGAAGAAGGGATCCACCGGCTTGTCCGGCCAGGACTGGGTTGCAACCTTGTAGCGAGCTGTCCACAGGTCGATCTTGCGAACGCCCTCTTCGACCAGTGCATGGCGTAGCGCATCTCGCATCGCCACTTGCCACAGCCCGATGACAGGATGCGTCCGACCCGCTGACATCGCCACCGCCAGATCCGCAGCTTTCGCCATGCGCGCTCGATGCAGCCGTTCGACGAGGTCGCGCGGCAAGAAAGGACAGTCCGCTGCGACGCTGACGATCCATTCGACATCGGGCCTGTTCGCCGCGGTCCAGTCGAGGCCCGCAAGCACGCCGGCAAGCGGGCCCGGATAATTCTCGACCGGGTCGGCGACGACTGGTAGGCGAAAGCGGTCGAAGCGGGCAGGGTCGCCATTGGCGTTCAGCAACAGCCCGTCGCATTGCGGGCTGAGGCGCTCGAGGACACGCTCGAGGATGGTGAGTCCGTCGATCCGACGCATCGATTTGTCGCCACCGCCCATGCGCCGGGCGAGCCCGCCGGCGAGAACGACGCCCAGGGTCGGCACCTTCTCATTCGCCATCGTCGGCTCCCTTGCGTCTGTGACGCGGTGCTTCCTCGTCGACGGAAGCGAGGTCCTGGTCGAAGACGATGCGGTCCGCGCCCGATAGCACGGCGAACCGCTTGCCGCGCGCCCGACCGACCAGCGTCAGGCCGGCCTGACGCGCCAGATCTACTCCCCAGGCGGTGAAACCCGAGCGCGAGACGAGGATCGGAATGCCCATTCGAACCGTCTTGATCGTCATTTCCGACGTCAGCCTGCCCGTCGTGTAAAGGATCTTGTCAGCGGCATCGATGCCGTGGCGATACATCCAGCCGGCGATCTTGTCGACGGCGTTGTGGCGCCCGACGTCCTCCATGTAGCAGATCGGCGTGCCTTCCTTGCAAAGCACGCAGCCATGAATCGCGCCCGCTTCAAGATAGAGCGACGGCGTCGTGTTGATCGTGCGGGTCATTTGGTAAAGCCAGGAGGTGTGCAGCGCGGCTGGCGGCAGAGTGATATCGAGCGCCTCGAGAAGATCGCCGAAAGCGGTCCCTTGCGCGCAGCCTGAAGTCTGCGTCCGTTTTCTAAGCTTCTGCTCGTAATTTGTGTTGCGCTCGGTACGGACGACCACGACCTGCACGTCGTCGTCATATTCGACCTCGGTTACGACGTCGTCAGATTTAAGCATGTTCTGATTGAGCAGGTAGCCCAGCGCCAGATATTCGGGATAGTCGCCGATCGTCATCATCGTGACGATCTCCTGGGCATTCAGATAGAGCGTCAGCGGGCGTTCAACGGGGACGCGGATTTGAATAGCGGCGCCCGTATGATCGATGCCGCTGACCTGTTCGGTCAATCGGATGTCATCCGGGCTCGGCATGATGATGGCGGGGTCTGGTCGGGTTTTCATCTGTTGCATGGCGCTCTCTTGAAATTGCAATCCCGCTCGCCGGAGTGGACGCGTTACCTCCGGCTTGACCTGCACTATATAGCCTGTTCAAACCGATGCCGGTCCACAAAAGCGCGCACAGGCGCAGACTGGGTTTGCCGGATGGCGCCGAGCTGCCGGCTCGGCCAGATCCATAGAGGCTGAAGGCTCGATGGCGCAACTTTCAGATGACTGCTTCGCTTTCGGCGGCCCGATGCGATCGCTCGATGATACAGCCGCACTGATTGCTTCACGGCTGACCGTTGTCGACGAGACCGAAACCGTCCAGCTGGCGATTGCCGATGGGCGCGTCCTGGCGAGTGATCTGGTGGCGCCGCTGCCCCTGCCGCCTTTCACCAACTCAGCCGTCGACGGCTATGCACTGCGCGGCGACGACCTGCCGGGAACCGTTGAAAAAGCCTTGCCGGTGAGCGGCAGGATCCAGGCTGGGATGGCGCCGGATCGGCACGCCGCGCCCGGACAAGCCATACGCATCTTCACCGGCGCTCCGCTGCCGGAGGGGGCAGACACGGTCTACTTGCAGGAAGATGTCCGTGTCGACGATACCGGCAGGGTCATTCTTCCGCCCGGCCTGAAAAGAGGAGCCAACGTGCGGCCGGCGGGCGAGGACGTCGCAGCAGGCAAGGTGGTCCTGCAGGCCGGCCAGCGCATGCGCCCGCAGGATGTTGCGCTCGCCGCGGCGCTCGGCATGACGCAGATCGATGTGCGGCGCAAAGTTCGCGTCGCGATCTTCTCGACCGGCAACGAGATCGTCGCGCCGGGAAAGGTCCGGGGACCGGCCCAGCTTTTCGATTCGAACCGCTTCATGCTGATGGCCATGCTGGCAAGATTGGGCTGCGAGACCACCGATTTGGGCATTCTGATCGACGACAGCAGGCTGATCGCGGATGCGCTGAGCAAGGCTGCGCCAGGACAGGACCTGATCCTGGCGTCCGGCGGGGTCTCGACCGGGGAGGCCGACTGCGTCAAGGCCGCCGTCGAGAGTGTGGGCACCCTGGTCTTCTGGCGGGTGGCCATAAAACCCGGCCGGCCGGTCGCCATGGGGGTGATCAGGGGAACAGCCTTCATTGGGCTGCCCGGCAATCCGGTGGCGAGCTTCGTCACATTCGCCCATATTGCGCGCGCCGCGATCTTTGCACTGGCCGGCGCACGGCAGCAGCCACCAATTTCGCGGCCGGTGCGGGCCGCCTTCTCCTACCGCAAAAAGCCGGGGCGACGCGAATATGTGCGGGTAAGCCTGCGTGGGACGCAGGATGGCACATATGAAGCCGTCAAATTCCCGCGCGAGGGCGCTGGCATGCTGTCTTCTTTGGTTCAAACGCACGGCCTTGTCGAACTCGGCGAGGAAATAGCCGAGGTCGAGCCGGGCCAGACCGTTCAGTTCCTTGCCTATTCGGACCTGTATTGACGAACGCCGTCGAGCCGGTGGGCATGCAGTATGCCAAAATGCGGTGCGACGCCTGGCCGCTCTCAACTGCAGTATACCCTGGGTCGGCGACCGTTGACGACCGGTAAGCGGTCCGCCATGGTGCGCCACCATGACGACGAGACAGCTCGATCTGACGGGATTGAAATGTCCCTTGCCGGCGCTGAAAACCCGCAAGGCGCTCAGCGGCATAAGCCCAGGCGAGCGCCTTGAGGTCCGTTGCACCGATCCGCTGGCAGCCATAGACATTCCCAATCTGATCAACGAAATGGGCGACCGCCTGGAGGCGATGCAACGGCAGGGAGACCACATCGTTTTCTTGATCGAGAAGGCGCAAGCTGCCCCGGTATAGGCCGTGCGACAAATCAGGGCGCAGATCAGTTCTGTCGCGGCGCCCCGGCCATGCTAAAATTGTCAAACCGGCATTTGGTTCAACTTGTCTGCCAAGTCGATTTGTGTGCCAAGTCCTTGATCCAAGGTGCGCCGGGCTGAGGGAGCTCACAACCACATTGGTGGCGGGAGCCGCCTTCCTCAGACGAAGGGTCCGGGAGGAGAGAGGATGACAATGCAGCAACGGCGATCTCCCGATCGCGGACCCAAAGGGCGGGCGCTGGATGATGTTGCCCTGGCCGAGGTCCGGGAACTTCTTGGCCATCGCGAACGGCGCCGGGATCTGTTGATCGAATTCCTGCATCTGATTCAGGACCGCTACGGTTGTCTGTCGGCCGCGCATCTGCGCGCGCTTGCCGAAGACATGCGCCTGTCCCAGGTGGAGGTTTACGAGGTCGCCACCTTCTACGACCATTTCGATATCGTCAGGGAAGGCGAGGCGAGGCCCGCGCCGCTGACAATCCGGGTGTGCGAATCGATAAGCTGCATGCTGGCGGGCGCCGAGCACCTGATTGGCGAACTGGCCGCCAAGGCCGACCCGAAGACGGTCCGCGTCATGCGTGCGCCCTGCATGGGCCGCTGCGCCACAGCGCCCGCGGCGCGCATTGGCGACCGTGAGGTCGACCAAGCCAGCAGCCATATCCTCATCGATCTGGCTCGCTCGGGCGATACGAAGGTTGTCGTGCCCGATTATGTTGGCCTTGATGCCTATCGGGCCGCTGGCGGCTATCAGCTTTTCCGGAAGGTGAAGGCGGGCGAGACCGGCATTGACGCCATCATCGACACCATGGAGCACGCCGGTCTGCGCGGTCTCGGCGGCGCCGGCTTTCCGGCCGGCAAGAAATGGAGCTTCGTGCGTGGCTATCCAGGGCCGCGGCTGATGTCGATCAATGGCGACGAAGGCGAACCTGGCACTTTCAAGGACCGCATCTATCTTGAAAAGGATCCGCACCGCACCTTCGAAGGCGCGCTGATCGCCGCCCACGCGGTCGAGGCCGAGCGCATCTATTTCTACATGCGCGACGAATACCCGGCCGTGCTCGCCATTTTGCGCGCCGAGATCGCGGCGCTCGAGGCAGCCGGCATCGTCAAGCCCGGTTTCATCGACCTGCGGCGCGGCGCCGGCGCCTATATTTGCGGCGAGGAAAGCGCGATGCTGGAAAGCATCGAGGGCAAGCGCGGCATGCCCCGTCACCGGCCTCCCTATATTGCCGAAGTCGGACTTTTCGGACGCCCGACACTCAACCACAATGTCGAGACGCTGTGGTGGATTCGCGACATCGTCGAGAAGGGACCCGATTGGTTCGCCGCGCAGGGCAAGCCCGGCCATCAGGGAATTCGCTCCTGGTCGGTTTCCGGACATGTGAAGGAGCCGGGCGTCAAGCTGGCCCCGGCCGGCGTCACCGTGCGCGAACTGATCGAGGATTATTGCGGCGGCATGGCAGACGGGCATGAATTCAAGGCCTATCTGCCAGGTGGAGCCTCGGGCGGCATCCTTCCGGCGTCGATGGGCGACATTGAACTCGATTTCGGCGGCGAACTCGCCAAACAGGGCGCCTTTGTCGGCTCACATGCGGTGGTCGTGCTTTCGCAAGCCGACAACATCAGGGATGTGACCCTCAATCTTATGAATTTCTTCAAACATGAGAGTTGCGGGAAATGCACGCCGTGCCGGGAAGGAACCGAAAAGCTGGTAACGCTCTTGAAAGAGAAGGGCGTGCCGAATGAGACGGCGATGCGCGACCTTGAAACAGTGATGCGCGATTCCTCCATCTGCGGTCTCGGCCAGGCGGCGCCAAATCCGGTCAATCACCTTTTGACGCATTTTAGGGATGATCTTTGAAATGGCAGATGGCGTCATATTCACCCTCGACGGCAAAACGGTCACAGCCGCTGACGACGAGACGATCTGGGACGTTGCAAAGCGCGAAGGCACCAGGATCCCGCATCTGTGCCATGTCGACATGCCCGGCTATCGGCCAGACGGCAATTGCCGCGCCTGCATGGTTGATGTCGAGGGCGAACGGGTGCTTGCCGCCTCCTGCATCCGCAAGCCTTCCGCCGGAATGGTGGTGAAGACGAATACCGAACGGGCCACGAAATCGCGCCAGATGGTGTTCGAGCTGCTCGCCAGCAACATGCGGCCGGCGGCCGACGGTCCGGATCAGCAGTCGATGTTCTGGCGGTGGGCTGGTTCGATGGGCATTTCCGGCGGTCGCTACAGCTCGAAATTCGCCACGGATGATGTTCGGCCAGAATTCGACATCACGAATCCCGCCATTGCCGTCAATCTCGATTCCTGTATCACTTGCGGCGCCTGTGTCCGGGCCTGCCGCGAAGTCCAGGTCAACGATGTGATCGGCATGGCCGAGCGCGGCAATCACTCGCTTCCCGTCTTCGACATGCACGATCCGATGGGCCTGTCGACCTGCGTCACCTGCGGTGAATGCGTGCAGGCCTGCCCGACCGGCGCGCTCTACGAAAAGTCGCTGATGGATGAGGCAGGCAAGACCCGGGTCATCCAGGAATTCGACAAGGTCGTCGACACGCTGTGCCCGTTCTGTGGCGTCGGTTGCCAGACCAGCGTTGCGGTCAAGGACAACAGAATAGTCCAGGTCGATGGCCGCAATGGCTATGCCAACGAGAACCGGCTCTGCGTCAAGGGTCGTTTCGGCTTCGACTATGCGATGTCGCCTGAACGCCTGACCAAGCCGCTGATCCGGCGCGACGATGCGCCGAAGTCGGGCGATGCCGATATGCGCGGCGTCGATCCGCTGACCGTTTTTCGTGAGGCTACCTGGGAAGAGGCGCTTGCGCGCGCCGCCGGCGGGCTGAAGACGATCCTCAGGGATTATGGCGGGCAGGCGCTGGCCGGTTTCGGTTCGGCGAAAGGCTCCAACGAAGAGGCCTATCTGTTCCAAAAACTGGTGCGCCAGGGTTTTGGCACCAACAATGTCGACCATTGCACGCGGCTTTGCCACGCATCTTCGGTGGCGGCGCTGATGGAAGGCGTCGGTTCGGGTGCGGTTTCGGCGCCCTTCAACGACGCGCTGAAGGCCGAATGCATCATCGTTATTGGCGCACGGCCGACCACCAACCATCCGGTCGCCGCGACCTATTTCAAGCAGGCGGCCAAGCGCGGCGCCAAGCTGATCGTCATGGACCCGCGCGGCCAGGACCTGATGCGCCATGCGTCGCATTCGCTGCGATTCAAGGCTGGCAGCGACGTCGCCATGCTGAACGCGTTGATCCACGTCATCGTCGAGGAAAAGCTCTACGACGAGCAATATATCCAGGCCAACGCTTCCGGATTCGAGGCCCTGAAGGCCAAGGTGAAGGATTTTTCGCCCGAGGCGATGGCCGAGGTCTGCGGCATCGAGGCGAGCGTGCTGCGCGACGTCGCCCGCACCTACGCGACCGCCGAGCGGTCGATCATCTTTTGGGGCATGGGGATTTCCCAGCACACACACGGAACCGATAATGCGCGCTGCCTTATCGCTCTGGCGCTGATCACCGGACATGTCGGCCGGCCGGGAACAGGCCTGCACCCACTGCGCGGCCAGAACAACGTGCAGGGCGCATCCGATGCCGGGCTCATCCCGATGTATTTCCCCGACTATAAATCGGTCGAGAACATCGACATCCGCGGCGCATACGAGAACTTTTGGGGTCAGACGCTGGACCCGAAACGCGGCCTGACGGTCGTCGAAATCATCGACGCCATCCATGACGGCGAAATCAAGGGCATGTACATACTGGGCGAGAACCCGGCCATGTCCGATCCGGACCAGACCCATGCCCGGCAAGCACTGGCCATGCTCGACCATCTCGTAGTGCAGGACATCTTCCTGACCGAGACCGCCTGGCACGCCGATGTGGTGCTGCCGGCCTCGGCGCATGCCGAAAAGCTCGGCACATACACCAACACCAACCGGCAAGTGCAAATCGGCCGGCCGGCGCTCGACATGCCGGGCGAAGCGCGCCAGGATTGGGAACTGATTGTCGAACTGGCGAGGCGCATCGGTCTGGACTGGAATTACGGCCATGTCTCGGATGTTTATGCGGAAATGGCGGCCGTGATGCCGTCCTTGAAACATATCTCCTGGGACCGCATCGAGCGCGAAGGTTCGGTGATCTATCCGGCCGACGGTCCCGAAAAGCCCGGCAATGAGATCATCTTCTCGTCCGGATTCCCGACCGCGGACGGACGCGGCCGCATCGTGCCGGCCGATTTGCTGCCGCCTGACGAAGTGCCCGATGAAGAGTTTCCACTGGTGCTCACCACCGGCCGCCTACTCGAGCATTGGCACACCGGCTCGATGACCCGCCGGGCGGGCGTGCTGGACGCGATCGAACCACAAGGCATCGCTGCGATGAACCCTTATGAGATCAAGCGGTACGGCCTGCGCCAAGGAGAGATGATTGCGGTCGAGACCCGGCGCGGGACGGTAGACGCCATCCTGCGCGCCGACCGGGAGGTCGCCGACGGTATGGTGTTCATGCCGTTCTGCTTCAACGAAAGTCCGGCCAACATGCTCACCAATCCGATGCTGGACCCCTACGGCAAGATCCCGGAGTTCAAATACTGCGCCGCGCGAATTGCGCCGGCGGCGAGGGCCGAAGCTGCCGAATAAACCAGTACCGCGCGCCATCTGTGAACGGTTGCCAGCTGCCGCCCGCCACGGGGTAATCCATGCGCTAACCGGGGTTCTCCAAGCGGTTTGTTTTGCGCCACTCCTCGTACTCCCCGCGGGCATCGTCATGCAGCGGATAGTAGCGTTGCAACGGCCCGCCCTCCATCAGCTTCACTCGCGAGAACTCCTCCCAATCGTGATGCTTCTGTGATTCTTCGATTACCGCCGGGGCCATTGCGACGGGAAGCACCACCACCCCGTCGTCGTCGGCGACGATGATGTCACCGGGGATCACCGTGACACCGCCGCAGGCAATCGGAACGTTGACGGCATTGGGATAAATGCTGGTCTGCACATGATAGTTCGGCGTCCAGCCGCGCAGCCATAGAGGCAGATCGAGCTTTTCAACATTGGGCCGGTCACGCATGCATCCATCGATGACGATGCCGGCGCCGCCCCTGCCTTTGAAATACGTCGACATCATATCGCCGAAGACGCCCGAGCTCATGTCGCCGCGCGCGTCGACCACGACCACATCGCCCGCCTGTGCGTGATAAAGCACGTGCCGATGCAGCTGCGTCTCCGGATCGGCATATTCTCCCTCGGTGAACAGGTCCGGCCGCTGTGGCATGAACTGCAGCGTCAGCGCCGGCCCGACGATCGACTTGCCGTGGTTCTGCGCCACCGGTCCGACCATGTGCGGATTGCGAAAACCCATGTGGCCAAGCGTGCCGGCAACCGTCGCGGCGCCGATCCCCCTCAGCGCGTCGATTAGGTCTTTTGGCGGCCGCGTGATGTCGGGACCATGTGTCATGGTGGACTCCGGTTGAAAGGCAACTACCAGTTCGTAACAGAACCGTCGCGGCGCTTAAGGTGAGGCGCTTCCCAAAAACGAAAGCTCGCCGCCTGGATCGCCTCCTCGTTGACCTCGACGCCGAGCCCCGGCAAATCGCCGACCGGATAGTCGGTCCCGTCAAGCCGTGGTTGCACGGGGAAGAAGTCGGAATTGTCGAAGCCCAGCTTTGTTTCGGGTTCCCTGGTCTCGAGCCACGCGAAGTTGGGTACCGCGGCAGCGAGATGCACGGTCGCGGCCGTGCACACCGGACCAAGGGGATTGTGCGGCATCAGGTCCACATAGTGCGCCTCGCTCCAGCCAGCGACTTTCATCGCCTCGGTAAGCCCGCCGACATTGCAAACATCGAGCCGGTTGAACTGATGAATGCCGCGCTCGATGTAGGGCAGGAACTGCCACTTGCTGGAAAACTCCTCGCCGATGGCAAAGGGGATGTCGGTCATCGTACGCAGCGATTCGTAGGCACCCGGTGTCTCGTCCCGTATCGGCTCCTCGAGGAAATCAAGCACGCCGCGGCCGAGCTTGTTGCAGAAGCTCGCCGCCTCGGCCACCGACAGCCGATGATGATAGTCGATGCCGAGGACGACGTCATCGCCCAGCGCCTCGCGCGCCCTGTTGAGGATACTGGCGGTAGCGCCGATCGACTCGCGCGGCTCGAAGATGTCCCTGCTGTTTTGCCCGGCGGGGAAGAAGCGGATCGCCTGCCACCCCTGTGCGCGCAGCTCGCGGGCTCGTTCGATGGCAGCGTCACCTTCGGCCTCGTCTCCGGTCGAGGCGAAGGTGGGGATGCGGTGGCGCTGCTTGCCGCCTAGCAGCTCGTAGACCGGCACTCCCAGCGCCTTGCCCTTGATGTCGTGAAGGGCGATGTCGATGGCGGAAATCGCCGCCTGCAGAACACGTCCGCCTTCGAAGTACTGGCTGCGATAAAGCTCCTGCCAGGTCCGGCCGATCTGCATCGGGTCGCGGCCGATGAGAAACTCGCGATAGTGCTCGACCGCGCCGGCCACCGCCTTCTCGCGACCACTCAAGCCGCTCTCGCCCCAGCCGAAGATGCCCTGGTCGGTCTCGACCTTGACGAGCATCTGGTTGCGCGTTCCTACCCACACTGGATAGGGCTTGATCGCGGTAATCTTAAGCTTCGTAGTCATCCACGCCCACGTTTCAAACGCATCCGCCCTGTATTAGTTGGCGCCCCGTCACGGTTGGCGCCCGGTCTCAGTTTGGCGCCCGTCTCAGTTGGCCTTGAGGGCCATTTCGGTTTCGCCGTCGAACAGGTGCATCCGCTCCTGGTCGAACTCGAGCCAGATCTGTTCATCGGGCGCGACGGCAATGTTCGGCGGCACGCTGACATTGACGATGGCGCCGGACAGGAACGCCTGCACGAAGGTGACGTCTCCGGTCGGCTCCACCGTGTAGGCTTTGGCCGGAATGGCGCCGGGGACCGCGCTGTTGCGCAGCTTGATCGTCGAGTGACGTGCGCCGAGCACGATTTTGCTGGTCGTTGCGCTCGCGACCTTCCGGGCGTTGCGCGGCGAGAGCTCGAAGCTCCAGCCCTCTGCGCTGGTCAACACAGCGTTGCCGTTTGCCGTCGATGCCTGCAGCGGAATAAGGCTCATCGCCGGGCTGCCGATGAAGCTGGCGACGAACATGTTGACGGGATGGGCAAAGACCTGCGCCGGTGAATCATATTGCTGCAGGTAGCCGCCGTTCATCACCGCCATCTTGTCGGCCATGGTGACGGCTTCGAGTTGGTCATGCGTCACATAGATGATCGTCGCCTTGAGGTCCTGATGGAAGCGCTTGATCTCAGACCGCATTTGCACGCGCAGTTTGGCGTCGAGGTTGGAGAGCGGCTCGTCCATAAGGAACACGGCGGGGTCGCGGACAAGCGCACGGCCCAGAGCCACCCGCTGCTGCTGCCCGCCCGAAAGTTCGCGCGGCTTGCGCTCGAGCAGGTGCGTCATGTCGAGCACGCGCGCCGCTTCCTTGACCTTCCTGTCGATCTCGTCCCTGGGCAGTTTGCGCATCTGCAGCGGGAACGCCAGGTTCTTGTAAACCGATTTCTGCGGATAGAGCGCGTAATTCTGGAACACCATGGCGATGTCGCGGTCCTTGGGGTCGAGGTCGTTGACCACCCGATCGCCGATGACGATGTCGCCCGACGTGATCGGGATCAGCCCCGCGACGAGATTGAGCGTGGTTGTCTTGCCGCAGCCTGAAGGGCCGACGAGCGCAACGAACTCGCCGTCATTGACCGTCAGCGACACGTCATTGACGGCTTTGAAGCCGCCATAGGATTTTACGAGATCTTTGAGGGCCACGTGGGCCATCGGCAACTCCCTAGTGCTTGACCGCGCCTTCTGTAAGGGCGCGTACGAAGTATCGTTGCAGGACGAGGAACAGCACCACGACGGGCACGCTCATCATGAAGCTGGCCGCCATCAGGCCCGGAAAGTCTGTCGTGTTTTCCGAGAAGAAGCGCTGGATGCCGACCGGCAGCGTCAACTGGTCGTTCTTGGTGAGGAAGGTGTAGGCGTAGATGTACTCGTTCCACGCGCCGATGAACGAATAGATCGCGGTGGCGATGATCCCCGGCGCCGAGAGCGGCATCACAATCAGGATGAAGGCCTGGAACCGCGTTGCCCCATCGATGCGCGCCGCCTGCTCGAGCTGCACCGGAATGTTGTCGTAAAAGCCCTTGAGCAACCAGATCGCCAACGGCAGGCCGAAGGTGAGATAGGTGAGAATCAGCGAGCCGTGCGTGTTCATCAAGCCGAGCAGGCGCATCAGGATGAACAGCGGTACGAGAAATATCACCGCTGGGAACATGTTGCGCAGCAGCACGGAAAAGAACAGGAAATTCCGGCCGGGGAAACTGAAGCGCGAAAACGCGTAGGCCGCAGGGACGGCGACGATCACCGAGAGGATTGTCGTAACGGTCGACACGAAAAGGCTGTTCCAGAAGAAGCGGAGAAAATCCTGGCCGACGCTGTTCTGGGGATCGAGCAGTTTTTGGTAGCTGGCGAGCGTCGGTTCGTCCGGCCACCATTGCGGCGGGAATTCCATAGCCGCGAACCCGGATTTGATCGAGGTGATCAGCATCCAGATCATCGGCACCGCGGTGTAAAGCAGCATGAACGCGAGGAAGATGCGCCCGGTCCACCGCCATCCGTCGACGCGCACCCGGCGACGGCTCAGGGCTCGCGGGGCTGTCTCGGCAGTCGTGCTCATGCGCTCCCCTCTTGCCGCTCGTTGCCGCTTAGCGCACGGACGTAGAAGTAGCCGAGCGTCATCAGGGTGAGGAACAGCAGCACCGAATAGGCAGATGCCACGCCCCAGCGCTGCCGGCCGAAGGCGAGCTCATAAATGTGAGTGATCCAGATATGCGATGCGTTGGACGGCCCGCCGCCGGTCATGATCCAGGGGATGATGAAGGAATTGAAGTTGGCCACCGCCAGCAGCAAGATTGTCACCGTCGAGACGTTGCGCAAGTGCGGGAAGGTGACGTGCCAGAAGCGCTGCCAGGCGCTGGCGCCGTCGACCTGCGCGGCGCGCAGCAACTGCTCGGGCACGGTCTGCAGGCCGGCCATCATCATGATCATGGCAAACGGAAACTCGCGCCAGATATTGACGACGATCAGGGATGGCAGCACCGTGCTGACGCTGTCGATGAAATTCGGCGGTCGGTCGGCCAATCCGAGGCCGACCAGCACCGCACCGATGATTCCGAAGTCCGAATGATAGATCCACTTCCAGATATAGGAGGCGGCGACCGCGCTGATGACCCAGGGAATGATCAGGATTGCGCGCAGCACGCCGCGGCCGACAAACTCGCGGTGGAGCGCCAGCGCGGTGGCAAACCCCAGGACAAAGGCAATCAAAGTGGAGCCCAGCGTCCAGATCAGAGTGTTCCAGGTGACCCTCCAGAACACCTCGCTGGTGAGGATAGTCGTGTAGTTGTCTAAGCCGATGAAGGTCTTGTCGCGAAGCTGCAGGCCAGGCGGCGTCTTGAAGAACGACAGCTCGATTGTGTAGTAGATCGGATAGGCGATGACGATCAGCATCACGACGATCGCAGGGAGCACGTACGCGTAGTCGGCGCGATGCTCCCATATCAGGCGTAGCACGCCGGACCTGCCGGATTGCACTCTTCGGCGAGCCTCGGCCTTGCCGGTCACGATCGTCACTATGGCGCGCCCTTGTTTGTTCTTAACGAACCGGCTGCACTATCGGTGCAGCCGGTCAGGCCTGGATTAGAGTCCGCCCATCAGGTCTCTTACCTTCCTGGCCGCGTCGTCCGCTGCCTCGTCGACGGTCATCGCTCCGGTCAGGGCATTCTGCAGCATGTCCGGCACGATGATGTTCATGATCTCGGGAGCCTGCGGCAGCGCCGGGAACGGGATGCCGTATGGCAGCATCGAGGTCGTCACGTCGAGGAACTTGATGTTGTCCAGACGTTCCTTCATCCATTTGGTCTTGAAGCCGTTAAGATTGCCCGGGTTCGAGCCGGCATAGGCCATCTTCAGCGACCATTCAGGGCTCGTCCACATGCAGATGATAGCCTTTGCGGCCGGCTCGTCGACCTTGCCGCCCTCGACATATTCAGGCTTCAGGATGTGAATGTTCGAGCCGCCGAAAACGACTGCGCGCTTGCCGTCGGGGCCAGTGGGAATCAGGCCGTAGCGCATGTTGTCGATGACGGTCTGCGCCTTGTCCTTGTCGGCGCCCGTCGCCTTCTTCTGCAGGTCGAGCATGACGTCGTAGTCGGACGGATGCGAGATCATCATGCCGAGTTGGCCGGCGAGGAACAGGGGCTGATTGTCGGCCTGCTGGTTGGTGAGTGCCGAAACCGGAACCGACTTGTCGCGAACATACATGTCGTACGAGGCTTGCAGCGCGGCCTTGCTCTGCGGGCTATCGAGCCTGACATCCTCATAGGTCGGGTTCTCGGTGGCTTCGTCGAAGACGCCGCCGCCATAGGCCCACAGCTGCGGCATGAAGCGGTACGGCGTATTGCCGGCATTCTTGCGTGCCACGAGGCCATAACCGGCAATGCCGAGCTTGTCGTGGATCTGCTTGGAATACTTGACGACGTCGTCCCAGGTTGCCGGAGCCTTGTCCGGATCGAGGCCCGCACGCTTGAAGATGTCGGCGTTCCAGATGAACGCCATCGTCTCGTTGTTGGTTGGAATGCCGTAGGTCACCCCCTCCCAGGTCACGGCCTTCATGGCGCCGGGCCAAAAATCCTCGGTGGAATACCCGACATCCTCGGGTTTGAGCGGCTCCAGGTAGCCCTTTGAGGCGAACTCGTTACCACCTAGGATTTGCAGGCGGACCGCCATCGGCGCGGCATTGCCCAGGAGCGCCGTGCGGAACTTGTCAAGAAGATCGTTGTAGGTGAGGGCCTGTTCCTCGAGCTGGATGTTCGGATAGGTCTTGCGGAAGGTCTCGAAGAAATCCTTGTAGTACTGGCGCAAAAGGTCGGGGTCGCCCTCGAACACGCCCTGATACCAGAAAGTCAGTCGCCCCTTGTAGTCGAGCGGGGTGACCTTGGCGCAATCGGCCGCGGTGTCAAAATCCTGTGTGCCGGCAATGGAGCGCACATATTCCGGCGACCACTTGCTGAGGTCGACTGGCGCTCCCAGCGCCGATGTGGACATCAGCGATGCTATCAAAGCAGTGGCGACAGTGCCGCGCAGGACCGCACTGCCGAGCGTAATCCTCGTCATAGGTATCCTCCCTGGTTCTCCATGCCGCCCTGCGCCGAGGCAAAGCGGTCTAGCTCGTTCGACCGCGGGACGCCTTCTGTTCTATGTATCCCCTCGATCATTTTGTACGTTTTCAGATCATGGATTGCCTGTCAACGCGCTGGATCGTACATTGTTTGTGAAAACCGTGTGTGATAACGGGCAGGGCATGTATTGATCAGGGGAGCCGGGCTTTGGCCGAAATAGATGATTTTAAAGCCATGCCACCGGTGGAGACTGACCCCATGGCCTCCAGCGAGGGCGCCTCGCTTTATGAACTGATCAGGGAGGACATCATCGAGGGACGGCTCGCCGCCAACGAACGGCTTGTGGTCACCGATCTCGCCCGGCGTCACGGCACCTCGACCAACCCCGTGCGCGAGGCCCTGCAGCTGTTGCGCGGGGAGGGTTTTGTCACCTTTCTCCCCAACCGCGGGGCGCGCGTGCGACCGATAGATCAGGATTTTGTCCGGGATATCTATGAAATCGGTGTTCTGATCGAGCCGGCCCTGACGCGATGGTTTGTGAATATGGCGACCGGCGAGGATATCGCCGAACTCGAACGTCTGCAGGGGCTGATTGAAGAGAACAACTTTGCCGACACATTCAGGCACAGTGAGCTGGATACCGCTTTCCACACCGTGATGTACCAGCGGCACTATAACCGCCATGCCGCCGAACTTTGGTGGAAGCATCGCGAGGTGCTGCGAGCCGTGAGCCGGCGTTTCAATTTCACGCTGGCGCGGCGTGCCGCGATCATTCGCGAGCACCGCGAACTCATCGCGCATGTAAAAGCGGGAGAAGCCGACAAGGCGGCCGAACTCGTTTCCCGCCATGTCGAGGGTTCCGGCCGGCATATTCTCGAACAGATGCGTGCGCGCAGCGCCGCTCGGGCCGGATAGGAACGAAGGTCCGGTCTCGAACATCGTTAGCCCTGACCCTTTGAGATAAGGAATTGAGATGAAAATCACGAGCATTCGGCCGTGGCTGATCAAGTCCGATGCTTCTTATTGGGGAGAGTTCCTGTTCGTCGAAGTGACGACCGACGAGGGGGTGAGTGGCTGGGGCGAGATCACCACCACGACAAGGCTCGTCAACCGCGCTCTCTGCGCGATCCTGCGGCAGATCGGCGTCGCCGTGACAGGCGAGGATCCAGCGCGTATCGAGCATCTCTGGCACAAGATCTTTCGCAGCTTCACCTATATGGGCAGCCGCGGCGCCGCCGTCGAATGCGTGAGCGCCATCGATATAGCCCTCTGGGACATCCGGGGCAAAGTCCTCGGCAGGCCGATTTACGAGCTGCTGGGCGGACCGTTACGCGATGAAATCGCGCTCTACACCCATCCCAACCAGGCCAAATTCACCAGCAAGGAGGCGGTGGTCCGCGAAATTCTGGACATCGTCGAGTCCGGACACACTGCGCTCAAGTTCGATCCTTTCCCCCACCAGGGCCACAGCGCCGATGGCCTGCCCCGCGAACAGCGGGACGGCTACCTCGATGGCAGCATGACCCGCAAGGACGAGCGCGAAGCCGCCGAACTCACGGCTCTGATCCGCGAAACGGCGGGGCCTGACGTCGACGTTCTCATCGACGCGCATGGCCGCTTCGACGTTCCCACCGCCATTCGCCTCTGTCGGAGTCTTGAGGAAGCCGGCCAGATCGACTGGTTCGAGGAGCCTTGCCCGCCCGAGAGCCTGAACGCCCTCAAGCAGGTGCGTGAAAAAGTCAGTGCTGCCATCTCGTGGGGCGAGCGCGGCCACACGAAGTGGGATTTCGTGCCGGTACTCGAGAACAGGCTCGCTGACTACATCATGCCGGACGTCACCTGGACCGGCGGCATTACCGAGCTCAAGAAGATTTCTGCCCTATGCGAAGCCTACTACATCCCGGTCTCGCCACATGACGCCGCGGGACCGATCAACGTGGTTGCGGGAGCACAGGTGATGATGACCGTTCCTAACTTCTACAGACTCGAAACGTCGGAGTGGAACCTGGGCAAATACGATCACCTCATCGACAGACCGCTCGACGTCTCGAACGGCAGCCTCAAGCTGACGTCGAAGCCTGGTCTCGGTATCGAGATGGACCGCGACTATCTGCAGGCCCACGAGATCGAGCTGGGCTAGAAACGCCCTATGCCGGCCCGGCGTGCGAGCGACATGCCCCATCCACCAGAACGAGGACAAGTCATGGCAAAGACGGCCGACGAGGCGCTCAATCGGGTGAATGCGAACTCCAAGCCATCCGAGCTCCGCATCACCGACATGCGGGTTGCCGAAATCGTCGGCGCGCCGTTCACCTCGACCCTGCTCAAGATTTACACCAACCAGGGCGTCGTCGGGCTTGGCGAGGTGCGCGACGGCGCCAGCGCCACCTATGCGCTGATGCTGAAGAGCCGGCTGCTTGGCGAGAACCCTTGCAACATCGATCGCCTGTTTCGCCGGGTCAAGCAGTTCGGCGGGCACGGCCGGCAAGGGGGCGGCGTCTCGGCGGTCGAAATCGCGTTGTGGGATCTCGCCGGCAAGGCCTATGGCGTGCCCATCTACCAGATGCTCGGCGGCCGGTTTCGCGAGAAGGTGCGCCTCTATTGCGATACCGACGCCACCGTGCCTAGCGGCACCGAGACCGGCAAGCGCCTCAAGCAGCGCATGGCGCTCGGCTTCACGTTCCTCAAGATGGATCTGGGATTGATGCAGATCGCCGATGTCCCCGGTGCGGTGGTGTCTCCTGCCGGCTCACTTGATGGGTACCGCGTCCAGCCCGGCCGCGGCCAGGTCAAGACCCTTGAAGAGCGGCGCGCCCGCAACACCGCCTACGATTTGCACAATGTCCCCCACCCGTTTACCGGCCTCCACTTTTCCGACAAGGGCCTCGACTTGCTTGAGCAGTACATTGCCGAGGTTCGCGAGGTTATCGGCATGGATATTCCGCTCGCCATCGACCACGTCGGCCACATCTCACTGCAGGACGGTATTCGCCTCGCCAGGCGGATTGAAAAATATGTGCCGGCCTGGCTCGAGGATGTGATCCCATGGCAGTACACCGAGCAGTACCGACAACTGCAGGACGCCACCACGGTGCGGATCTGCACCGGCGAGGACATTTATCTCAAGGAGGGCTTCGAGCCTCTGCTCAAGAGCGGCGGCCTCTCCATTATCCACCCGGACCTGCTCACCAGCGGGGGCATCCTCGAGACCAAGAAGATCGGCGACATGGCGCAGGACTACGGCGTCGCCATGGCCATCCATATGGCGGAAAGTCCGATCGCGGCGATGGCCGCGGCACATGTCGCGACTGCGACCGAAAACTTCGTGGCGCTCGAATACCACTCTGCCGATGTCGACTGGTGGGACGATATCGTCACCGGCGTTGCCAGGCCGCTCGTGAAGGACGGCTTTATCACCGTTCCCGACAAGCCGGGCCTGGGGATTGACGACGTCGTCGACGAGGTGATCTCGCAGCACCTGCAACCAGGCGTCACCGGCATCTGGCAGCCCACGGATCACTGGGACGACGAATATTCCTGGGATCGCACCTGGAGCTGAGGCGAAAAGAACCCGAGATGAAGATCACCGACCTCCGCTGTGCCGTCATCGGCAAGCACCCCATCGTACGCATCGTCACCGACGAGGGCCTCCATGGCCTGGGCGAGGTCGAGTACACCAAGCCCTATCTCAAGCCCTGGGTCCTGCATTTTCGCGAGGCGCTGATCGGCGAGGACCCGACCGACGTCGAACGGGTGATGCTGAAGATCCGCCAACGCGGTTCTTTCAAGCCCTATGGCGCGGCGGTAAGCGCTATCGAGCATGCGTTGTGGGACATTTCCGGCAAGGCCGCAGGCGTGCCGGCCTACAAACTGCTCGGCGGCAAGGTGCGCGACCAAGTGCGCGTCTACAACGGCTCGATCCGCAGGAAACGCACGGGCGACCGGCCGGAGGATTACGCCGCTGACGTCAAATGGATGATGGAGCAGCCGCAGAACTTCTTCATGATCAAGCAAGGAATCTCGTTCCACTCCAACATGAAGGACACCATTGAGAGCTTCCATTACGGCGTGACGCAGAAGCAGGCCGGCTATCACGGTGCCATGGATCAAGGCATGATCAGCGAGCGCGGTTTCAATCACATGCTCGACTGCGTGATCGCGATGAAGGAAGTGCTGGGCGACAAGGTGAGCCTGGCGCTCGACTGCGGCCCGGGCTGGATGCTGCCCGACGCGATCAAATTCGCTCGCGCGGTCGAGAAGTACAATTTAATGTGGCTGGAGGACATGCTTACTGGCGACTATGTGCCGTGGGTCAATCCGCAGGCCTATCGGGAGCTGACAACCTCCACCTCGACGCCAATCCATACCGGCGAGCAGATTTACCTGCGGCACAATTTCAAGGAGCTGATCGAGACGCAGGCGGTGCGCGTCATCGGCCCCGATCCTGCCGATATCGGCGGCATTGCCGAGCTCAAATGGGTCGCCGAGCACGCCCATATGCACTCGATCCTGATGGCGCCGCACGGCACGGCGAACGGCCTGCTTGGCCTCGGCGCGTTGATCAACGTCTGCGCCACCTTGCCCGCCAACTACATCGCCTTCGAATATCCGAGCGCCTCCGACCCCTGGTGGGAGGACCTCGTAATCGGCCTGCCGTCGCAGATCGTGACGGACAGCATGGTGGATCTGCTGGAAGCGCCGGGGCTGGGCCTCGATCTCGACGCCGAAGCAGCCCGAAAGCATCTCAGGGAAGAGGATGCGGGCTTCTTCGACTAAACCTTCCCTGGATGCCAGCCATCGGTCTGGCTTTGCAGACCGGGCCGGATGTTGTTTCCCTAAGGATTGCGATGATCATTCATTTGGTAGACGGCACATACGAACTGTTTCGCCACTTCTATGGCCAACGCCGGTTCAACAATGGCCAGGACAAGCCGTTTGGCGCCGTCGTCGGCGTGCTGAATACAGTGCTGGAGATGATCGAGAACGGCGCCACACATATTGGGGTGGCCACCGATCATGTAATCGAATCGTTCAGAAATCAGCTCTGGCCCGGCTACAAGACCGGGGATGGCATCGAGCCGGCATTGCTCGCGCAGTTCCACCCCCTCGAGGACGCCCTGGCGGCGATGGGCGTGGCGGTCTGGCCGATGATCGAGCTGGAAGCCGACGACGCGCTGGCATCCGCGGCACACAGCGCGGCTGCCGATGAGGGCGTGCAGAAGGTGTGCATCTGGACGCCGGACAAGGATCTCGCGCAGTGTGTGCGCGGTGACCATGTGGTCCAGGTAGACCGCAGGACCCAGAAAATTCGCGATGCCGCCGGCGTGCGCGAGAAGTTCGGAGTTGAGCCGGCCTTGATCCCAGATTTCCTCGCGCTCGTGGGTGATGCCGCCGATGGCTACCCGGGTCTCGAAGGCATCGGCCTGGTCTCGGCCGCCCGGCTGCTTGGCCGCTACGGCCCGCTTGAAAGCTTTCCGCCCGAAACCCTCGGCAAGCGGAGAGAGATCGCGCTTTTGTTCAAAAATCTCGCGACGCTGCGCACCGACGCTCGCCTCTTCGATAATGTCGAGGAGCTGCGCTGGCACGGGCCGACCAAAGCGTTCGAAATCTGCGCTACCCAGCTAAATGACGCCCGGCTCCTCACCCGTGCGCTCAAGGCTCGCCGTTGCTGACTTCGGGAGGCGACGTTAAGTGTCGTTCGGCGCGAAACCAACGCTTTGCCCTCCTACGAGAAATGGCGCATGAGATGCTGCCGCCAGGGCCGGTCGCCGCGTCCAACGAGCGAGTCGAGATAGGCCGTCCGGTTCGCAAGCGGAAGGTCGGGCCGAACGGGCGAGACGAGTTGAGGGTGATCCTGCGAATGATCCTTTGGAGCAGAGATCGCTTCGGGTCCGCAGTGCCTGATGCCAGCACGACCGCACCTCGTCGGCTCGCCGCATCGCCGACTGGATTTCACCAGCGTCGGCCCATTGCCGAATCCAATCAGACAGTTCGGCATGATCACCGAATTAACCACATTCGTAGAAGGCGAAAGGCGGTTGGGTTTGTCACCGATCCGTCTCGCGTAACATGTTACCGTTGGAAATGGGGCCATCCGCAGCACGTCCAGGCAAAGGCAAGGAAGAGACAGGATGCCGACCTTAAGCAATGGCAGCGAACTCATCGTATGGAACGAACCCGAGAATCCCAATCCGAGTCCTGACTCGGTCCTTTTCAGCATTACGGAAACAGACGGCGACGTAATCGGACCGATAGGCGCAAAGCCGGATTTCCCTTTCCGTGGGATCGAACTAGCTTCGGTCGATGTCTTCGATGGCTTCTTCACCATCACCAGCTTCACCCACGAGGGCAGGACCGAAACCTGGACGACAGTGGAAACGCAGGTCTTCGACAACGAAGGCAATTTTCTCCGCACCGTGTCCGACCAGGCGGCCTTCCAGTCGGTCCGGATCATCTCGATCAGCGCCGACAGCCCCGACGACCTCACGCTGACATGGATCGGGGCGAACGAATATTTCGGCGGCGAAAACACTCAATACGGTCAGCATCAGATCATCTTGAAAGGGGGCGTGCTTCAGTCCGACACCTTCGTTAATCACGCGCCCAACGTTGCCGACCTGGACTTGTCGATTTCGCAGGCGCAATCTCTCGACGACGTCAAGTTCAGCGCGACAGATGCCGACTACGATCTCTTGAACTTTATCGTTTTGGACGGGCCGGACAGCGGCACCCTGGAGCAGGAGACGAGTTTCGACGGTAACCACTACCCGTTTCACCAGGGTCATTATGGCACTACCCTGCACTATCATGCGGATTTTCTGAGCGGAAACCTGTTCGATTACACACCGGAGGCAGCGTTCATCGGCACCGACAGCTTTACGGTTTACGCTACGGACGGCCAGGGCAACAGCAATGTGGCGACGATTACGATCACCGTCACTCCGCCGGCCGAATCCATTACCCTGACCGACGCCAAAAACGTCGCGAGCTACGCAAGCCATGATCATGCCGTGCTCGTCGCCGCGCTGGGCGGTGGCGACCGCATCAGCGGCACCCCGTTCAACGATACGCTCGACGGCGGCGCCGGCCACGACCAGCTGTTCGGCGGCGCGGGCGCGGACGACATCATTGGAGGCGCGGGCACCGATTGGCTGAAGGGCGGCGCTGGCAATGACGAGATCAGCGGTGGTGAGGGCGCAGACGGCGTCCGCGGTGACACTGGCGACGACGTCCTCGACGGCGGCGCCGGCGCCGACGACATGCGAGGTGGTGCTGGCGACGACATCCTCAATGGCGGCGCCGGCCGCGACCTGCTGGCCGGCGAGGGGGGCAGGGATGTCTTCGTGTTCGACGCACTTGGGCCGGCGAACTACGACAGGATAGAAGACTTCAATGCGCTCGACGATGTGTTCTGGCTGGACAGCTCCGCATTCGTCGGGCTGTCGGCCGGCTCGCTTTCCGCTGCGGTTTTCGTCGTCGGCAAGCACGCCATCGATGACAACGACCACATCATTTACGACAAGGAGACCGGCGATCTGTTGTTCGATGTGGACGGGGCAGGAGGAGCGGCGACTGTCAAGTTTGCCGCCCTGGACCCGAGCACATTCCTCACAGTGGACGACTTCTTCGTGTTATAGGCGCGCATGGTGGGGGCAGCTACATAGACCGAACGTGATCGCGCCCATGCGCAGGATTTCCTCCCCGATTGCGCAGTAAGGGGCTTCAGGGCTCATCCGAGCCCTTCATGACCCGACTGGCTGGTGTCTGCAACGGTGAGGCATGATTTCGACGAACGCGGCTATCTTTTCATCCGCATTGAAAAACCTTGCATTTGACGGATGCAGTGGTGCCACGCGGCAATCCATCGTCGTGAGCCAGCCAATGCTATTGTGCTAGTTTCGCCGCACTGCGGGTGGCTATATCATCCAAGACAGCATGAAGAAGCGTTCCGACTTCCTGTTCGGCCAGCCCGGGTGCAATTCCTGATTCGGATAATTGAAGGAGAATTGCCTTGGCGGTGTTGCGCCAGAAGGCGTTCGCGTCCTCCCCGTTCTTAGACTCCAGGACCAGGGCGATCCCTTCGACCAATTTCCGCCGCCGATGCAGCGGAAATGCGCTTATGTTCGAATCGCACATCGATCACCTCACCCCTTCAGTCGCGCGAATAAGCATTGGCGGGTTAGAAAATTTGGTTAACAGCGCTCTTTTGACGGTGGTCAGCCATGGAACAAAGCGTCCGCTGGGCTCGATGGTCGGTGCCGCGAATAGCGGCTGGACGCAGCGGCATGGCGAGTTCGAGTCCCTGTTGAAGTATTACGGCCTAGGCCTGACGGCGCAGGAGTCCGGCATGAGTGCCAGCATGCGGCTCAGTTGACGGCCGATCGACGCCTTAGGCTTACCGGATCGGCGTCTCGCCGCGAAACAGCGGCTGGTGCGCCCGCATCAAGGCGGTAATCCGGTCGGCGACTTTTCGCACCGGCGGCGCGTGACGTTCCTCGTGATGGCTGACGATCCATTGGTCGGTTTCGAGTTCGGGGATAGGCTGAGCGACGCGGACCAGCCGCGGATCGCTGTCACCGACGAAGCACGGAAAGATCGAAAGGCCGGCGCCGGCGGCCACCAGTTCGCGCACCGAATGGGTGTTGTTGCCGCGCACGGCGATGCGGTCGCCGTGATGGGCTTGCAGCCAGCGCGCCGAGGCAATGTTTGCCGCTTCGCCGGTGACGCCGACGAACAACCCGGCGGCGATGCCGTTGATCAGGTGGCGTCCGGAATAAATGGCGTAGGCGATCTTGCCGCTCTGACGGCCGGCCAGCCACTGTTCGGTCGGGCGCTCGCCGCGGATGCCGATGTCGGCGGCACGGCGGCCGATGTCGACGCGGTCGGTGGTGGTGACGAGCTCCACCCTTATGCCGTCATCGACCGTCCAGATCTCGCCGATATGGGCGGAAACGAAGGCTGAGGTCCATGGCCCGGCCGAGACGCGGACAATGCGGTCGGGCAGGTTCCCCTCGCGCCAGCGGGTCAGCGACTGCATTGCTGCCTCGACGTCTTCGGCGCGCCGCAGCAGTTCTTCACCGACCGGGGTCAGCCGGTAGCCTGTCTGCTGGCGCACGAACAGCGGTTCGCCGATCTGCTTTTCGAGCGCGGTGACGCGTCGTCCAAGGGTGGCTGCGCTGAGGCGCGTCGTTCCCGTCGCTGCGCTCAAGCCACCCAGCCGCGCAACGTCGAGAAACAGCCTCAGATCGTTCCAGTCGATATCCATTTTGCAGAAATGAAAAACTCCTTGTGAGCGTGGCTGTAGCGCGAAGCGGGCATCACGCGCAAGTATGGAGGCATTGGAGGCGTTGGACAATTCTGCCTGGAAGCGACAGTGACAAGCGCCTCGACCGGCCAAGAAGCCAGCGCAATCCTTGCGATCGAGGATGCGCTTCGCGCAGATGCTTTGCGCTTTCGACCAACCTAGGCGCGCGGGCTTTCTGCGCGCCAAAGGAGACGATCATGTTGTATAGACTTCGACACCGTTTCGCCCGCTGGCTTGCCTATCGCCAGACGCTTGCGAGCTTGAGGCAGGCCCCAGACAGCACACTGGCCGATGCTGGCATTGCTCGCGAAGAGATCCGCGAGCATGCCCGCCACGCCAGCCTGCGTCGTTGAGGAGGCGGGGCATGCAGATGATGACGCCCCAGACGGTGCTAACCAACTTCTAACTCACAGCGATGCGCAGGCCTGTGTCATCGAAAAGATGCAGATGGCTGGTATCGAACTTCAGATCCACCGTGTCGCCAGAGGCCACCGGATATTGTCCGGCGACGACCGCAAGCATGGTCTGGCCGCCGCTTGTCTTGGTGTGGACGATTGTCTCGGAGCCGAGGGCTTCCACCAGCGCGACGCGGGCCGCAACGTCTCCGTTGCCGGAATCGGCGAGGCTGATGTGATGCGGCCGCAGCCCGAGCGTCACGTCGCCATTGGCCGCGCTGACGTTCCCGTCGATCTCGAATCCAGCTGAACCGTCCAACGTGAGGCTTGACCGGCCAGTGCCCCCGGGCGCCACCTTTACCGGCAGGAAGTTCATACGCGGTGCACCGATGAACCCGGCGACGAACAGATTGGCCGGATGGTTGTAGAGCTCGAGCGGCGTGCCAATCTGCTCGATGCGGCCGGCGCGCAGCACGACGATGCGGTCGGCAAGCGTCATCGCCTCGATCTGGTCGTGCGTGACATAGACCATCGTCGCCGACAGCCGCTCGTGCAGCGCGGCCAGTTCGGCGCGTGTCGAGATGCGCAGTTCGGCGTCGAGATTGGACAGCGGCTCGTCAAGCAGGAAAGCGGTTGGATTGCGCACGATGGCGCGGCCGATCGCGACGCGCTGGCGCTGGCCGCCGGAGAGCTGGCCGGGGCGCCGGTCGAGATATGGCGCGATTTCCAGCATCCGCGCGGCTTCGGCGATGCGCGCATCGATTTCGGCGCGCGCCATACGGGCGTTCTCCAGTCCGAAGGCCAGATTCTGGCGCACGCTCATGTGCGGGTACAGCGCGTAGGATTGGAACACCATCGCCAATCCCCTGTCGGCGGCCGGAACGGTGGTCACGTCCTTGCCGTCGATCGCGATGACGCCGCCTGTCGGCCGGTCAAGCCCGGCGATGAGCCGCAGCAGCGTGGACTTGCCGCAGCCGGAGGGGCCGACGAAGACGATCAGCTCGCCGTCAAGGATGTCGAGATTTATGTCGTGCAGCACGCCGACCTTGCCGAAAGCCCTCGATACGCCGGTGAGTGTGATCTGGCTCATGGTAGCCTCTATTTCAGACCGGAGCCGGCAATGCCGGTGGTGATGAAGCGCTGAAGGAATATGAACACCAGCACGACCGGGATCATGGTGACGACAGTCATGGCCAGGATGTAATGCCATTGCACATTGAGTTGGCCGGCATAGGTGTTGAGACCAACCTGCAGCGTATAGACCTCCTTGCGCGACAGGACGATCAGTGGCCAGAGGAAGTCGTTCCAGCGCCAGACCACGGAAAAGATCGCCAGTACCGCCAGCGCGGGGGCGGTCAGCGGCAGGATGATGCGCCAGTAGATCTGCCATTCCGACGCCTTGTCCATGCGCGCTGCATCGATCAGCTCGTCGGGGATCGTCAGCATGTACTGGCGCAGCATGAAGACGCCCGTGGGCGTCGCCACCGTCGGCAGGATCACGCCCCATAGCGAATTGAACAGTCCCATTGCCGAGATCACCGAATAGAGCGGCACCAGGATGACGGAGAGCGGCACCATCAGCGTCGCGACGATGAGCATCATCACAGCCGAACGTCCCCGAAAATTGTACTTCGACAGTGCGAATGCAGCCATCGAATTGGTCAGGAGCGTAATCAGGGTGGCGACCACGGTGACGAAGACCGAGTTGCGCAGATAGAGGAAGAAGTCAAAGGCGAGGAAAGGCTGGACATAATTGTCCAGCGCGAAGGCGATGCTGCGCTTGGGCGTACGGTTCCGGATGTTGACGCGTATAATCTCGCCCGGGTTGGCGGGATCGACCATCTGCGCGACGGTGCCGAGGCGGCGCACTTCGGCGAGCAGGCGCACGCTGCCGTCGTCATTGCGCACTTCAAAGAGCTGCAGCGGCTCCTCATAGCCTTCCACGATCGCTTCGGCGGTGACATAGGGCAAAACAGTCGGCGGGAACTCGGCCAGCGCCGCAGGCGTCTTGAACGACGAGTTGACCAGCCAGAGCGCCGGGCCGAACATGACAAGCAGCCCGCCGATCAGCCAGAACCAGGTGAAAACGTCGGTCCAGTGCCAGCCGGCGCCGCCGCGCCGGCGGAACAGAAATTCCGCAACCCTGCTCATCGCATTTTGCCCCGCTGCTCGTTGCGCCTTGCGATGCCCAGCTGGATCAAGGTCAGCACGACCAGCACCGCTCCCATGAGGATCGAGGCCGCGGAGGCGAGCCCCGGATTGCGCAGCATCGAGGCGAAGCCGACCTCGTAGATGTACTGCGTGAGGAACAGCGTGCTGGTCCCGGGACCGCCGCCGGTCAGCACATAGATCTCGTCGAATATCTGCACGGCGCGGATGAGTGTCAGCACCAGCACGACCAGGAGGTTGGGTGCCAGCAAGGGCAGCGTTATGCGCCAGAAGACGCGCAAGGGCCGCGTTCCGTCCATCTCGGCGGCCTCATAGAGGTCTTTCGGAATAGCCTGAAGGCCGGCGAGAAGGATCAGCGCATAGAAGCCGACATGGGCCCAGACCGACACCATGATCGTCGCCGCGAAGGCCCAGTTGCGCTCCACCAGCCAGTTGACCGGGGTTCCGCCCGCCTCGAACACCATCAGGTTGAGCAATCCCTGCCGCTGCAGGATCCAGCGCCAGATGAGACCGACCACGACCGGCGACAAAAGCACAGGGAAGAAGAACACGGCGCGCCAGAAACTGCGCGCACGCAACTCACGGTTGAGAACGAGTGCGGTGACAAGCGCCACGGCGACCATCATCGCCACTTGCAGCACGACGAAGGCCAGGGTGTTCCAAACCGCGATCCAGAACAGGTCCTCGGTGCAGCTCTTCGGGTCGAGATAGCTGCCGCAACTGAACAGCCGCCCATACTGATCGGCGCCGACGAAGGTGCGGTCGCCGAGGAACAGCGCCCCGCCACCGGTCATCGAATAGAGGATGTTGATGACCAGCGGAAACAGCACGAAAATGCCGAACACCAGCATGTTCGGCGCCAGGAAGAACACGGCCATGCCATTGCTGCCCGTGCGCCGTTGCAACATGCGCAGTGGCGCATCGAAAACATTCGCAAGCCAGCCGACCGGCGCCAGGATCATGGCGCCGGCGCGCGTTGCTATGCCGTTTCGGACGTCTGCCATGACACTGCCGCGACGCTACTTCGATGCCTCGGCCACCTGTGCCTTGATGTCCTCGTCGATGCGGACGAAAGCCTCGTCGAGCTTCAGCTCGCCGGCCATGACCTGACTGATGCGGGTCACCAGCGCGCCATAAACCGGAGTTCCCCATTTCCATGCCGGCAGGGCGGCGGCATTCGGCGCGATCTTGCCCGATGCCTTCAGGAAGGCTTCGAGCGACGCCTTGACGTTCTCGTCATCGGTCTTGTAATCGATCTTGCCGGCGAGAACGCCCTTGTGTGCGGGCAGGAACAGGGTGCGCTCGGTGAATTCGCGCATGATGTCCTCGCGGCCCAGGAAGTCCATCACCTTGCCGACTTCAGCGGGGTTCTTCGTGTATTTGACGGCGACCAGCGCGGCGCCGCCCGGCATGCCGGTGCAGGCGGCGGTGCCGCACGGCGAGCCCGTCGCCACCCAGTCGAAGTTCTTGCCGATCTTGCTGGCCAGGTTGGCAACCTGCCAACTGCCCGAATAATAGTAGGCAATCTGCCCATTGATGAAGTCGTCGGCCCCGGCGCGATAGGTGGTGCCCGACGCCGACACCCAGATTTCCTTGTTCATGCGGCCGTCGGCAACCCAATTGACCAGCTTTTCGGCGAAGGCTTTCGTGCCGGCGTCAATCGGCGCCGGCAGTCGATCACCGCCGATGTAGTTGGCGCCATAAGAGATGTTCGCCGCCGAGATACGATGGCCGCTGCGGTCGATGGCAAAGGCTGCGTTGAGTTGCTGGCTCTGCTGCACCTTGCCGGCGGCATCGACCCATTCGTCCCAGGTTGCGGTGTCGGCCGGGATCGGCACGCCGGCCTGTTCGAAAAGCGTCTTGTTGACGAAGCCGCCGGTCAGCGTGATCTGGGTCATGAAGCCTGGAATGACCTTGGAACCGTCAGGGCGCATCCAGTCGAACTGGTCGCTGAAATTCGTCTGCCAGTATGCTGGATCGGCAACCACAGGCGTCAGGTCGAGCCAATGATCGGCGAGTTCCTTGATGTTGGTGACGCGGGCGATATCAGGGCCCCGTCCTGCCTCGAGTTCGACCGGAAGCTGCTCCTGAACAACCTTGTAGGCGACATTGTCGAGAATGACGTTGATGTCCGGATTGTCTTTCATGAAGCGGTTGAGCAGGTCCTGTATAACCTCGCCCTCGACGCCGTCCGAGTACCACATCACGCGAACGTCGCCTGCGAACGCGGTCGACGACAGAAGGCCGGCCGAAAGGCCCAGGATTATCGAATTCATTCTCATGGTTCACTCCTCCGCTTTTGCGGTCTTCACCGCTTGATTGTCGCTGTCCGAGCTGCTTGTCGGGCTCCTTTTGATCCGATCCTCACCTGGTTGCGATGGCGTCGGCTGTGAAGAACGTGGCTTCGCCGCTGACCTGCCAGTCGGCCGGATCGATGACACGGTCTTCAGTCTCAATGCGGCCATCCGGATGGAACAGCACGTCGCCATATTCCGGGTCATTGACATGCAGAAGGCCGCTTTTTCCGTGGCCGAGCGCGAGCTGAGAAAACTGCGCCTCGAATTCCTCCAACGACCCATATTGCCGGCGCCGGCCCAGACGGATGATCCACGCGGCTTGATGGCCCGGCACGCGCAACTCGTTTCCAGTCGTCGGCCCGCGGCCGACGAGCTCGAAGGCGCTGTCGGCCTTCAGCATCGCGAGCCCATCGCCGCCGCGCGCCGAAGCTATATGTTCCTTGACCCTCGCTTCGTCGAACGCGCTCTGTGGGAACCAGGCATGGGTAAAGTCGGGTTGCTCGGCAGCGCAGCTGAACATCACAACCGCCAGGTCGCGGTATTGATGCACGCGCGGCAGAGATCCGGAGCCGCCCCAGTAAGACGGACGGCCATAGCCCGAATGAATTGTCTCGCCCGGATGGTTGATCCATATCTGCGCGTCGGGATTGCCGCCGAGGCGCAGGTGCAGCACCGTTTCCTGATAACCCCATTCGTTCCAGCGATAGGCTGCTGCGCTTCCCATGGCGAAATCGCGGGTCTTGTAGTGGTAGAGCATGGCGATCCGGTTCTGGCCCTGCGCGAAGCACCATTCCTGCGCGTCGTCGCCGGCCATGCAGGCGATACCGGTCAGTTCTTGCGGGACGTGGAGCCCATGGTCGCGCAGGCAGAGCGCAAGCTGCGGCAGGGCGTGGAAGCGCATGCCGTAGAAACCTTTGCCCCACAGCATGCGTGCAATGCCGGAAAGTTCCAGCGAACGGGCGGCGCGCAGCGTGTGTTCGTAGGAGCGGCCCTGCGCGCCGGTAAGCATGCCCTGCTGAGCCGAGCGGGCGACGATCTCGAGCAGGCGGTTGATCGCAGCCCCGGCGCGCCGGCGCACATCGGCGTCTGGCCCAAGCGCGTACAGGATCGTCAACCCTTTGAGATCGATCGGGAAATAAGGGGCGGAGTTGAATTCCGCCATCTCCCATGCCTCGAAATGATCAAGCCAGGCGCGCACGCGCGCAAGGCCCACGGTCGACTGCTCCGCGCCGGTGCGCCCCGAGCGGACAAAGCGGGCATCGGGCAGGAGATGGCCGCCGAGATAAGCCGCGGTGTGAAACAGAAGCGCGTGGTTTTCGGAAAAGTACCACTGCACGTCGTTGCCCGGCTCATCCATCCAATAGCGATAATTGAGGATCGCCTCGTCAATGCGGTGACGGAGATCGACCGCGATCCTGTCGCCATAGGCACGACGGCACCAGAGCAGTGGAACCAGGATGAAATCGGCGCAGTCGTGGCAATCCTCGATCGCCGGCAGTGCAGCAGCAATGATGGCGTCGGTTTCGGGGCCGCCACGGCCGGTCGCCAGCCGCGCCAGCGCCCGCACGGTATCGGCCTCTGCGAAGTTGGAGACCTGTTCCAGGGCTTCGCCGATCCTGTCGGCAAGGACGGCGGGAGCGCGGCCCTGACGCGCCGCATGACAGATCTCGACGCCGAAGACCCGCTGGGCAACAAAGCCTGAAGATGAGAGCGATACGGCAAAATGCCGGAAGTCGGCGGGAAGGTCTTCCGTGGCGGCAATCGTGATGCGTCTTGCCCCCGCTTCGATGCGGCGGCGGAAGATCACGGGCGCCTCGATCGACATGAAGTCGCCCTCGATCACAACAGCTACATCCACCGCAACCGGCAGCGCGACATCCGTCACCAGCGCCACTTCGCCGCCGGAATAAAATGGACGCTCGAAATGCATCGCGTCGAGAGCGGCTTCCATGGCCGCCGCGACGTCGCCTTTGACGGTCGTGGGCAAGACCTGTTCGGCAGTTGGGCCCCGGAGATAGTCGAGTTGGAAGAAGTAGCGTGCGTCACGCTCGGCGAGATCGTCGAACCAGATGCTGATCTCGTTGGCGCCGGCGACGAGATCGACCTCGAAATCCTGAGAAGCCTCGAGATTGCGCCCGTAGGGCGCCATCCAGCCGGCCTCTATCCCGTTGACGAACAAAACGGCGCCGCCGCAGGTGCGCAGCCGCAGCCGCGCCTGGCCGTCCGAGCCTGCATCGAGCACGGTACTTGCCCAGGTGGCGACCACGGTCGGGCGGAACCAGAAGCCCGACAGGTCGACACGGGGCGAGCCGAACGGAAGCCAAACACGGTCCGGCTCGAACACGCCCTGCGGCTCGGGCCGTTTCCCGCGTCGTTCGGCGGCAAACTCGGTTCGGCAGGGATATTCGTGCGGGATGAAATTCTTGTGCTTGGTCAGGAAGAAGAAGGGATCCATCTCCCCTTGCATCGGCTGATCCGCAACATCGTAGCGCTGCTCGGACGTCGTGCCGACGAGCCAGTAAACGACGGGGCCGCCGAGCGCGAGCGGCCGGCGCAGCGTAAGATCGTGCGTGATCGATTCCACGGTGTTCATCGCAGCGTCTCAACGGGCACGGGCGACACGTCGTTATAGGCCTGGTTCTCGCCGGTCATACCCCAGACGAAGGCGTAGGGGCCGGTTCCGCTGCCCATATGGATCGACCAGGCCGGCGAGATGACACATTCGCCATTGGCCACGATCAGATGGCGGGTATTGTCCGGCCGTCCCATCAGATGGATTACCCGATCTTCCGCCGCGAGATCGAAATAGAGATAGGCTTCCATGCGCCGCTCATGCAGGTGAGGGGGCATGGTGTTCCAGACGCTGCCCGCAGCGAGATCCGTGATGCCCATCAGCAACAGACAGGAAGGCGCGACTTCCGGATGAATGTACATGCGCAATGTGCGCTTGTTGGCGCGTCGCTCCTCGCCGAGTTCGAGCGGCTTCGCCTCGGATTTCGTGATCAGCCGATGCTTGATGTCTGCGCCGGCCGGAACCGAGTTCATATAGAACCAGGCGGGGTGCGCGGCGCTGTCGCTTTCGAGCGTCACTTGCTTAGCGCCGCGCCCGACATAGAGCACATCGCGGTTGGCGAGCGCGAAGCGCTGCTGGTCGACGCTCACCGTTCCTGCGCCGCCGAGATTGGCGATGCCCATCTCGCGCGCGGTGAACAGATGAGGCGTGCCGACGTCCGCGCCATCGCCGAAACTCAGCGGCTCTCCGGTTGGGCACGCGCCGCCAACGATCATGCGGTCGACATGGGTGTAAGCGAAGGCGATACGGCCGGGCTCGAACAGCCGCTCCACCAGAAACTCGGCGCGCAGCCGCTCCGTTCCGTAGCCATCGATGTCGCCCGGACCGGCGCCGAAGAGAACGCGCATCGTCATGCCGCTGCCTCGTCAGCTTCGGCATGGATCATCCCCTCGGTGAGGCAGAGGATCGCCAGGGCCTGGCCGTAGCCGGTAGGCTGGATCGGGATGTCGCGGTAGAACTGGAGATCATGGCCCATGCGGGTGCCATAGGAAACGTTTCCGAGCACGCCGTTCTCGTCGATGCTGGCCAGCACCGCGTCGAGTGCGCGCCGGCCCGCTGGACCGCACGCCTTGGGCCCGAAGCCCAGGCGCGCAGCTTTCATGAGACCATAGCCGATGCCGGCGGTGGCCGACATCTCCTCATAGGAGGTCGGGTCATCGAGCAAAGTGTGCCATGCTCCCGATGGCGCCTGCAGGCGCAGCAGCGCTTCGATCTGCGCTTCCAGCACGCCGAGCAGATAGGCTTCGACTGGCTTGCCGACACCACCATTTTCGATCAGGTCGAGGATGCCGACCGTGATCCAGGCGTTGCCGCGGGCCCAGAGAGCGCCGGCAAAATTATGTCGGCCGGCAAATGTCCAGCCATGGAACCACAAGCCGGTTTTCGGGTCGGCGAGATAGCGCGCATGGACGAGGAACTGGCGAACAGCCTCGTCGATGCAAGCTTGCCGGCCGGCCGCGCGGCCGTGGAAAGCGAGGAACAGGCCGGCCATGAACAACGTGTCGTCCCACAATTCGTCGTCGTTGATTTTGTCTGAGACATTGTGCTGGAACCCGCCCTCGGGCGTGCGAGGCATGTCGCGAAGCAGCCTTTCGGCCCATTGGCAGAGAGGCGTTTCCCAGCGCTGGTCGCGTGTCTCGCCCCAGAGCAATGCCAGCGCCATCATCGGAGCGGTGGTGTTGATGTTCATCGGCGGCAGGCCCGCCCTTAAATGGCGCTCGTACCAATCTTCGATTGTCTTCAAGAGTTTCGGGTCGCGATTGTGCCGCCAGAGGCAAACGAGGCCGTAGAGGCCTACACCCTGCGGCCATTCCCAGGAATCGAAGCTGATGTAGTCGCCGGCCGTGCCGTCGAGGTTGGGCTCGTCGAAACGGCCGTCATGGCGCAGGCCGGTCATGCCGCGCACGAGCAGGTCGAGCTTTGAGCGCATATCTCTCATGGACGACGCCACCACTCCTCCCAAGTTTGCGCGATGTCGGGCAAATGGGTGCCACAGGAATTTTTATTGCGCAATCTGAAATTTTTTTGCAGCATGAAGGCCTGGTGAGGAAACAGCCTATGGTCGTCAAGGTCGAAAGCGGGAAGCGCGGCACGCCCAGCCGGCGCGTGCGGCTCGAAGACGTCGCCGCGCGCTGTGGCGTATCCGTCAGCACGGCGTCGCGGGCGCTTGCTGGCGGCAAGGGCGTGCGCGGCGACCTTCGGTCGACGATCATCGAAACCGCCAGGAAGTTGAACTACACGATCCCCACGTCGATCGCCGGCCGCAAGGTGATCCTCGCCGCAAGCAACGCTGCGAGGATCGACTATGGCCGCAACCAGTTCACCTTCTATGTGCTCGACGGACTGAACGAGCGCGCAAAAACTCTCGGTGTCGAGCTGGTGTCGCGCTCGATCGCCGACGCCGGTGAGCAGATCGCGCTGCTCAATGAGGCCAGGCAAGACAAGAGCGTCGTCGGTTGCCTGTTTCTGACGCTTGACGACGAGGCGGTGCTGACGCTGACCGGCGGTTTCGGCAAGCCGATCGTGCTCATAAACGGCGACGACCCGGCGATGCACCATTCGAGCCTGACGCCATGCAACCGCTCGGCGGCGCATCTCGCGACGCAGCACCTGCTCGACCTCGGCCACCGGCGCATCCTGTTCCTGATGCGACGCGGGCGGCGCACGATCGAGCGTCGCTTCGAGGGCTGGCAGGATGCACTGCGAGAGTGCGGCCTGGCGGCCGGCGACCTGGCCGTGGAGGTGGCGGATTGGCTGCCGGACCTTGCGGCGGAAGCGATTGCGCGGCGCATCGAGGCGCGTGGCCTCGATTTCACAGCCGTGCTCGCCGCGGGCGACAGTCTCGCTATCGGCGCGATGATGGCGATCCGGAAGTCGGGTTACGAGGTGCCTGCCGACGTGTCGGTCATGGGCATGGATGACCTTCCGCAGGCAGCTTTCCAAAACCCGCCCCTCACGACGATGCATATCCCGATGCGCGAGATCGGCGCGGCGTCGCTCGACCTCCTGCTCGCCGATCTCGGCGGGGACCTGCCGCCGCGCCGTATCGAATTCGCCTGCCATATCGTGCAACGCCAGTCGACCGGCCCGGTTCGCGCCTGAGACGTATGGTTCACACCGCTGTCCGGACCAGGCCATCGCTACATCGGTGTGGCCACGTTCGAACCGTCTTCGAAGCGTCCGTAACCTCCGCCGAAGAAAAGCAGAGGTTCGCCGTCTCGCAAGGTCGCGGCGGTTACGCGGGCAACGACGATCAAATGGTCGCCGCCCTCATGCCCGGAGATCCGCACGCATTCGAACCGCGACAGGCAGTCACCAGCAGCGGCACGCCGGCATCGTTCAGGTCGTGCGGGAGGCCGTCAAAGGCTTGACCGGCGCGAGCGAAGCGCTGGCTCAGCTCGATCTGCTCCGCGCCCAAGACATGAACCGCGAAATGCTCGCAACCAGCGAAGGCGGCAAAGCGCCTCGAATGCCGGCCGATCGACCAGAGCACGATCGGCGGGTCGAGGGACACCGATGCAAAGCTGTTCGCGGTGATGCCGACGGGACCATCAGGCGTCATCGTGGTGACGACGGTGATACCGGTCGCAAACCGGCCGAGCGCGTCGCGGAACTCGCGCTTGCGGTCGGGGCCGGGCACGAAGCTTTTCATCGGTTGCTGCTCGGGGTTGAGGAAGTGGTACATCAGGCGCCCTCCTGGCCAAGGGCTGCGGTGGAAGCTTCAATCTCGTTGACCCGCCTTCGCAGCATCATCATCGCCGCTCCCCGGTTCCGAGCGGAGTCGCCGGGGTGATTTCCGGCACCCGGCCATAGACATGCGGCAGCGAGCAGGTGTTGATGTTCGGCAGCACGCGCTTGCCGAAGGACAGGGCCTCGTCGAGATGCGGATAGCCGGAGAAGATGAAGGCGCGGATGCCCATTTTCCGGTATTCCTCGATCTCGCACATGACTTGATCGGTCGAGCCGACGATCGCGGCGCCGCAACCGGAGCGTGCGCGGCCAACGCCGGTCCACAGATGCCGCTCGACATAGCCTTGTGCGTCGGCGCCGGCGCGGTTCTTTGCCTGGTGCGCGACGCCCAGGGATGTCGCGTCCAGTGCGCGGCCGCGGATAACGCTGCCCTGCTCGTCATCGAGTTTCGAAATCAGTTCCTCGGCATATTCGCGGGCTTCGGCTTCGGTGTCGCGCACAATCACGTGGACGCGCAGGCCATAATCCAATGTGCGGCCATGGGCGGCTGCACGCTCGTGAACATCACGCATGCGGTGCGCCAACACGTCCTTCGCCTCCGGCCACATCAGATACACGTCACACTGTGCGCCGCAGAGTTCGAGCGCGTCGGGCGAATAGCCGCCGAAATAGAGTAGCGGCCCGCCATTCTGTTGGTAGGGCTTTGCGGGGTCGGCGGTTACTTTCCCGAATTGGTAGACCTCGCCCTGATGGTTGATTTCATCGCGCGTCCAGGCCTGACGCAGGATCTCGATGACCTCGCGCGAACGCTGATAGCGGAAGCGGCTGTCGGCGAGTTCGCCGGGAAAGTCGGAAGAGATGACGTTTACAGTCAATCTGCCCTTCAGCATGTGGTCGAGCGTTGCGAGCGTGCGCGCCAGCATGATCGGTTGCATTTCGCCGCAACGCACCGCCGCGAGAAGGTTGATCGCCGAGGTTATCGGAGCGCAGCCCGCCACGAAGGACAGAGTATCCTGGCCGACCTGATAGGACGAGGGGCACAGGATATTGCGAAAGCCCAGTCCTTCGGCTGTCTTGACGATATCGGAGCAGTGCTCCCAACTCGACCGCAGCGCGCCATCCGGTACGCCGAGATAGCGGAAATCATCGGAGCACAAAGCGGAAAACCACGACACTTCAGCAGCATCGAGATCTGCGGACGTCACCGGAACGACCGTCAATGTCGGCACTCCTCGTTGTCAGAGACTGGATTTCCCTGTTGCATATCATTCGTGTTTGTGTAGATCAATAGTGTATCAATTTTGCGTTGGAGACAATGTGACCACGTCCAGAAACGCCTATGCGCTTCCGATGCATCAGCAGGTCAGCGAAATGCTGATTCGCGAGATCGCGGCCGGGCGGATGATTGAGGGCGAAAAGCTTCCGCCGGAGCGCGACATGGCTGCGGGGCTTGGAATAGCGGTCGGTACTTTGCGCAAGGCGCTCGGCGATCTCGAGCGCAAGGGCTTGCTCAGTCGCATCCAGGGTTCCGGGAACTACGTACGTTCGCAACCTGACGTGGCCAGTGTCTATTCCATGTTCCGGCTGGAACTCCTGGAAGGAGGCGGGCTGCCGACGGCGCGCGTTCTGTCAGTCGATCGGCTGGCGAAACCGATGGACCTGCCGGTGTTCGGGTCGAGCAGCGAGGCCCATAGAATAAGGCGGCTGCGGAGCCTCAGCGGCAAGCCGGCGGCGCTGGAGGAGATCTGGCTCGACGGTGCCCGTGTGGAGACGGTTGCTATCGAAGAACTGTCGGATTCGCTCTATCTCTACTACCGCAAGGCGCTCGGCTTCTGGATCTTGCGTGCAGAGGACCGCGTCGGGGTCGGCCAGGTGCCGGGATGGGCGCTGCCAGAATTCGGCCTCGCGCCGGGCGCTGCCGCCGGCTTCATCGAGCGTACCGGCTGGATGCAGGACGGCGCCAGCGCGGAGTTTTCCAGGACCTGGTTTGATCATGGCGTCGCGCGCTATGTCGCGCGGCTGCGATAGGGAACGGATATGGCGAAGCACATTTCCTACGGCATCATCGGCTGCGGCATGATGGGGCAGGAGCATCTTCGCAATATCGCGCTGCTGCCCGATGTCGGCGTCGCGGCGATCTTCGAGCCCGACGCGACAATGCGCGCACGCATGGCAGGCCTCACCCCGCAAGCGTCGATCGCCGGCTCGGTCGCGGAGGTGGCGGCCGATCCGCGCGTCGACTGCCTGCTCGTCGCCAGTCCGAACTATGTGCATTTCGCACAGCTCAAGGAAATCGCCGCTATCCGTGCGCTGCCTATCCTGGTCGAGAAGCCGCTTTTCACCGATCCGGTCGACGCAGTCGCGGTGAAGGCGTTCGCCGCGACCTATACCGCACCAGTCTGGGTCGCGATGGAATACCGCTATATGCCGCCGGTCGCTCGATTCATCGAGCAGGCGCAGGACGCCACCGGTGGCATCCGGATGCTGACAATCCGCGAACATCGCTACCCGTTCCTGGACAAGGTGGCCCACTGGAACCGCTTCAACCGTCGATCGGGAGGCACGTTCGTCGAAAAATGCTGCCATTTCTTCGATCTCATGCGGCTAATCCTGAAATCGGAACCGGTAAGAATCATGGCGTCGGCCGGACAGGAAGTGAACCATCTCGACGAAAATTATGATGGCGAAACACCCGATATCTGGGATTGCGGCTACGTGCTGGTCGATTTCGCCAGCGGCGCGCGCGCCATGCTGGAACTGTGCATGTATGCAGAGGGCAGCCGCTATCAGGAGCAGATCAGCGCCGTCGGTGCGCGAGGTAAAGTCGAATGCCTGGTGCCGGGTCCCGGCCGCTTCTGGCCAGCCCATCTCGGCGCGGCGCCGACGCCGCAGTTGATCGTCAGCCCACGCTTTCCGCAGGGACCGTACACCGTCGAGATCCCGGTCGACCCGCAATTGTTGACGGCCGGCGATCACAACGGCTCGACTTTCTATCAGCATCAGCGGTTCTGCGCCGCCCTGCGAGGCGAGGGCCCGGTCGAGGTGACGCTGGATGATGGCTGGAAAGCTGTCGCCATGGGTATGGCCGCACAATTGTCGGCAAACCAGGGCACGGCCATTTCCAACCCACTCGATGCCTGCGAGAGCGCAAGATCCACGGCGTGAGCCGCCTAGTGGGATCAGTCAACCCTTGCCTCCGATTGCCGCTATGGTTCTGACCAGCCTGTCCGCGACACAGGTCGATGCTCCAGCCGCCATGAGCATCTGCGGCAGGATCAACCATTCCAGCGTCCAGGCTGCACCGGAGCGCTCTTGCTCATGGATCAGCGCATGATGCATTCCCGACAATTGGACCGCGTTGTAGCGGGCAAGCGTCACCAGCATCTCGGCGTCGACGGGATTGCGCTTGTGCGCCATGGCGGACGACGAACCGCCGCCCGCCCTTTGCAGCTCGTCGCCTGCCTGCGCCATCAGCGCAATGTCCTGCCCGAACTTGCCGAGGCCGCCCGTCACAAGCGACAGCCAGTTGGCCAGCTCAGCGATGCGGTCGCGCTGGCTGTGCCATTGCGGCGCGTCGCCAAGGCTTAGCTGCCGGGCCAGCGCGGCACGGATGGCGGCCCCCTTGTCTGCGAACTTCTCGAGTGTCCCGGCGGCGCCGCCGAACTGGACGACGAGAATCGATCCTCGCACCAATTGAAGCCGCTCGTGGTGGCGCACCAGCGGTTCGCACCAGCTTGTGACGCGGTCGGCTACGGAAATCGGAATCGCTGCCTGCATTCGGGTTCGGGCCATCAGCGGGCGATCGCCAAACCGATGGCCGAGATCGGCGAAGGCGACCACCAGAGCCGAAAGCCGTTCTTCCAACAGGTCGATACAGGCGCGAATTCTCAGGATCATGGCCGTGTCGATCACGTCCTGGCTGGTCGCACCGAAATGCACATGCTCCGAATGCGGCTCTCCGACAGCATGCCTGATCTGCCGCACGAGTTCCGGCACCATGACGCCGTCGCGCGCCGTTGCGTCCCTCAGGGCCTGGATTTCCGGCCGGAAGTTGTCGAGGACGCGCCCGATGGCGCTTGCTGCAGCCGCCGGGACGATGCCGAGCGCAGCTTCTGCGTCGGCGAGCGCCTTCTCGAATTGCAGCATCGTCGCAAGTTCGACCTCGACGCCGAGCAGCGTCGCCATCTTCTCATCGCCGAGAAGCCCGGACAGGAGGGGATTGTCGAATGCTGCGATCATATGTCGAAGAAGACCGTCTCGTTGATGCCCTGGAGATGAATGTCGAACTTGTAGATGTCGCCATCGCGCGGCGCGACCAGCGTTGACACGCGCTCTTTCTGCTCAATGCGCATCAGGACGGGATCCTCGGCGTTGGCGGTTTCCTCATCGCCGAAATACATACGGGTGTGAAGGCCAATGTTGATTCCACGCGCGACGATCCAGACCGTCAAATGCGGCGCCATCTTGCGGCCGTCAAAAAACGGCACGCGACCGGGTTTGATGGTTTCGAACAGGCATTCGCCCGTCGTCATGTCGGTGGGCAGCCGGCCCCAGCCGGTAAAGTTCGGGTCGGCGGAGCCGCGCAGATCCGAGGGCGAATTGTAGATGCCGGCGGCGTCCGCCTGCCAGATCTCCACAAGTGCGTCGTTCAGCGGCGAGCCGGCGCCGTCGATCACCCGGATATTGACCCTGATGCGTTCGCCCCTGGTCTTGTCGTTGACCATCGCGGTGCCAAGGTCGCGTTCAAAGACGCCCGAGATACCGGCAAAGTTGGGCGTCAGCCCGATATGGACATAGGGTCCCGCGGTCTGCGAGGCGCTTTCCTTCAGCCGGCCAAGAGCCTGGACCATCAGTTGCCCTCGATGCGGTTTTCGAACAGCGTCGAGCGGCGGCCGCGCAGTACAATGTCGAATTTGTATGCCCGCGCATCCATCGGTATCGTTGCCTCCATGTCGAGTGCGGCGGTGAGGCCTTCAATAGCGCGGCGGTCGTTGATGGTCCGCACGATCGGGCACCTCCAGATCATCGGGTCGCCCTCGAAATACATCTGGGTGATCAGGCGCTGCACGAAGCCGTACCCGAAGATCGAGAAATGGATGTGCGCTGGACGCCAGTCGTTGGGTCCGTTGGGCCAGGGATATGGCCCCGGCTGGATCGTGCGGAAACAATAGGAGCCATCCTCGCCGGTGATGGTGCGGCCGCAGCCGCCGAAGTTCGGATCGAGTGGCGCGAGATAAGTCTCCTTCCTGTGTCGATAGCGTCCGCCGGCGTTGGCCTGCCATACCTCCAGCAACGCACCGGCGACGCCGATGCCGCGCTCGTCGAGCAGGCGGCCATAGACGAGGATGCGTGGCCCGATCGCGCTTTCGCCCCGCCCGGCAAAATTGTGTACGAGGTCATTGTCCAGTTCACCGAGAATACTTTGGCCGAAGACCGGCCCGGTAAGCTCCGACAGCGTGTTGTCGAGGGAAAGAAGCGGCCGCTGCGGCGAGCGCAGCACGGACGTCTTGTAGGCTGGCGTGAAGGCCGGCGGATGCCAGTTGCGGTCGCGCGGAAAGAAGGCGCCGATTTCCGGCGTGCGGTTGGCGGGAAAGCGCGACTTGGTCATGATTAGCCGGCTTGAGCGTCGATTTCGTCGAACGTCTCCCTCGCGATCTTCATCGCATGATTTGCCGCCGGTACCCCGGCATAGATTGCCACATGCAGCAGCGCCTCGCGTATGTCGTCGCGCGTCGCCCCGGTATTGACGCTGGCGCGGATATGCATCGCAACCTCTTCGTCCTGCTTCAGCGCGGCGAGCAGCGCGATGGTGATCATGGAACGCTCGCGCCTCGTGATGTTCGGCCGCGACCAGACGTGGCTCCATGCAGCCTCCGTGATCAGTTCCTGGAAAGGAATGTCGAATTCGGTCTTGGCCGCCTCTGCGCGGTCGACATGGGCGTCACCCAGCACCGAACGGCGCGTCGCCATCCCTTCGACGTATCGGTCGCCGTGTCGTGGCTTGCTCATTTGCGCTCTCTTGGCATGTCGTTCAGGAAGCCACGGATCAGCCCGGCCAGCCTTTCCGGCTGCTCGACGCATGGGATGTGGCCCGCACCGGAGATGACCTCGAATCGTGCGGCGGGGATTGAGCGGGCCAGCGATTCCACCAGTTCAGGCGGCGTCGATCCGTCCCGATCGCCGACAATGCAGAGTGTCGGCACTTTGATCGCGGCGGTCGTCGCGGTGAAATCGGCGTCGCGGATAGCCGCGCAGGCAGCAGCGTAGCCGGCCGGATCCTGGCGCGTCAGCATCGTTTTATAACCCACCAGTTCCTCGCCGCGATTGTTATGGAAATCCGGCGTGAACCATTTTCGCATCACGTCGTCGGCAAAGCTGGCGATGCCCTCCGACAGGGTCGCGTTGATGCGCTCGTTCCACATCTCGGCCGTACCGATTTTCGCTGCCGTATCGCAAAGGATCAATCCCTCGATCAAATCCGGCCGCGTCTTGTAAAGGCATTGCGCAATGACGCCGCCGATCGAAAGCCCGCAGATCACCGCGCGCTTTACGCCAAGATGGTCGAGCAGCCCTGCAAGGTCCGTCGCATGGGTCTCGATTGTTTGCGGCGCGCCACCCAGTTCGCTCAGGCCGTGTCCGCGCTTGTCGAACGCAACGGATGTACAGTCGTCGGCCAGCCTTCGCTCGACCTCGTTCCAAATGCGCATATCCGTGCCGAGCGAGTTGGCGAAGACGACCGTCGGCCTGCCAGTTTTGGGACGATGCCGGTAGTGAATCGTCGCGCCATTGATGCGAGCAAAGTTCATACTTGTCATAGCTTTGGCATTCCTTTGGGCCGCATCAGCCGTTTTTGCGCGGCGATGCGGAATGGTGCGTTCGGCGCACCATAGCCTGCATACGCGCCGCGCCGTTCAACGAACTCGATAATGAATCCCTCTCCGAATGTCGGCGCATAGAGCTGAAAAAATTCGCCGTTGTCGTCGCGGTCATAAAGGATGTTGGCCGAGCGTAACCGATCGGCGACCTCCGGATCCAGACCGAAGCGCGCTTCTACGTCGTCGTAGTAGTTCATCGATATCTGAAGCGGTTCGAAGCCGTTGGCCTGCAGCTTCGCCGCCGTCGCAAAGATGTCATCCGTCGCGAGTGCCAGATGCTGGACGCCGGAACCAAAGGTTTCGGCGATGAAATGGCCGGCCAGGGTGCGGTGACTCTCGGCACCGTTCAGCGTGAGGCGGAAGCGCTTGTCCAGACCTTCGATGACCTGGCTGCGCACGAGGCCGGCCGGATCGACGATGTCGACCATCGGGGTCTTGGTCGTCCTGAAGATCGAGACATAGAACAGCAGCCAGCTCGGCATCTCCTCCTGTGCCATGGTCTGCCCGACATGATCGATACGGGTGAGGCCGACGCCATTGCCGGACCTTGCCGACGTGACCGGCGTGAACTCCATGTCCCAGACCTTCGCCAAGTCGGTCTTGGCATCGAGGAAGTAGATCAGTCCGCCGCCGACGCCGCGGATCGCCGGGATCGACAACTCGCCGGGCCCAACCCGCTGGTGAAAGATCTCCGCGCCCAGTGCCTCGGCGCGCGCCACCGTGGCGGCGGCGTCCTCGACCTTCAGGCCCATCGCGTATGCCGACGTGCCATGGACAACAAAGGAAGAATGGGCAAAGCCCTGCCGCTCGGTATTGATGACGATATTGATCTCGCCCTGGCGGTAGAGCGTGACCTCCTTAGAGACGTGCCGACCGGCCTCGACAAAGCCGAGCATGCGCAACAGCGATCCAAGCTGTCCGGCGTCCTGGCGATCGGCCGCGAACTCGATGAACTCGACCCCTCCGACCCCGATGCGGTCGGGCATTGGCGGGATGGCCATGTCAAGTGCCGGTTCTTCACGCCGCACCTGGTCCATCAACCATACGAGCGAACGCCGTCCGTCGACGGAGATCGCCTTTGCCGACCCGCCACGGAACTGGTCGTTGAAAACCTCGAGCGACAGATAGCCGTCATAACCGGTTGCCGCGACCGCCTGCATGAATTGTCGCACCGGCAGATCGCCTTCGCCTGGCATGTTGCGGAAGTGCCGGCTCCAATAGAGCAAGTCCATGTCGATCAGCGGCGCGTCGGCGAGTTGGACAATGAAGATCTTGTCCGCGGGTATCGAACGGATCGAGCCGAGCTCAATCCTGCGGGCCAGCGTGTGAAAGGAATCGAGAACCAGCCCGACGTTCGGATGGTCGGTCCTGCGCACGATTTCCCAGGCATCGCGATGATCGTTGACGTGACGGCCCCAGGCCAATGCCTCGTAGCCGACGCGCAGACCGCGCCTGGCGGCGCGCTCGCCAAGCTCGCGAAAGTCCATGGCCGCCCGGTCGATCCCGCCAAGCGAGACGGGCGACACCGACGAGCATACCAGCATCAGATCCGTGCCGAGTTCCTGCATGACGTCGAACTTGCGCTCGGCACGATCGAAGGCGCGGTTGCGCTGCGGCTCCGGCAATCCCTCAAAATCCCTGAACGGCTGGAAGAGCGTTATGGTCAGACCTGTGTCACCAGCCATTCGGCCGACGTCGCGCGGCGAGCCGTCAAAGGCGAGGAAATCATTCTCGAAGATTTCGACACCGTCGAAGCCCGCGGCGGAAATTGCCGCGAATTTCTCCGCCAGGTCACCGGCGATCGACACCGTCGCGATCGACGTCTTCAAACGCGCCTCCTCCCTGGTTTGTCGTGAACGAACCAGTTCGTACATAACTAAGGCAACGCTGGCAGCACCGCAAGTTTCGGCCGCTCAGCGTTCTGCGGGAGCTTCGTCCTTCGCGACAAAACGCAACAGCATCTCCACGCTGTTGCGTTTGAGCCGCTCGAGTTGTGCCGGCGCGCCGAAGTCGCGTCCGAAGATCATCGAAAAGGTGGTGCGATTGGAAACGTTGAAGAAGCACAGCGCGCTTACTTGCCAATGGAGTTCGATCGCGTCGAGTCCCGGCCGGAAGACCCCCTCTTCGACACCGCGTGAATAGATGCGAGAGATGTGGTCGATCGCCGTCACGTTCAGTTCACGGATCGCATCCGATTGTTGGAGGTATTGGCCGTGATGGATGTTCTCGATCATCACCATGCGGATGAATTCCTCGTGTCGGTGATGGTGGTCGAACGTGAACTCCACCAGGCGCGTCAGTGCCGCCACGGGGGGCAGACCTTCGATATCAAGTTGAGCCTCGCCCTCGCGCACCTGACGATACGCGTTCTCGAGCGCGCGCAGGTAGAGGCCTTCCTTGTCGCCAAAATAGTAGTAGATCATGCGCTTGCTGAAGCGTGTGCGCGCCGCAATCTCGTCTATGCGCGCGCCCGACAAACCGTTCAGGGCAAACTCCTTGGAGGCGATCTCCAGGATGTTGCGGCGCGTGCCCTCAGGGTCCTGGATACGCGTCGTGCTCGCGTCCGGCTTCGGCTTTCGTTCTTTCTTGATAACGGCCATGCAGTTTGAGTTCCCGCCCCGGCGCAGCCGGCATTTGACTAAACTAACCAGTTAGTACATCATTCGCAAATCGCGACCGGCTCATTTACCGGCGCGTTTGGCGTGAACACAAGGGCGATCCAGGAATTGCCGCATTTGGGCTGGGAGGCGGCCCGTACAGGGAGGAATTTCGGGAGATGGGCGACAGCCTTGTCGACCTGCTTTGCCGTCTTGCCGACGAGCACAAGGGCGCCGCCAGCGGCGACAGCGAAAAGGTCGTGATTGGCCTCGTCGGACGCGGTATTCAGTCCTCGCGCACGCCCGGCATGCACGAGCGTGAAGCCCGGCGCCTTGGCATCGGCTATTCGTACCTTTTGCTCGATTTCGACCGGCTCGGATTTCCGGACGCGGCGATCGGCGACTTGATCGCGGCGGCGGAAATTGCAGGCTTTCACGGCCTCAACGTCACGCATCCGTTTAAACAGGCTGTCATTCCCGTCCTCGATGCGCTGTCGCCGGAAGCGCGCGCGATAGGCGCGGTGAATACGGTCGTCTTTGCTGGCGGACGCAAGGAAGGCCACAACACCGACAGCTGGGGTTTCGCGGAGAGTTTTCGCGAGGCGATGACAGGCGCATCGATGGGCTGTGTCGCAATGTTCGGCGCCGGCGGAGCGGGCGCCGCAGTCGCAAACGCACTGATGGAAATGGGCGTTGGCCGGCTGTTCGTCTTCGACAGCCTACCCAGCCGCGCCTCGGATCTTGCGTTGCGCATGGGCGCCTTGTTTGGCGGTCGCGTCGAGACGTGGCCGGACCCGGCTGCAGCCGTGCGCATGGCAAACGGCATCGTCAACACGACGCCGGTGGGCATGGCGAAATACCCCGGAACACCGTTCGACACGGCTCTTCTGACAGCCGAAAAATGGGTCGCCGACATAATCTACTTTCCGACCGAAACAGAGTTGCTGGTGGCCGCCCGAACGATCGGCTGCAGAACGCTGCCGGGCATCGGCATGGCGATCTATCAGGCCGTCCGCGCGTTCGAACTCTTCACCGGGCGCAAGGCCGACCGCCGCGCCATGGCAGATCACTTCGAGGCCGCCGCATGAAGGCAATGACGTCTATAACCATATGAAGACCATAGGGAGGAAATCGACATGAAAGCTGAAATCAACCGACGCCTGTTCATGGTCGCCGCCGGCGCACTCGCCGCCGCGACCGCCGTTCCCGCCTTCGCGCAGGACAAGCCGAAGCTGCGTTTCTCGGCCGTGTTCTCGGAACAGGACATCCGGGCCGAGATGATGAAAATGTTCGCCGACGCCATCAAGGACGACTTTGCCTTCGAGGGTTATTACGGCGGCAACCTGTTCAAGCAGGGCACCGAACTTGTCGCCATCCAGCGCGGCAACCTCGAGATGGGCAACGTCGCCCCGCAGGACATCTCCAAGCAGATTCCGGCGTGGTCTATCGTCACCGCCGGCTACCTGTTCCGTGACGCCGCGCACGTGAAGGCGTTCTTTGCCAGCGATGCCGGTGCGGAGCTGAAGAGGATGACCGAGGACCAGCTCGGCGTGAGGGTGCTCGGCCCAACCTATTTCGGTCTGCGCCAGGTCGGTCTGAAGCCGGACAAAGAAATCAAGACTCCCGCCGACATGGCAGGCATCAAGCTGCGTATGCCGGGTGGCGACGCCTGGCAGTTCCTCGGCCAGGCGCTCGGTGCGAACCCTACGCCAATGGCCTACGCCGAGGTCTATACCGGCCTGCAGACAGGCGCAATCGACGGGCAGGACAATCCGTTGCCCAACGTCGAGAACATGAAGTTCTACGAGGTCATGTCGCAGATCGTGCTTACCTCGCACCTTGTCGGATTCGACCTTCTCAGCATCTCGAAAAAGGTGTGGGACGAGATGGGGGCCGAGAAGCAGGCAAAGGTCCAGGCCGCGGCGGACAAGGCGATCGACTTCTCGACAGAGAAACACCTGACGCGCGAGAAGGAACTCGTTGAAACATTCAAGGGCAAGGGCCTGAAGATCTACGAACCCGATGTCGCAGCATTCCGCAAGCATGTGCAGGAGCAATATCTTGCCTCCGACCTGGCCAAGGAATGGCCTGCCGGGATGGTCGACAAGATCAACGCGCTTTGACGCGACGAACGCGCCGGCCGGTCCGCTTGCGACCGGCTGGCCGGTTTGGCCAGACGCCCGTCAGGGAGGCATCATGAACCCGGGATTGAGAAAGGTCGGCGGCTGGCTCTACCGGCGCGCCGAGAACGCCATCGCCATCGCAATCGGCGCCATGTTCGCCGCGTTTCTGCTGCAGGTTGCTTTTCGCTACCTTCTCAACTGGCCGACCGGCTGGAGCAACGAGCTCACCGTCGTACTCTGGATCTGGGTTGTGCTGTTCGGCGCAGCGTTCGTCGTTCGTGAAGAAGAGGAAATCCGTTTTGATCTCCTCTACGCCACAGTCGGTCCGGACATCAGGCGGGTAATGACGCTTGCCTTCGCAATCGCTCTCGTCGCGCTCTATGGCTGGTCCTTTCCGGCCGTCTTCAGCTACGTGACCTTCATGAAGGTCGAGAGCACCGCCTACCTCAAGATACGCTTCGACTGGCTGTTCTCGATCTATCTCGTCTTCGTGGTCGCCGTGATCGCCCGTTACCTGTGGCTGGCGTGGCGTGCTCTGCGCGGCGAAGCACCGGCGGAATTTGACCCCACGAAAGCGAGTTCCGGCGTATGAATCTCGCGAGCCCCTTTTCGCTGTCAGTCGTTGCGATCACAGCGCTGGCCCTGCTTGGCCTGCCGATCGGTCACTCGATGATCGCCGGGTCGATCCTCTATCTCTGGCTTGCAGGGCTCGACATGGGCACCTCGGCCGAGCAGCTCCTCAACGGGCTCTACACAAGCTATATACTGCTTGCCGTACCGATGTTCATTCTCGCCGCGGAGTTGATGAACGCCGGGACCATGACCGACCGGCTGCTGCAATTCTGCAACGCCGTTGTCGGCCGTTTCCGCGGCGGCCTGGCGCAAGTCAACGTGCTGCAGTCGATCATCTTCGCCGGCATGTCCGGCTCGGCCATCGCCGACGCCGCGGGCACCGGCAAGATGATGCAGCAACTCATGACCAGGGATGGCAAGTACCCGGCGAGCTATGCCGCTGCGCTGACAGCCGTCACCTCCGTCATCGGCCCGATCATTCCTCCGTCGATTCCGCTGGTCATCTACGCGCTGATCTCGGATGCATCGATCGGCTACCTCTTCATCGCCGGTATCGTGCCGGGCCTTCTTCTCGCCCTGTCGCAGATGATCATCGTCGCCATCGACGCGCGCCGGAAGAACTTTCCGGTCGAGAAGCCGGTGCCGCTCAGGGAATTGCCGGGGATCACCTTGCGCGCATTTCCGGCGCTGATGCTGCCGGTCGTTCTGCTGGTCGGCATAAGGGGCGGCGTGATGACCCCGACCGAGGCCGCGGCGGTCGCCGCCGGCTACGCGCTGCTCATCTCGGTCGCGATCTATCGCAGCGTGACGCCGGGCCAGCTCTACCATGCGCTTCTCAACAGCGCCCGCACCACGGCCTCGATCGGCATGCTCATCGCCGGCGCCCTGGTGTTCAACTACGTTGTCACGGTCGAGAACATTCCGCAGTCCCTGTCGGTGATCCTGAAGTCCTGGGATCTTTCGCCGATGGGTTTCCTGATCCTGGTCAACATCCTGCTGCTGCTCCTGGGCTGCGTGCTGGAGGGCACCACTATCCTGCTGGTAATCGTGCCGGTGCTGATTCCGACGGCGCAGGCGCTCGGTGTCGACATGGTGCATTTCGGCGTAATGGTCGTCGTCAACATCATGCTCGGGCTCGTCACCCCGCCCTATGGGTTGCTGCTGTTCATCATGACCCGCATCGCAGAGGTGCCGCTGCGCGACCTGGTGCACGATGTAATGCCGTTTCTCTACGCCATGATTGCCGCCCTGATGCTGATCACCTTCTTCCCATCGCTGGTGCTGTGGCTGCCGCGCCTGCTGGGCTATCAAGGATAGGACCATGACCAAGCCAATCTTCGTTCTCAACGGCCCCAATCTCAACCGGCTCGGCATGCGCGAGCCGGAGATCTATGGGCGGACGACACTCGCAGAAATCGAGCGGATGTGCCGTGACGCCGCCGGCGACCATCCGATCCGTTTTCACCAGTCGAACATCGAGGGCGAAATCATCAACTGGGTGCATGAGGCGATCGACGAAGGCGCGGGCATTCTGATCAATCCCGCGGGTTTGAGTTTTGTTTCGATCCCGGTGCTCGATGCGCTCAAAATGTTTCCGGGACCGATCGTCGAACTGCATATCTCGAACATCCATCGCCGCGAGGAGATCTATCATCGGTCGCTGGTATCGAAGGTCGCCACCGGCGTGATCGCGGGGCTCGGCGCCGCGGGCTATCCGCTCGCGATCCGCTGGCTCATGGACCAGATAGACGGATAGTTTGTCGCCATGCCTGAACCCTGTATCATCGCTGTTGCGATCACCGGCTCGCTGCCGCGCAAGGAAGACAATCCTGCGGTGCCGATCAGCGTGGCCGAACAGATCGAGTCGACCCAGGAAGCCTTTGAAGCAGGTGCGTCGCTGGTGCACATCCACGTGCGCAATGACGATCAGAGTTCATCGTCTGAACCAACGCGCTTCGCTGCCGTTCAGGCGGGGGTGCGTAGGCACTGCCCCGGTATGATCGTCCAGTTTTCGACCGGCGGGCGCGGTCGTGATCCTGCCGCGCGTGGCTCGGCACTTTATCTGAAGCCGGACATGGCCTCGCTCTCGACCGGTTCGGTCAACTTCCCATCCATCGTCTACGAGAACCATCCCGCCCTGATCGGTGATCTCGCAACCGCGATGAAGGCAAATGGCGTGCTGCCCGAGATCGAGATCTTCGACCTCTCGCACCTTCACACTGCCAGGCGGCTGGCCGACGCGGGACTTTTGGGTGAGCGCCCGCACATCCAGTTTGTCATGGGCGTGCAAAACGCACTGCCTGCGGAGGAGAGATTGCTCGATGTGCTCCTCGGGGAAGCGAAACTCCTGTTTCCACAGTCCACCTGGACAGCGGCCGGAATAGGCCGCAACCAGACGATCGTAATGCAATGGGCGTTGGCGCGCGGAGCAGACGCAGTGCGCACCGGACTTGAGGATAACATCAGGATCACCAGGGAGCGCCTGGCGCGCAGCAACGCCGAGCTTGTCGAACGCGCGGCGGCCTCAGTCGAGAAGTTTGGCCGGCGCGTGGCCACCGTCAACGAGGCGCGCCAAACGCTTGGTCTGGCGTCAGGATCGTAATTCCTGGGCCGCAACTTCGCGCCGCGCTGTCGGACCTGTTGCGCCTTGGCAATGTCCTCGTCGATCCTTCAAGCGTTGCGGCTTCGGCGGCAGGTGAGGGCGGAGCCACATCATGGATGGAAAAAACCGCCCCGGAATCTGGTCCGGCTGGAAGGGGACTGGGAGGGCTGGATCGGATCGACTTCTTTCTCGATGGAGTCGGTTTCGACACACGGCTTGCAACTTTCACCCGCAATAGCCTGACGAGTGGGCCTCACGGCTCGCCCAGCACATCGGCAGCCCAGGCCCGCTCAAACCTGGCTTCAGCCTCGTGCTGGACGTTTCGAACGCTGGCGATGTCAGCGGCTTCGTATTCGCAGATCATGCGCAGCCGGTCGGATGACCAGTAACTACGGATCCAGCGGACATCGTAGAGGTCGAGGCACGGCGCCATCCGCGCCTCCACCGCGTCGAGTTCTTGCTGGGTGAACGGGGCTTCAAACGTCCGCTCGACGATTATGCGAGGCATGGTGCTCTCCTGTTCGATGGCTCGTTCAAGTTTGAGGGCCCGGCGTGGGTGCCGCCGTTGGAACGCTGCGCGCCGGTTCGGCAGGATGGCGCAAAACTGCTCGCGCCCTCGCGCTGAAATCCTCAAGCTCGATCGACGCCCGGCAATCGTCGTCGATTTCCGCTGCCGAAGAACGGTTGGCGGCCGCGCTGAGCAGGGCCTTGGCAATGGCGATCTCGCAGCGCCGGCGGATCTTGGAGGCGACTGCCAGTGCCTCGCTGGCGTGGAGCCGGACTTGCTCCATTCGGCCGGCACGACAGTAAAAACTCGCGGCGCTGTTGAGAGCGTAAGCCAGGTAAGACTTGTCGTCGGCGGCACGAAGCCGCGCCAAGGCGCTCTCCAGCGCCTCGTCGGCTGCATCATCCGCCGTCATGACGGCAGCAAGCGCCTGCAGGGCATCGACGAAAGGCGTCTCCTCCCCAATCCGTGCGGCAACCGACCGTAGCTCATCACAGCGGGCGTGCATGTCGGCATATCGTGCCATTTCGAAATGAAGCGTCGCCAGCCAGGTCAGGCATTTGTACTCGCGCCAGCGGTCTTCGCTTCGGCGCGCCAGGGCAAGAGAGCGCGCAAGATGCACGGCGGCTTGATCCTGCCGCCCGTCCCATCGCTCCAGCAGCCCGCTGGCCCAATGCAGTTCGCACAACTCTGTACCAAGCGACTGCGCGATATCGCCGGCCTCCGCGATCAATTCGCGCGCGCGCGCGATTTCTGTCTCCAGCTCAAGCAGGCAGCGAGCCGTGTTGGCGAGCTGATGCGCCTGGATCTTGCGGTCAGCGTTGCGCCCTATCTCGGCCGCACGAAGCGTGCTGGCCTCGGCCTGCTCTATTTGTCCGGCCTGCTGATGGAGAATGGAAAGCAGATAGTGCCCTGTCGCCGCGGCAGCCTGCAGCCCTTGTTCCTCCGCTGCGGTGGTCGCGTCGGCGATCTCGTCTTCAATGGGCGGAAGTGATCGCAATCCGGGACCAGTCGCGGCAAGAACGCGGATCTTGAGCAGCGCAATCCGGGAAACCAGCTTCTCCGGCGCTTCCGGCAGCCGCGCGACATGCCGCAGCCCTCGCTCGGCCAGGCCGGCGGCCTCGGCATTGGCGAAGAGCCGAAGGGCCCGCTCGCCGGCGACGATGCAAGCTCGTGTTGCCATCTCGTCATCCTCGGCGAGCACGGCGTGATGAACGAGATCGGCCGCAGCATCACCGCCGCGCTCCGCCGCCGGTCGAAGCGCGCGCGCGATATGTCGATGCAACAGCTTGCGCCTGGGATGGGACAAGCTGCGGTAGGTGACTTGCCGGACGAGGTCGTGGGTGAAGTCATAGGCGTCGCCGCCTGCCGGCCGCACCAGCCCGCGCCGCTCAAGCTCCCCCAGTGCCGTCAGCAGCCCGGCAGCATCAAACGGCCCCAAGCGCGCAAGATCCTGCGGCGTGAAGGTGCGGCCATGCGCCGCAGCCCAGACCAGGGTTTCGCGCACCTGGTCGGTCAGCCCAGCCAGTTGTCCTTCTATCAGGGCTTTCACGGTACGGCCGGGGCCGGCATCCCCGCGCAGGTGAGCGCGGGCAAGTTCAAGCGCAAACAGCGGATTGCCATCGCTCGCGGCGACGATTTGAGCGGCGTCGAGAGCCGGGTCGAGCCGCCGGACCAGCTCTGCCGTGTGCTCGGCGCTCAACGTATCGAGTTCGATCTCCGTCAGTCGGCCATCGCGGACGAGTGAGCGCAGCACCCGCGATACTGCAATGTTGTCTTCGACTTCTCCAGAACGTGCTGCGCAGGCGATGACCAGACCGGGGGCTGCCTCCGTCCGGCGAGCAACATAGTGAAGCAGCGACGCGGACGCATCGTCGAGCCACTGGACGTCGTCGAGGGCAATACCCACCGGCTCGTCGGCGGCGAGCCCGTAAAACACGTCGACAATGGCGTCGAACAGCTGAGTGCGATCCCCGACCCCGCCTTCGCCGCCTCCAAGCTCGGGGAGCAGCGGGCCGAGAACCGAAGGCAATCCATGGCGCGGTCGCTGCCGCTGGACCGAGCGCAGGAGATCGATCCAGATGCCATAGGATCGTGCCGTCTCGGCTTCGAATGCGCGCGCGCTGAAGGCGCGCCCGCCGGCAGCGGCCACCCGTTCGCTGAAATAGCCTAGCATGTGGCTCTTGCCGACGCCGGGCTCTCCAGTCACAAGGATGACATCCTGGCCGCTGTCGGCTGCGATCCCGACGAGGCGATCGATGGTTGTGCGCTCGGCGTCGCGCCCAACCATGGGCCCGGAAGCCGCAGGCCGCAGGGCGTCATCAAGGGGTCCCCTGGCTGCACCGGAAGGTGCGGCTCGGGCACCTGCGATTGGGCTCGGTCGCAGCGCCTGCCTCGCCGCCTTCAGGTCTTCGCCTGGCGGCGCGCCAAGCTCGGCTTCGAATATGCGGCGCGCCCGCTCGTAATGAACGAGCGCGTCGTTGGTCCGGCCCAACTTCCCAAGCAGCCGGACCACCGCAGCATGACCGGCTTCGGATAGCGGGTCGGCCGCAACAAATGCGTAGGCATAGGGCAGGGCATCCGTCGGGACGTCTTCCAGTCGCGCGATAAGCGCGGCGAGAACCCTGAACCGGAGCTGGCTCATCGCCTCCCGCTCCGCTATGCACCATTCCTGGTAGCGGTAACAGAGCGGCAGATCGAGCCCGTCGAGGAACTCGCCTCCAAACAGCGCCACAGCCTCGGTCAGCACCTCGGTGGTCGCGGTGGCGACGTTGCTTGCGGCAAGCGAGCGCACGACCGCATGGTCGACCAGCGCATCGCCAAGCTCGATGTCGACCCGCTCACGATCCGCCACGAGCCGAGCTCTGCTGCCGTCGCCGAGCAGCGCGCGGATCTTGCTGAGGCTCCAGCGCAACTCGGCGCGCGGATCGTCCGGTCCGTCCCAGAACAGATCGCAGAGCCGTTCACGCCGGTGCACCTGACGGGTGGCAATAAGATAGCCAAGAAGCGCGCGCGTTTTGCGGGAGGCGGGTAAAGCAAGGGCCTTCCCGTCGGCGCCGACAAGCTGGAGCTCGCCGAGCAGACGTACCCGGAGCGGGATGGGACGTTGCATTCCTGGCCTGCCTGCGCTGCCTCGAGATAATTCGACGCCGGTTTCCACGGGCGCTCCCACGATTGTCGGCAAGTTTAGCCGTGAACCCGGTCTTGCGAAACAGCCTTGAGGAGCCAGCCGATGACAACGACAACGGCGACGAAACCATTCGATCCTGCACAACACAAGGAGACGACCCTCGACCAACGGCGGGCTGCCGCCGCCGCCAACCGCGAAGCCACCATCAACAAAGCGATCGAAGCCGCTGATGTGGCGCCACACGGTCGTCTTTTCCTAAGCATGGATACCGGGATATCCGACTGGGGTGTGAAGGCTGGGGGGACTGAACATGAGATCATTCGCACCCGCCATCGCATTGGCGATTGCAGAAGCTGCTGCCGTCGCTGAAAGCCGGCGGCTATGTCTTCGTGTTACGGCACACCGACACCGACAGGACTGCTCACAAGAAAACCATTGCAGCTGAAGTGTAGTGGGAACATGCATCGGGAGTAGAGAAACCGCCATGCAAGCAAAAATTGCCGTCGTTCAGAAACCGCCGGTCTTTCTCGATCGCGAGGCGACCGTCGCCAGAGCCCTCGAGGCGATCGACGAAGCCGCCGATGCCGGCGCCACCCTGGTGATCTTCCCTGAAGCTTGGATACCCGGATATCCGACGTGGGTCTGGCGGCTGAAGCCCGGCACGGACATGGCGTTGTCAAGCGAGCTTCACGCCAGGCTGCGCAGCAACGCCGTCGACATCGAGCGAGGTGATCTTGAGCCTCTGCAGCAGGCCGCCAGCCAGCGTGCGGTGACGATTGTCGTCGGCCTGAACGAGATCGATAGTCGATTCTCGGGCACGACGCTGTTCAACACCGTGGTCGTGATTGGACCGGATGGCACGCTCCAAAACCGACATCGCAAGTTGATGCCGACCAACCCCGAGCGCATGGTCTGGGGAACGGGCGACGCGAGCGGCCTCAGAGTTGTCGACACGCCGGTTGGCCGCCTGGGGTGCCTGATCTGCTGGGAAAGCTATATGCCGCTTGCGCGCTACGCTCTCTACGCCCAGAACATCGACATTCTCGTCAATCCGACGTGGGACAATGGTGAACTCTGCCTCGCCACATTGCGCCACATCGCCCGCGAGGGCGGATGCTGGGTCATCGGCACGGCGACGGCAATGCAGGGCAGCGATCTGCCGGCAGACTTTCCCGAACGCGACCGACTGTTCAAGGCCGAAGAGTGGATCAACGACGGCGACGCCGTCGTCGTGAAGCCGGGCGGCGCAATCGCGGCCGGACCGCTGAACCGCGACAAGGGAATCCTGTTCGCCGAGATTGATCGGGAGGCGGTCGGCCGCGCCCGGCGGTCGCTCGACGTCGCCGGGCACTATTCCCGGCCGGATATTTTCTCGCTGTCGATCAGCCGGAAACCGCTTACACCCGTTGTGTTCACCGACTGAGCCGAGAGGGGCTGACGACGTTGCGCCGATTCCACGCGACGGCGGCATGACGCTTCGCTCGTCTGCCCTGCCTGGCTTAACGCGGTCGCCGCAGCATCGGGACGAGCGTTGGCGATGAACCGATCTGGATCGCGCCGAGCGGTTCGAAGCCGTGGCGCTGGTAGAACGGAATGTTGCGCGGGTTCGAGGATTCCAGATAGGCGGGCGCGTGATCGCGATCGCACTGCGCAAGCGCGTACGCCATCAAGGCGTCGCCGTGACCTTCGCCCTGATGCGCCGGGTCGACGCCGATCGCGGGCAAGTACCAATGCGGTTCGGTCGGGTGGTACTTGGCCATCTGCTCGAATATAGCGGCGACTTCAGGGGCAAGGGAGGGCGCAACCGTGCTCTCGACAAGCGCACCAAGCCCTTCCTCGTCGGGATGCACGCCGGGCGACAGCCACAGCGCCGTCCCGACGTAGCCATCGGTGCAAAAGCCGCTTCCGTTTGAGAATGCCCTTGCCCCGAACGCGCGAACCAGTCGCGGCATGGCCGCAAGGTACTGGTGTGCATGCGGCCAGGTCCATCGCGCCATGGGATCCGCTGCAAACGCCAGCACGATTGTTCCGATCGCCGGATCTTCATCGGCCGCGGCCATAACTCTCACTGTCGGCGATTTCATGCTGCCCTCCGAGTGACGCAGGTGGTTCGACGAGGCGCCCGCGCTCTCAACGGGTGCCGTACAAGCGGGCAGGAGTCCGTGATCAGGCAGTCCATCGGAACCCGCCCCACATCTGGCTACCATGTTTCGCCTCCAGCGTTAAGTTTATCTCCTGAGGCAACAAGTTGTTTCGAGCAACGGAAAGGAAACCCCGAGGAAGGAGACAGCAGCGATGACGAAACACAAGACCGGAACACGCGAGGAATGGCTCGGAGCGCGGCTCGCACTGCTCAAGTCGGAGAAACGGCTTATGCGGCAGAGCGACGAGCTGGCGCGACAGCGACAGGAACTGCCGTGGGTTCGGATCGACAAGGAGTATCTGTTGGAGACCGAGGAGGGCAGCGCCTCGCTCGCCGACCTCTTCCAGGGGCGCTCGCAACTCTTCGTCTATCATTTCATGTTCGGCTACGGATACCGGCTCACCGATGAGCGCCAAGGATGCACCGGATGCTCGTTGATCGCCGATCACTTCGACTGCGTCATCCCCCACCTGAACGGCCGCGACATCACTCTCGTTTGCGAATCGATCGCCCCGTTGCAGGAGATCCAGGACTACAAGCAGCAAATGGGCTGGCGCTTCCCGTGGGTTTCGTCGCTCGGGAGCGATTTCAAATACGACCTCGGCGCCGCCTTCACCGAAGAGCAGCAGAGAGACGGCGCCGACTACAACTATCAGCATGTCGACAGGGCCGAGCCGCAGAAGGAGGGAATGAGCGTCTTCGCGCTCCAGGACGGTGCCGTCTACCACACCTACTCGACCTACGCCCGTGGCACCGAGGCGTTTATGGGGGTCTACCGTTTCCTCGACCTGGCTCCGTGGGAAAGGAACGAGAACGGCCTCGAGTTCCCCCAGGCGTGGTGGCGCCGCCACGACGAGTACGGCAATCGCTGAGCGGCGAGTGCCATGGGCCCAACCGCGAATTACGGTGACAATGCACTATTTTCCTTTCTGCCTAGCCCACCAGCCGATCCGCGCCTGCGGTGGGCGCAGATCCGCCTCCTGAAGATTGTGCGCGACCGCCCTGCCGCCGGCCGGTTAGCCCGGCGGCATCTTCTCGAAGGTCTTCAGCGCGGTATCGATCTTGTCCCAGGGGAGAGCCCGGCTGCCGTAGGTGACAACGGTCGGATTGAACCGGCTCGGATCGTCGAGGCTTGCGGCATGGACCGTGATCGGGTCCGGCATGGCGGTGTACGTCAGGTAAACCGGGGTTCCGCAGACCTGGCAGAAGCAATGGATTTTGACATTTCCGTTGTCCGCCGCGACACGCCAGTCCGTCGTCGTGCCGGTGATGGCCACGTCCGCTCGCGACGCAAACGTCAGATAGGATCCATGACCGGTGCCGCTTCTTTTCTGGCAATCGCGGCATTGGCAGTGGTTTTCGAAGATCGGGGCTGCCTTTGCCTCGTAGCGGACCGCGCCGCACGCGCATCCGCCGGTGTAGAGAGTGCTCATCTGCTCGGTCCTTTGTTCTGGGTCAGGCCGCCAGTTCGGACGCGCGCGGCCTGGCGAAGACATCGATCGCCTGACCCGTTTCGAGGAAGGATTTCAGGCTGGAGAGGACGATCGGCCAACCCTTCTTGATGCCGTTCGCCATGCCGCTGCCGGCTTCGAGGTCGTCATGGCTGACGGTCAGCCGGACCATGGCCTCGTATTCCTCGAGCTCGAAGGTCACCCGGCTGTAGCTCGCCGGATCGGACGCCTGCGAAGCGTTTGCCCAGGTGATGACGAGACGGGTCGGCGGCGACACCTCGACGACCTTGCCGACGAGCTCGACGGTCCGTTCGTCATTAGCGCGGATGTGCTGCCAGCTCGAGCCGGGCTTCCAGTCGGAGACGTTCTCGTGGCCCCAGTAGCGCCGTGCGAGGTCCGGTTTGGTTATCGCCTCGAACACCTTTCCCGGTGTCGAGGCAATATAGGTCGTATAAGTAAAGCTGATCGTTTCCTTGGTCATTGCTACGCTCCTTTTGTTTCGCGAGCATAGGTAGATGGGGAAACCGGGTTCGTGTGAGTGACAATCTTGTCGCGAATGGCATCTGATATGAAAAAAGGTTGATGCATGAGGCGCTGGCAGCTTGCTCATGGACGGCATCTCGATCTTGGCGCGCAATCGTTGCTGATGGGGATTTTGAACGTCACGCCGGACAGTTTTTCCGACGGCGGAGAATTCCACCGGCCGGAGCGGGCGCTGCAGCAGGCGCGGCGCATGATCGGCGAGGGCGCGGCGATCATCGATGTCGGCGGCGAATCCACCCGGCCCGGCGCCGGCGCCGTTTCGGCGCGCGAGGAACAAGCGCGCATCCTGCCGGTCATCGAGGCGCTGTCGTCCGACGGCGGCAGCCTGGTTTCGGTCGACACCTACAGGGCCGAGACGGCGCGGCTGGCGGTCGCCGCGGGCGCGCATATCGTCAACGACGTGCATGGCCTGCAGCGCGAACCCGACATCGCGCAGGTTGCGGCGGAAACCGGCGCCGGCCTGGTCATCATGCACACCGGGCGCGGCCGCGAAAAACTGGCGGATGTGATCGCCGACCAGTTCCTGTTCCTGAACAGATCGCTGGAGATCGCGCGCGACGCCGGCATCCCGGACGAGCGGATTGTGCTCGACCCCGGCTTCGCTTTCGCCAAGGACGGCGAGGAAAACCTCGAGCTCATGGCTCGCTTCGGTGAATTGCGCGCGCTCGGTTTTCCATTGCTCGTCGGCACGTCACGCAAGCGCCTTGCCCGTCACCTGGTCGGCGGAAGTGACGAGGGGCGAGACGTCGGCACAGCGGCAACAAGCGTCATCCTGCGGCTGAAGGGCGCTGCGATCTTTCGCGTGCACAACATTGCGGTCAATCGCGACGCACTGGCATTCGCCGACGCGGTGCGCGAGCGCGAGACCGGGGAAGAGATCAGGCGGGCTCGGTGACGACGCCGATCCGCCGATAGACGAATTGTTCGTCGTTCGAAGGAATTGCCGCAGCACGCTGGGCTTCGTCGATCAGCATGGCCATGCGCGCATGGATCGGCGATTTCGCGCAAGCCGGGTCCGTCGCGGCGGCGTCGCCGGCAATCGCCATCGCCTGGCAGCGGCAACCGCCCCAGTCGATCTCACGCCGTTCGCAGCTGCGACAGGGCTGCTGCATCCAGTCGGTGCCGCGAAAGGCGTTGAATGCCGGCGAATCGGTCCAGATTTCGGCCAGGCTGCGCGGGCCGAAGCGCTCAAAACTGAGCGACGGGATGGTCTGTGCGGCATGGCATGGCAGCACGGTGCCGTCCGGGGCCACCATGAAGGCGTCGCGCGCCCAGCCGCCCATGCACGGCTTGGGATAGATGGCGAAATAATCCGGCGTGACGAAATCGATGTTCATGATGCCGGTGAGCCGTTCGCGCGCCGCCGCGACGATCTCCGCCTGACGGTCGACCGCAGCGCGCTCGGGCATCAGTTGATCGCGATTGGTCAGCGCCCAGCCGGCATACTGCACGTTGGCGATCTCGAGCCGCTCCGCGCCCAGAGAAAGCGCCAGGTCGATGAATTCCGGCACTTCCTCGATGTTGTGGCGATGGATCGGCGCGTTGATGGTAAGCGGCAGGCCGGCAGCGCGCGCGCGGCGTGCCGTCTCCAGCTTCTTTTCGTGGCCGCCTTTGTGATTGCCGATGCGGTCGGTGGTCGCCGGCCGTGCGCCTTGAAAGCTCAGCTGCAGATGGTCGAGCCCGGCTTCGGCAAACGCCTCGATGCGGCCTTCGGCAATGCCGACGCCGGCGGTGATCAGGTTGGTGTAGACGCCGCGTGCCGAAAGCCCGGCGATCAATTGCTCGAGGTCGCGGCGCAGCGTCGGTTCACCGCCCGACAGATGCACCTGGAGAACGCCGAGATCGGCGGCCTGCGAGAACAAGTCGAGCCAGGTCTGCGTATCGAGTTCGCGATTGGCCTTCAGCAATTCGAGCGGATTGGAGCAATACGGGCATTGCAGCGGGCAGCGATGCGTCAGTTCCGCCAGCATGCCGATCGGAGGGAGAAGGGGCTCGCTCATAGTTTTACCAGCAGCTTGTCCGACCATTCTTGCAGGAAGGCGACGACGTCGGCCGCCACGGCCTCCTGTTCGGCGTCATAATCCGCGGCAAGCTCGGCGATGATGTGGCCGACCGTGGACCGTCCATCGCAGCGGCGCAATATATCGAGGCTGATGTCGTTCGGCCAAAACACCTTTTCCGGCGAAAGCACGGCGAATGCCTGCCGCACGGGATCGTACTGTATGCGCACGTGCTTCGGCAGCGACGGCACCGATCGCGGTGAAACCAAAGCTCTTTCGCGCAGCGCCATCATCGGACTGGCTCCGGACGGAAGGCGCCGGGAGGGATGTTTCCCGGCTGGCCATAGGCGTGTTGAAGCGCGTCGAGCATGGCCCACAGTATATCGCATTTGAACACCAGCGCATCGATCGCCTGCTGCTGGCGTTCCGCCGTGTCGGCATGGCCGAGCACGTAGGCGAGGGCGAAGTCGGCGTCGCGCGAGGCCTGTTCGGGCCGTCGGCTGAAATAGGCCAGCGTATCCTCGGTGATGTAATCGTATTTGGCCAGCATCGCCGGAACCCGTTCGCCGATGATGAGCGGCGAGAACATCTCGGTCAGCGACGAGGCGACCGCCTCGAACAGCGTCCGGTTCGTGCAAAAGGCGAGGTAGGCGCCGACCGCGAAACGTGTCGCCGGCAGCGCCAGCCTTTCGCTCTTCACGTCATCGGCATCGAGGCCGAGCGAGGTCGCCAGATGCAGCCAGCGCGCGATGCCGCCGCTCCAGCCGTCCTCGCCGTCATGGTCCTCGATGCGTTTGCGCCAGGCGGCGCGAAACGCCGGGTCCTGCGCATGTGCGAGGATCATGGCGTCCTTGCGCGGGATGACGGCCTGGTAGCAATAGCGGTTCAGCGCCCAGGCCTGCATCTCGGTCCTCGACAGCGCACCGCTGGTCATCCTGTGGTGGAAAGGATGGCGGTTGTGATAGCGCTCGGCGCCGACCTGCCGCAGCACGGCTTCGAGCTCGCTGGAGGACAGGCCGTTCCTGGCCGCGTCGTGGAAATCACTCAAAATTCCATCTCCATCCCATCGCGGGCGACTTCCCAGCCAGCCGCTTTGACCGCTGCGTGCTCGGCCGAATTCTCGTCCAGAACCGGATTCGTGTTGTTGATGTGGACGAAGACACGGCGGCCGATCCCCACATCGGCCAGGCCGGCGATCGACCCCTCGTCTCCCGACATGGCCAGATGCCCCATGCGCGCACCGGTCTTTTGGCCGACGCCGGCGGCAATCATCTCGTCGTCGGTGTAGACCGTGCCATCGAACAGGACGCAGGCGGCATCGGCCAGGCGCGTGCGCAGGGCTGCATCGATGCGCGCGCAGCCTGGGATGTAGAAGACGGAGCCGTGACTGCCGGCACCGCCGATACGGACGCCGATCGTGTCGCCGGCGTCGGAACTGAAATTGGCTTCCGGCCGGCTTCTTTCCTCGAGATAGAGGGCTACCTTGCCGGGCACGGGAAAACTCTCGACAGTCACGCCGGTGTCGTGGCCGTCTGCGTCGCATATCGCCAGTTCTTCGGCCGGCGGCAAGATGCGTCGCGGCACGAGCGCTGGATCGAGGACATTGAAGATCGAGTTCGCTTCCAGCGTCGCCAGCACCTGTGTCGTTGCGTAGATGGCGAAGGGCTGCCGCTCACGCAGGCTGAGCAGGCCGGCGACATGATCGACATCGGCATTGGTCAGCACCACCGCGCGGATGGGCGTCGAACGCAACGGCGCATCCTGCGCCGGCTGCAATTCAGGCGTTTGCGCAATCTGCTGGCGGATATCGGGCGAGGCGTTGAAGAGAACCCAGCCGGCCCCATCCACTGAGGCGGCGATGCTTGATTGGGTTCGCGAATGCACGCCAGCCATCCCGGTGCGAGCCGCGCGGCTCAGGCGATAGTTGCAATTCCACTGCGGGAAGCCGCCGCCTGCCGCCGAGCCGATGATCTTCAAGCGCATTGCAATGCCCGCTCTGCGGCCTGTTCAACCAACAGCAAATCAACCAACAGCAAATTTTCGACCGCGAATGGCTTCGCGCCCGCATTGAACGCATCAAAGCCTTTCACCAAGACCTCGCGCGAGATGGCAGTGCGTATCCCCGTTGCCGGGGACACGCACCTCTGCGGCCTACTTCTTGGGAGTAATTTCAGCAGGCAGATACCGCGAAATCTCGAAGCCCGCAGCAACTTGGCACATGGTCGGTTTTGTCCAGCTCTTCTTCATGGCATATCTCCTCTTCTACCAGCCCGAAGGGGCCGATCCTTTTCTCAGTCAACCATTGCTGGGCACCATTGCAATGGTCCGTCCATCAGCTCTCAAAATGGACAAATGAAACGGCAGGTTCTGAAAAGTCGAAAAACAAGAAAATAACAATGCGCATGCTCAATTGCTAATCACATAAGGCTTCCTTTCCTCCAGCGGAAGGTTGGCACGTTCCCATCCATCGGCGCCGGGCGGATACCAGAACACCGAACTGTAGCCCCATTCGATAGCCCGTTTTGCGGCGTTCCACGACATCCAGCAATTCGTCATGCAGTAGAACAGAATGGCACGCGACTTGTCGGGACCGGCTTCGGCCGCGAGGCCTTGGCGAAAATAGTTGGCGGTCTCCTCGGAGATAGCACCGTAACCGACATTGGCCAGCCAGGTGCTGCCTGGGATGTCCTTTCTGATCTTGGCTCTCCAAATCGTTCCCGCCGGCAAATTGGCCGGCTTCGGCGTGTTCGGCATGACGTCGAAGAACACCGCCTTCTTCTCCCGCCACAGCGCCTCCGCCTCCGCCGTCGTCACGACCTTCGCGCCCTGCAGCGTCTGCGGCACCGGCGCCCGATAGTCGTCCATCCGGTAGCCGCCGGGCTCGGCGATATCGCCAGCCCACATCGGTTCGGTCAGACCGAGAAGGCCCGCAGCGACCAGCAAAATCGTCTCCTTTCCCTTCATGCGTTTCTCGTCATTGCGTGATCGGATTATCGTGTTCGTCGATCAGCGGCACATCGTAGTCCAGCAGGATCCTGGTGATCTCCGCCTGGTTTTCCCTGATCACCCGGTTGAGCGTCCGCTTCCATTCCTGGTCGGATGGACGCACGCCCATGGTGATGCGGTATGACATGCGCGAGCCGGTCTTTTCCTTCACCAGCGGAACGATCGTGAGATCGGCGCCGAGTTGCTTGGCGTAGTAGCCTGCCATCGGTCCCCACATGACCGCCGCATCGATCTTGCCGGCGAGCATGTCCTTGATCATGACTCCCCCCATGGAGGGGGTGAGGCGGGTATCCACCGCCAGCGGATAGATCTTTGCCGTTCGCATGAGCTTGTTGGCGGCCATGTTGGCAGTCGGCGGTGTGCTTTCGACGACGCCGATCCTCTTGCCAGTGAGTTTCGGATCCTCGATGGTCTCGACGCCTTCCATGCCGTTGCCCTTCGGGTGCACCAACACATAGGACGAGCGATAGTAAGCGTTGGTGTTCTGCACCAGTTCATCGCCCTGGGCATAGCCCATGATGATGTCGCATCGGTTGGCCGCCAGCGTGTTGCGCACAAAGCCGGCGACAAGAGGAAACCATGTATAGGCGACGGACTTTCGGCCGGTTTTCGCGGCGACCAGGTCGGCCAGCCGGTTTTCGAAGCCTTCGCCGCTCTCGTCGGTGAACGGCATGTTCGAAGGATCGGCGCAGACGCGCAGAATTTCTGGGTCGACCAGTTCGCCCGCGGCACCAAGGCCGGCGTCCTGCGCCTGGGCGTTCGCAAGCAGCAAGGCGAGTGCGCCGAGCATCGGCAGGACAAAACACAGCTTCAACGCGTCACGGCCAATCATATCATCCACCCATACAGGATGCTTCGGCATCCTTCGCTGCCTGTGGCTTGTCTGCTTTCTTCGGCGGCCTGCCGCGCGGCGCCGCACCGTCAGCACGGGCACGCAGATAGACGTAGAGATCATCCATGTAGCAATAGACGTTCTTGTTGTCGCCAAAGGCAGGCATGACATTTTCCTTGCCGCCGCCGACATTCTTGCGGCCCTCGGCGACGATCGAGATGAAGGTGGCGTAATCCATTGTTTTCAGGCTGTTGAGCAGGGCCGGCGCATAGCTCGAACCGGTGCCGTCCGGTCCGTGACAGACATGGCAATCGGAGTGATAGCGGCGGTAACCGCTGAACGTGTACCAGTCGACGGCTCCGTTTTCGATCTTGAAGGTCGGATTTCCCTCCGCGTCGAAATGCTTGCCGCCTTCTTCCGTCACTGCCTTGGCTTTTTCAGCGCTGTCCTGGGCATGCGCGAGGCTTGAACTTGCCAGAGGCAGCGCCAGGGCGAGAGCGGAAATTACAATGCGAACGGACATTCAGCTACTTCCTTGATTTCTTGATTTCGCCTGCACACGGTTTTGCTGTCGTGAAGCGGCATGGATCGATGTGGGTGCGCGGCGAAATTGAGAGCCCGGTCCTGGCTTCCCGGTGATCCGGGCTCTCGCTTTTCAAGCCTTGGTCTTCTCAAAAAACCGAGGCGTGCCTATGGTTCCCGTGTTTCAGTCGTTCCCGTTTTTATCAGTCCGGGAGACCGAAGACGGTGAGCTGGCCGCCCAGCGTCGTGTAGTCGGCAAGTGCTGCGTAGCCACCGACCGCGCCCAGACCAGCAGTCCCAACGACCGCAGCCTCGTCGCCTTGCGCACGGCCCTGATCGACGGCGCCATGCCAGGCAGCGGCGTTGTCGGGCGAAAGCAGTCCGCCTGCCAGACCGATACCGGCCCATCCACCGACGCCGGACAGAACGGCGATGTATTGCTTGCCGCCATGCTCGTAGGCCGTGATGTTGCCGATGATGCCGGACGGGGTCTTGAACTTGTAGAGTTCATTGCCGTCATGATCGACTGCCTTGATGTAGCCCTCGAGCGTGCCGTAGAAGACCACGTCGCCTTCGGTCGCCAGCGCGCCCGACCAGACCGAGAATTTCTCGGGCTTGGACCAGACGATCTCGCCCTTGGCAGCATCCCAGGCAATGAAGTTGCCCATGTGGTCGGCTCCAGGGGGAGGATACATCGACACGGTGGCGCCCACGTAAGGCTGACCGGCGGTGTAGCTCACCTTGTAGGGCTCATAGTCCATGCAGACATGGTTTGTCGGCACGTAGAACAGACCGGTCTTCGGCGAATAGGTCGCCGGCTGCTGGTCCTTGGTTCCAAGCGCGGCCGGGCAGATGCCCGTCGAGTTGGTGTCTTCGCCGTTCTGCTGGGTCGAATATTTGGCCACCACCTGCGGGCGGCCGTACTGGTCGCTGCTGGGGTCCATGTTGACTTCCGTCGCCCAGTTCACCGCCGGATCGTATTTCTTGGCGACGAGAAGCTCGCCATTGGCGCGATCCATCGTGTAGGCAAAGCCATTGCGGTCGAAATGCACCAGCACATCGCGCTTGGCGCCCTTGATGTCCATGCCGTCGACAAGGATCATCTCGTTGACGCCGTCATAATCCCACTCGTCATGCGGGGTCATCTGGTAAAGCCACTTGGCCATCCCGGTATCCGCATCGCGAGCCATGATCGTCATCGACCAGCGATTGTCGCCCGGCCTCTGGACCGGGTTCCAGGTCGATGGATTGCCGGTGCCGTAGTAGATCAGGTTAAGCTTGGGATCATAGGCGTACCATCCCCAAGTCGTGCCGCCACCGGTCTTCCACTGCTCGCCTTCCCAGGTGTTCGTGCCCGAGTCCGCGCCGACCGGTTTGCCGAGATGGGTGGTCTTTTCGGGATCGATCAGGGTTTCTGCATCGGGTCCCGTCGAATAGGCCCGCCAGGCAAGCTTGCCATCCGAAAGATTGTAGGCCGAGAGGTGGCCGCGAACACCATATTCGGCGCCGGAGATGCCGACGATAACCCTGTCCTTGACGACCACAGGCGCCGACGTGCCGGATTCGCCCTTTCCGCCGTCGATCTGATCGCCGTTCTTGACCGTCCAGACGACTTTGCCGGACTTGGCATCGAGCGCCACGACGGTGGTGTCGGCCTGGTTGAGGATGATCTTGCCGTCACCATAGGCAACGCCACGGTTGACCGTGTCGCAGCACATGATGCCAATAACATTCGGGTCTTGCTTGGGCTCGTATTTCCAGAGGATCTTTCCGTCATTCTTGAGATCGAGAGCATAGACGGTGTTGGGGAACGGCGCGTGGACATACATCACATCGCCGATGACCAGCGGCCCGCCTTCATGGCCGCGCAGCACGCCAGTGGAGAAGGTCCACTTGACCTGCAGGTTCTTCACATTGTCCTTGGTGATCTGGTTGAGCTTGGAAAAGCGGGTGTTGGCGTAGTCACCCGTCTGCATCACCCAGTCCTTGGGATTCTCGGCCATTTTCATCAGTTCTTCATTGGCCGACGTCATGTGGACCGCGCCGAACGACATGAGCGCCGCGGTCGTTAGTAGGTAGGCAGTTTTCGCTAATACACGCATCAAAGTCCTCCCAGGGTGCACAATGACGAATCGTCCGTTGAGCCCACCAGGGCTTGCCCAAGCGATTCATGTGGGGGAAGTATTTCCGGCAGCGTGTCACGACCTAAGCCGAATGAGCAGAGGGCACCGTTACTGCCCATCCCACCTGGCCTACGAAAGACTGTCGCCGCTCCCTAATTGACGGTGACGCCCTTGAAGCCGGAAACAGGATGAAGCTATGTCATCCCCAGAAGGAAGGCAAGAAAAATCACTTCCATCTATGTTGCACTGCAATATAGAGAAATAGATATGAAAAAATCCGGACTGAAAGCTATTGATCGACTGTGGATGAAGCGAGATTTATATAAGTGGTTAAATTTTACGTATTTTTTGGGCAAAATGTATTGATTTTTATTTGGGAATATTCGCTGGATCGTATGATTTTAAGTATGCGCGCGTCGCTCCCTCTGGCGATAGTGGAGGAGACCTGAAATCAAGCTCAGCGCCAGGATTCGGAGCCGATGTTCGTGCTGTCGGGGAGGCCTTTTGCCGGCCGGGACGGCCCTGTCCTTTGGTACTATATGGCCTGCATGAGAACTTGACGGGCGTGGCGACAGGAGGCCAACTGGTGCGGTGATCCGTCTCGATCCATTGGGCTCGATCTGTCACGTTCCGGGCCAATCGGAGGTTCCCCATGATCAGATATGTCGGCTTTTCGAGCTTGCCGCTGTTGCTCACGTCGGCCCTGGCCTTCGCCAATCCGGCCGGCGCCGCCTCAGATTATCCGACGGTGACGGTTGTCGACTATGTGCTCGGCTGCATGCAGACGAATGGCCAGACACGTCGGGCGCTGGAGAGCTGTTCCTGCTCGATCGACGTCATCGCCTCGATCCTTCCCTTCGAGGACTATGAAAGGGCCGAGACCTTCAAGAGTATGTCCCTGACGACAGGGGAGCGTTCGGGACTGTTCCGCGAAAGCGCGCCGGCAAAAGCCGCAAGCACGGGACTGAAGCGCGCGCAGGCGGAAGCCGACGTGCGCTGCTTTTAGACGCCGTGTAAGACCGCCGACGGCGGCTGCATACGGTTTCGAGGCTTCAAAGCCCCGTAGCCTCCAGCGGCCATTGATTGCGAAATACCTTGCCGTCCGTATCGATCGCTTCGACCTGGATCTGTCCAGTGCCGTGCGCGGTGAAATCGAACCGGAAATTGGGATCTTCCGAAATCGATATCCCCCCTTCCATCGACAGGATCAGCCGGTCTGCCTGCGAGACCGACAGTTTCTGAACGAAATGCGCGGGGATGAAATACTGGGTCAAGGGGTTGCGCTGCAGGCCCGAATTGTTCGGGTGGCGGATCATCAGCTGCAATTCCTGCGCCTTTGTCATCGTCTCTTGCGGCGGGAATTGGCGCAGCTTCATCTGCCCCATCGTTGCCATCGCTTCGTCCTGGTTCTTGAGCGCCGGGGCGGAGCATCCGCCTGACGCCTTGACGAAGGTCTGGGCCATGTGAAGCTCGCCGCTCTGCGTCTCTGCTATGGCACGCAGATAGGAATAGTCGTCGACGCGCACGCGCGTCGACAGATGTGTCACGCCGGCGTCCTTGCCGATCTCGAACGTCGCCGCCACCGGCGCTGGATTGACGTCGATGATCAAGGTGACGGATTTGATGCCGGCGGGCGCCTTGGCCGGGTCGATATAGATGTCGACGGGCACGATGGCGGCATCCTGCGCCCGCTTCGGCGCCTCGATCCTGACGACGCCGGTATCGACCAGAATTGCCCGATCGCCAAACACGTCGCCTTTCAGATCCTGCCAGATCCTGTCCGAAGAGGCGGTTGTCTGCTGGGCGTTGGCGGCGCCGGAGGCGCCAAAGAGCGCGCCGATGGCCAGGGTGATCGCAGCGAAGATGGCTGCGAGCGGCAAGCCGAGCTGCCGGCTCCGGTAAGCGTGGTTCTGCATTTCGATGCCTCCACCAATGTCAGAGAGGTGGTGCCCAGGCCGATGTCGAGCATAGACCCTTGACGATGGGTTTGGCAAATCGATCCACAGCGCTTGTCGCTGTGATCTATTCCCATTCGAGTTCGGCAAAGGCGGCCGTTGCATTGCGCTCGTTGTAGTCGTCGAACAGATGCCAATTGCCCCGTTCGCTTGCGCCGGCGGTCTTGACGGCGTCGCGGAGCGGGGTCCCGTCGGCGATCGCCTTGCGAATATCGCGCGCCAGAATTTCGAAATAGCGGCGCTCTCCCGTCAGCGCCGCCGGCCAGTCGGCCGGCACCGGGCCATGACCCGGCACGACGCGCGTGGCGCCAATCGCGGCGAGCCCATCCATCTGGCGGAGCCAGCCAAGCAGCGATCCGTCGAGCGTCGGCAAGGAACCGATGAAAACCAGATCGCCGGCAAACAGTGTGCGGGTCGCGCTATCGAAGACGGTCAGGTCGTTGTCGGTGTGAGCCGCCTTCCATGCCTGCAATTCGAGCACGCGTCCGCCAAGGTCGAGCTGCAGGCGATCGTCGACCAGCATCGTCGGCGGTATGATCTCGATCCCTTTGATAAGCGCGTCGCCGATCTGTTCGCGAAAGCTCTGCAGGTAGAAGGCGCCGCGCGCCTCGAGGGCACGCGGCAGATTGTGGTGGCCGACGATGGTGGCGCCGATCTGCCGGAACGCCGCGTTGCCGAAGACATGGTCGGGGTGCATATGGGTGTTGATCAGGTAGCGAACCGGCTTGGCGCTTATCTTGCCGATCGCGGCGATGAGGGCGTTCGCCTCGATCAGGCTGCCGCCGCTGTCGATGACGGCGACGGCGTCGGCGCCGACGACGACGCCGAGGTTGGAGATCGCGCCCTGGTTGGTTGCGCTCATCAATTCATCGACGCCCTGGAAAGCGAAGACGCCGTCGGCGACTTTCCTGAGCTTGAATTCAAGGCCGTAGGCTGCGGCGAGAGCGGCCCGCCCGAGGCAACAGGGCAGCATCGCGGCGCTGACCGCGGTGCAGGCGAAGCCGTTCACAAGCTTGCGTCGTATCCTGTCGATCGGCATGGCTTCCTCCCAATTCCGAACTGTAAGGCGATCAGGCCACGCCCGGAAATTTTTGCTGGAACGACCGCAAAAGGTCGCTCATCACCTGTGGATTGCGGTAGTGCCGCGGCAGCCTTACGTCGAACATGCCGAGCACATGCGCCGGCCGTTGCGCGAGCACGATGATGCGGTCCGACAGCATCAACGCCTCGCGCAGATTGTGGGTTACCATCAGGGCGGTCGTGGGCCGCGCCGACCACACGGTCAAAAGCAGGTGCCGAAGCCGCTCGGCGGTCCGTTCGTCGAGTGAGGCAAAGGGTTCGTCCAGGAACAGCACCGCCGGTTCGGTGGCGAAGGCCCTGGCAAGCGCTGCCCTGCGTGCAAGGCCGAGCGAAAGCTCGGCCGGATAGAGCGAGCGCATGCCGGCGAGGCCGAGCGTGTCGAACAGCCCGTCGAGGTTCTTCGTTCTCAGGCTTTTCGGCAGCGCCAGCCTGACATTCTGCTCCACCGTCCGCCACGGCAGCAAGACCGGCTCCTGGAACACGGCGGCGATCCGGTCGGAGCCGCCTTCAGGCAGTTGGAACGAGCCGGAAAAGTCCTTGTCCAACCCAAGCAGGATGCGCAGCGTCGTGGTCTTGCCGCAGCCGGACGGCCCCAGCAGGCAGGCGAATTCGCCTTGCCGGACCTCGAAGGAAAGGTCCTGGAGCGCCGTGATCGAGACGCCTTGCGCGGACCTGAAAGTCTTTTCGGCGATGTCGACCCTAAGCGGGACGACGGCGCCAACGGGTTGCATGTCGTTCAACGGGCTGCACCAGAAAGAGTTCGATGACAAGCATCACCGCCACGAAAGCCAGGGTGTAGGCAAGTATAGCGGCGACGTCGAAGAGCTGGAAATAAAGATAGATCTGGAAGCCGACGCCGTTGGAGCGGCCGATCAGCTCGACCACCAGGACGATCTTCCAGATGAGAGCGATGCCGGATCGTGAGGCGGCGGCAAGATAGGGCTGCAGTTGCGGCAGCAGGACATGGCGGGCGCGGTCGAGGAGACCGAAGCGGTAGACGGCGGCCATTTCGGCGTAACTCGGATCAAGCGCCCTGGCGCCCTCGCGCATCGTCACCACGACATTCGGGATCTTGTTGACGGCAACCGCGCCAATCGCCGCCGCTTCGTTGAGGCCGAACCAGATGTAGGCAAGCACTATGACCACCAGCGCGGGAATGTTGAGGAACAGAACCACCCAGGGAGCGAAGAACCGATCTGCGCGGCGGTGGCTGCCGAGGAGGACGCCGATGACCGAGCCAACAACCATCGCGACGACATATGCCGCGGCAACCCGGCCGAGCGTCGCGCCGAGATGGTAGAAAAGGTCGCCGTTCGCCGCCTCTGCGAGCAGCACCTGCCAGACCATCCTCGGCCCTGGAAAGGCACGGCTCGGCCAGGCATTTGCCGCAAGGCCCCACAGCAGGCCAAGCCCGAGCAGAGAGGCCGCCACCGTCAGCACCGGTGTCAGCGCCGCTGCCAGGCCGGCTTGGCTGGACATGCCGGCCGCAGCGCCAGGCGGGCGATCGCCGGTGTCAGGTGCGCTCATTGCGGGGGTACCTGCCAGAACGTGCCGGGCGCCATCTCCGGCGCGCGGCCGACCAGCTTTTCGCCGCCGATCTCGGCCAGCACACGATAGAGCTTTCCGGCGTCGGCCGCATCCTCGGCGACGGGGCGTCTGGGAATGCCCTCGCGATAGCGGTCACGCAGTCTTGCCAGTTCCTCGCCTTGCGCGCGGATATCAGGCGCAAGGCGCAGCCACTCGTCGTCGGATCTGGCCAGCAAGTCCTTGGACTGCGCCGAAGCCTTGATGAAGCCCCTGATAGCGTCCGGATGTTCGTTCGCCCATTTGTCATGAAAGACATAGCCGAGCGCCGATACGGCGCCCGAGGCACCGAGCGCTTTCGCCGCAGCATCGGCGCCGATCAGGCGACGAAAGCCGTTGGCCTCGAGCCGGGCGCAAAAATGCCAGAAATTGAGCACCGCATCGAGCTCGTCCTGCATCGCCTTTTCCGAAATCAGCGGCGGCGCGCCAAAGACGATGTCGCTGGTTGCCGCCAGGTCGAAGTCGTGATCGCGGCTGGCCAGCGCCTGGATCAGCAGCCAGCTTTTGTCGAGAGGTCCGCCGGCGACGCCGATCTTTTTTCCCCTGAGATCGGTGATCGTGCGGATCGGCGCTCCCTCCTTCACCATGATCGCCCCGACGGCGGTCGAATAGGGGACCAATGTGAGGTCGACGCCTTCGGAGCGCTGGCGCGAGACCCACAGCCAGTCGGAGACGATCATGTCGATCGCGCCGGCCAGCAAGGCGACGTTGGTTGCATCCTCGCCGGCGAAATCGACGACCTCCAGATCGATGCCGTTGGCTGTGTCGAACTTGTGGTGCTTCAGCGTGTCAAGCGCCCAGCTCACGGTGCCGAATTTCAGCACACCGATGCGAATCCTGTTCGTGGCGAAGGAGGGCTTTGGGACAAGTGCCGCGGCTGTTCCAAGAGCCGCCAGCCGGAGCGTTCCTCGACGCGAAATCATGATGATGTCTCCTCCCGGGGCCGTAACGGGCCGGGGCGCCGATCAGATCGCACGGTCTTTGTTCGGCAAAGCGCATTTCCAGCGCCTGACCTTGAGGGTCGGGTGTTCCTGCGACCATTTCGCGATTTCGGTGGGCGCCAGCATCATGCATTGGAACAGAGAGCCGCGGCTCTCGAAATAGAGATGTTCGTCTCGGCAATTGCCCGGATTGGCAATCAGGCAAACCGTCAATATGAGGTCGACCATATCCATTCAGCACCTCTTGCGCGCTTGAAGACGCCCGCTTTGACGAGTTCCGGCCCGATCCGCGAGCCTGGACAAAATCGCCAACTGCCGGAGTCCCGAGGTGCCCATGGAAAACCGGAATGGTTTGAGGCTACGCGCTCGCCCGATGGCCGTCAACGACGGGAATGGATTGGGTCTACCGGAGCCGAGCGCGCTCTGAACTTGGGGGGCGGCGATACCTGAAACAAAAAACCCGCCTCGATGCGGGTCATTGGCGCAGATCAGCGCAAAGACAATCGAGTCCGTTTGCGCTGCCCCTCATTGCCCTGCCGGGCATTTCTCCCCGTACAGTGACGGGGAGAAAGACGCCTTTGCAAAGGATTTCGCCAATCTCCAGCGTCGCAGAAAGGGCGCCGACGTTGCGGCCAGCCCCCTTCGCCCCGTCCCTATACGGGGAGAAGGTGCCGGCAGGCGGATGAGGGGCAGCGCCGTCGTCGACAGTCGCCAATACGACTTGGACGCGCTCCTTTGTCCGAAACGATTGCCTGGTGCGAACCGCTGCATGGTTGACATCGCTCATCTGCCGGGTAGCTTCCAGGATGCAGGCGTTGCAACTCCACAAGGGAGACGTTTTCGCTCTGCATTAAACGATGCATGCCGATGATCAGACAAAGGCATGCGCAAATCGTCCAGGGCACCTTGACGATCAATGAGGAAATGCCATGCGTGCAGTCGCATTTTTCGCCGTCGTGTCCGTTGCGACGTTTATTACAAACCAATCGCAGGCACAGGATGCCGCCGCGGGTGAGAAGGTCTTCGCCAAATGCAAGGCCTGCCATGTCGTCGACGAGGACAAGAACAAGATCGGTCCGTCGTTAAGCGGCGTTATCGGCCGGACGGCCGGCACGCATCCGGGGTTCAAATATTCCAAACCGATGGCCGAGGCGGGCAAATCCGGCGTCAAATGGGACGAAGCCACGCTGACGAATTATCTTCGCGACCCGAAGGGCATGATCAAAGGTACGAAGATGGCGTTCCCCGGTCTCAAGAAGGACGAGGATCTCGCCAACGTCATCGCCTATCTGAAGCAATACTCCAAATAACCCGGTTTTTCCGCAGGAAATAACCCGGTTCTTCCCCCGGAAGTAACCCGGTTCTTCCCCCGGACCCCGGAGTAACGCGACTTCGCCGGCCGTTCGCAAACTGCGTTCGGCCGGCGCCCGCACTGGTTGGCGCCGGTCAAGCGGCGTCTTGCAGCCTGCGCATGGCGGAAGGCAGATCGAGCAGGCCGTCGCAAACCAGGTCGGCGCCAAGCGCTTCAACGGCAATTTGGGTGTAGCCGCCACGCAGCAGGATAGCCGGCATGCCGGCGGCGCGGGCGGCGGCCACGTCGGCGCCGCTGTCTCCGACCATCAGCGCGTCACGAGGCTCGACCTGAAGCTGGTCGAGCGCCAGCAGCAGAGCGTCGGGCGCCGGTTTCAGGCAAGTCACGGCGTCTCCGCCGACGATCGCGCCGAGATGGTCCGTCAGCCCGAAATGCAGCAGGATTTCGCGAGCCGCCAGCTGCGGCTTGTTGGTCACCACGCCCATGGCTATTCCGCTCAAATGGAAGTGGGTGAGAACCTCCCTGACGCCGGGCATCAGCGTCGTCAGGCCGGTCAGATGTCTGCGGTAGATCGGCGCCATGGCACGGTTGGCCTCGTCGAGGGCGCTGCCGAGGAGCGGCGCGCCGGATGCCGCGAAGGCTCGCTCGACCAGTTTCCTGACGCCGCCGCCGATCATCGCCTTGACCTGTTCCAGGCGCAGCGGCGGCAGATCGCGACCAGCCAGCAATTCGTTGACCGCGGCGGTTATATCGGGCGCCGAATCGACCAGCGTGCCGTCGAGATCGAACAGGATCGCCTTCGGCGATCGAAACGGCCTACTCATGCCGACGTTCATGCGGCGTCCTTCCACTTGATCGAGCAGCCGATCGAAGCGATCTGGTCCCGCGGTCCGTCGCCGGTTCGGGCGATCTGTCTCATCGCCTCGAACAGGTCGCGTCTCAGTCCGGGCGGTCCGGCGTCGCGCCGCGCCGCGTCCAGCCGGCCGCGATATTGCAACGTCAATTCGCTGTTGAGCCCGAAGAAATCCGGAGTGCAAACGGCTCCATAGGCACGCGCCACCGTCTGGCGCTCGTCGTGGAGGTAGGGGAAAGTGAAGCCGTTCGCCTTGGCGAAGAGCTTCATGTTGTCGAAGGAATCATCCGGATAGGCGTCGGCATCGTTGGCGTTGATCGCGACAAAGCCGATGCCTTCGGGCTTGAGGTAGTTGGCATCGCGGACGATGCGGGAAATCACCGCCTTCACGTAAGGGCAGTGGTTGCAGATGAAGGCCACCACCAGCCCGTTCGGGCCGGCGTGGCTGAAGATCGAATGCGATTTGCCGTCGACACCGGGCAAGACGGCATCGCTGGCTGGCCAGCCGAAATCGCAGACAGGTGGGATTGCCCCCATGTCGTCCTCCGATGAAATGGTTTACGCGGCTTTCCGGATCGCGCCGTCGGCTGCCTGCCTGATGGCGCCGATATTGGCGCGATAGGCCGCCTCGCTGCCGCCCTTGAAGATAGCCGAGCCGGCGACCAGCACATTGGCGCCGGCCGCGGTGACCAGCGGGGCGGTCTCGGGGGTGACGCCGCCGTCGATCTCGATGTCGATCGGGCGATTGCCGATCAGCGCCTTGACCCGCCTGACCTTGTCGACGACCGCCGGAATGAAAGCCTGGCCGCCGAAACCCGGATTGACCGTCATCAGAAGCACCAGATCGAGCCGGTCGAGCACATATTCGATGACGCTTTCCGGCGTCGACGGGTTCAGCGACACGCCGGCCTTCTTGCCGAGATTCCTGATCGCCTGCAGCGAACGGTCGAGATGCGGCCCGGCCTCGGCGTGCACGGTGATGATGTCGCAGCCGGCATCGGCGAAGGCGGCGAGATAGGCGTCGGCCGGCGAGATCATTAGATGGCAGTCGAAGACCTTGTCGGTTCGGTCACGAATCGCCTTGATCACCGGTGGACCGAAGGTGATGTTAGGCACGAAATGGCCGTCCATCACGTCGAGATGGATCCAGTCGGCGCCCGCCCGGACGACTGCTTCGACCTCGTCGCCAAGCCGCGAGAAATCCGCAGAAAGCACCGAGGGGGCGATGATTGTCTTGGTACCCATGGTCGGCTCCCATTCTGTCTTGCGTTCGATCGCTGCACGCCAAATCGGCGTCTTGTCAGCGCGCCTTCGTCTCCGGTTCGCCTTCGAGCTTGCCTTCTGCGAAAACGCGGCTGCCGCGAATATCGGATTCCTCAATGGTGATAAGGTCGGTCTTCGTCAACACCCGGTCTCGCGACGTGAAAAGCCGGTTGGCCTGGCGAAGCCGCGCCCGGTCGAGCCCATTGCGGACCGAGCGAGCGTTGGAGAAATGCGGCAGCCGCATGCGGATCGGCAGATACTCTTCGAGCGCCTTGGCCGCCGCCTCGCTGAGACGGTAATTCTGTTCCGCCAGCATGATCTCGGCGATCGATTTGAGCTCGCCGACGCCGTAGTCGGGAAAATCGAGGTGGTGGGCGATGCGCGAGCGCATGCCGGGATTGCTGTTGAAGAAGCGGTCCATCTTGTCCTTGTAACCGGCAAGAATCACAACCAGATCGTCACGGTTGTTTTCCATGCATTGCAGCAGGATCTCGATCGATTCCTGGCCGTAGTCACGTTCGTTCTCGGGCTTGTAGAGATAGTAGGCCTCGTCGATGAAAAGCACCCCGCCCATGGCGCGCTTGATCACTTCGCGGGTTTTGGGCGCGGTGTGGCCGACATACTGGCCGACGAGATCGTCTCGCGTCACTGCGACCATGTGGCCTTCGCGGACATAGCCGAGACGATGCAGGATTTCGGCCATCCTGAGCGCCACGGTGGTTTTCCCGGTACCGGGATTTCCAGTGAAGTTCATGTGCAGCGTCGGCGCGCCCGAGGTCAGGCCGAACTTGCGGCGAAGCCGGTCGACCAGGAGCAGCGCCGCGATCTCGCGGATGCGGGTCTTGATGGGCTTCAGGCCAACGAGTTCGCGGTCGAGCTTGCCCAGCACCTCATCGATGTTGGACGCCTCGAACTCGGCCTGCAGATCGACCGATTCGTCCGGCGCGGCAGTGCCCTTTGCTATCGCGTCCAGCATGGTTTCGGCTAGCTCCGCTCGCCTTCGGGCCTGTCGGTCGCATATGGCACGATCGAATAGCCCTGGCTGCGGCCGTCGCGCTCCTGGCGCAGCAGCCGGAACCCGGGTTCGTTGGGCGGCCGGTTGACGATGAACGACATACGCGGCGCTTCCCAGCCCTTGCTCGAATCGAAGGCGGTGACCCGGACATACATGTTGGGCATGGCTTTCCGGCAATTGTTGACTTCAAGCAGGATGCCCGCCGGGTCCTTCAGGTCGAACATCGGGTTGCCGTACATTTCCCAATAGGTGTTTCGCGGATGCGGATCGTCAGTGTACTCGACGCTGACCGCCCAGTGGTTTTTCAAAGCATACTTGATCTGCGCCGAAATCTGCTCATCGGTCAGGTCGGGCAGGAACGAAAACTGTCCCTGCGTGACCTTGTTTCCCGGATTGGTCATCATGGCGACGGTTCCTTTCGTCTAGAAGCTGGGCGTTGCGGTTGGCACGAAGTCGGCCGTGTCGGTCGATTCGTAGTTGAAGGTGACGTCCTTCCAGGTCTCCAGGGCCGCCTTCAGTGGCGTGCACCATCTGGCCGCCTGTTCGAGGATTTTGGTGCCTTCGCGCAGATAGTCGCGGCCCTCGTTGCGGGCGAGGATCATCGCCTCCAACGCGACGCGATTGGCCGTCGCGCCGGCCTGGATGCCGTCCGGATGGCCGATCGTGCCGCCGCCGAACTGCAGGACGACGTCCTCGCCGAGATAATGGATCAGCTGGTGCATCTGGCCGGCATGGATGCCGCCCGAGGCGACGGGCATCACCTTGTTGAGCGAGGCCCAGTCCTGGTCGAAGAACAGCCCGGTTTCGAGGTTCTGCGGCGTGCGCTCCTCGCGCAGCGTGTCATAGAAACCCTTGATCATCAGCGGGTCGCCTTCCAGCTTGCCGACAACGGTACCGGCATGGATGTGGTCGACGCCGGCCATCCGCATCCATTTGCAGATGACGCGAAAATTCATGCCGTGGTTCTTCTGGCGCGAATAGGTCGAGTTGCCGGCGCGGTGCAGGTGCAGGATCATGTCGTTGCGGCGTGCCCATTTGGCCATCGACTGGATCGCCGTGTAGCCGATGACCAGGTCGATCATGACGATGCAGGAGCCAAGCTGTTTTGCGAATTCGGCGCGCTCGTACATCTCCTCCATCGTGCCGGCGGTGACGTTGAGATAATGGCCCTTGACTTCGCCGGTGGCGGCCGACGCCTTGTTCACGGCCTCCATGCAGTAGAGGAAGCGGTCGCGCCAGTGCATGAAGGGCTGCGAGTTGATGTTCTCGTCGTCCTTGACGAAGTCGAGGCCACCCTTCAGCGCCTCGTAGACGACGCGGCCATAGTTGCGGCCTGACAGGCCAAGCTTCGGCTTCGTCGTCGCGCCGAGCAGCGGCCGGCCGAACTTGTCGAGCCGCTCGCGTTCCACCACGATGCCGGTCGCCGGGCCCTGGAAGGTTTTCAGGTAAGCCACCGGGATGCGCATGTCCTCGAGCCGCAAGGCCTTGACTGCCTTGAAGCCGAACACGTTGCCGATGATCGATGCAGTCAGGTTGGCGATTGACCCCGGTTCGAACAGGTCGAGGTCGTAGGCGATGTAGGCGAAGTACTGCTGCTCGGTCTTGGTGCCGGGACCGGTGTTCGGCACCGGCTCGGATCTGAACGCCTTGGCGCGGTAGAGCTCGCAGGCGGTCAGCCTGTCGGTCCACACCACCGTCCATGTCGCGGTGGAGGATTCACCGGCGATGGCGGCCGCCGCCTCCTCGTGGTCGACGCCTGGCTGCGGCGTGATCCGAAACATGGCGATCAGGTCGGTCTCCTTGGGCCGGTAGTCCGGCTCCCAGTAGCCCATCTTCTTGTAGGGGATGACGCCCGACTTGTAGCGTTCCTTGCCTTCCTTGAGCGTGCCAGCTGACGGCATGTCGATCTTGTTCATGACAGGTCTCCTGTTTGCCGCTCAGGCGGCTTTCGCGGTTGCGATTTGCGGGTCGAGTTTTCCCGCGGCGTAACGTTTGGCCATCTCGTCCATGGCGATAACTTTGATCTTCGAGGCGTTGCCGGCGGTGCCGAAGCGCTCGAAGCGATCGCGGCAAAGGTCGCGCAGGGCATCCATGGCGGGTTTCAGGAATTTGCGCGGATCGAATTCGCGCGGGTCTTCCGTCGCGACGCGGCGGAACTGCCCGGCCATGGCCATGCGGCAATCGGTGTCGATGTTGACCTTGCGCACGCCGTAACGGATGCCGCGCTCGATCTCCTCGACCGGAACGCCAAAGGTCTGGGGCATCTCGCCGCCATATCGGTTGATGACGTCCTGCAGTTCCTGCGGCACCGAGGAAGAGCCATGCATGACCAGATGCGTGTTGGGCAGCTTTTCGTGGATCGCCTCGATCACCTGCATGGCGAGGATGCCGCCGTCGGGCTTGCGGCTGAATTTGTAGGCGCCGTGCGAGGTGCCGCAGGCGATCGCCAGCGCGTCGACCCGGGTGGCGGTGACGAAGTCGACCGCCTGATCGGGATCGGTCAAAAGCTGGTCGTGGGAAAGCGCACCTTCGGCGCCATGCCCGTCCTCGGCCTCGCCCTGGCCGGTTTCCAGCGAGCCGAGCACGCCAAGCTCGCCTTCGACGGAAGCGCCGACCCAATGCGCCATGCGTGCGACACGTTCGGTGATGGCGACGTTGTAGTCATAGCTTGCCGGCGTCTTGGCGTCCGCCATCAACGAGCCGTCCATCATCACCGAGGTGAAGCCGTGGCGGATCGCCGAAAGGCAGGTGGCTTCGTTGTTGCCGTGGTCCTGATGAATGCAGAGCGGAATGGCCGGATGCATTTCGGTCAACGCCTCCATCATCTTGGCCAGCATGATGTCGTTGGCATAGGAGCGGGCGCCGCGCGAGGCCTGGATGATGACCGGCGCGTCACAGGCCCTGGCCGCCTCCATGATGGCAAGGCCCTGTTCCATGTTGTTGATGTTGAATGCCGGAACGCCGTAGCCGTGCTCGGCGGCATGGTCGAGAAGCTGGCGAAGGGTGATGCGGGCCATTTTTGGGGTCCTTCCTAGATGATGAGCTTCAGCGCCGCTGCAGCGATGGCTTCGGGCGTGATGTCGAAATGCCGGTAGAGATCCGGGGCAGGGGCGCTGGCGCCGAAACCGGCCATGCCGACGAAAGCGCCGGTGTCGCCGGTCCAGCGGTCCCAGCCGAGCCGTGCTGCGGCTTCGACGGCGACGCGCGGCGCCGAGCCGAGGACAGCCTTGCGGGTGCCGGCATCCTGTTCCTCGAACAGCTCCCAGCACGGCATCGAGACGACGGCGGCGGCGATGCCGTGCTCGGTCTCCAGCCGTTCGGCGGCGGCAACGGCGATCTCGACTTCCGAGCCGGTGGCGATCAGCGTCACGGCGCGGTGCCCGGCTGGCTCGCGCAGGACGTAGGCGCCCTGGCTCGACCGGTTCTCGTCGATGTGTGGCTCGTCGCTGTGTGCCTTCTCGCTGTGTGCTTGGCGCAGCATCGGCAGGTTCTGGCGCGAGAGCACCAGCACGCTCGGCCGGTTCTTGCTCTTCAGCGCCAGTTCCCAGCACTCCGCCGTTTCGATTATGTCGGCCGGACGGAAGACGTTGAGGTTGGGCGTCGCCCGCAGCATCGCCAGGTGCTCGATCGGCTGATGGGTCGGGCCGTCCTCGCCGAGACCGATGGAATCATGGGTCATCACATAGATGACGCGCTGGCCCATCAGCGCCGACAGCCGCATCGCGCCGCGCGCATAGTCGGCGAAGCACAGGAAGGTGCCGCCATAAGGCACGAAGCCGCCATGCAGCGCGATGCCGTTCATGGCCGCGGCCATGCCATGCTCGCGGATGCCGTAGTGGATGTAGCGGCCGGCATAGGCACCAGGCGCTATGCGAGCCATGCCCTTGGTGATCGTCAGGTTCGAGTGCGTCAGATCGGCGGAGCCGCCGACGGTCAGCTCGGTTGCGGCGTTGATGGCGCCGAGCGCCATTTCGGAGGCTTTTCGCGTTGCGACCTTGGTCGCCTTCTCGACATGCTCCCTGCGGAAAGCGGCGAGCGCTTCGAAGACCGCGTCGGGCAGGATGCCGGCGACCGCACTCTCGAAGGGCTGACGCTGCGGCGAGGCGGCAAACCGCTGCTCCCAGGCGTGCCGCGCCGCTTGCCCGCGCTCGGCAATTTCGCGCCAGGCGAACAGGATGTCGTCCGGCACCTCGAACTGCGCGCAGGCCCAGCCGATGTTCTCGCGTGTCGCGGCGATCTCGGCATCGCCCAGCGGCGCGCCGTGCGTCTTTTCCGAGCCGCCCAGATTGGGCGCGCCCTTGCCGATCACCGTTCGGCAGGCGATCAGTGACGGCCGGTCCGACTGCTGCGCCGCTTCGATTGCCGCAGCGACGGCTTCCGTGTCGTGGCCGTCCACCGACTGCACATGCCATCCGGCGGCTTCGAACCGTGCCGGCTGGTCCATCGATGTCGACAGCGACGTCGGTCCGTCGATCGAGATCGCATTGTCGTCCCAGAAGACGATCAGCCGGGCGAGCTTCAGGTGACCGGCAAGGTCGATCGCCTCGTGGCTGATGCCTTCCTGCAGGCAGCCGTCGCCGGCGATCGCGTAGGTGAAATGATCGACGAGATCGGCGCCGTGGCGGGCAGCCAGCATGCGCTCGGCCAGCGCCATGCCGACGGCGGTCGAGATGCCTTGTCCGAGCGGACCGGTCGTCGTCTCGATGCCAAGCGCATGGCCATATTCGGGATGTCCGGCGGTGCGGCTGCCCAGCTGGCGAAACCGCTGCAATTGCTCGATCGGCATGTCTTCGTAGCCGAGCAGGTAGTGCAGCGCATATTGCAGCATCGAGCCGTGCCCGGCCGAAAGTACGAAGCGGTCGCGATCGGGCCAGTCGGGCATCGACGGATCGATGTTGATGAAGCGGCTGAACAGCACCGTCGCAACGTCGGCCATGCCCATCGGCATGCCCGGATGACCGGAATTGGCCTTTTGGACGCTGTCCATCGCCAGCGCGCGAATGGCGTTCGCCATGTCGCGCTCCGAGACGGCGGCGACGGGCTTCAGGGCTGCTGCTTGGCTGTTCATGGCGTCCTCCTCACGACACACGGTTCTTGCGTTCGATCAATTGCAGGATGAGCGGCGTCAGGATCAGCTGCATGGCAAGATCGAGCTTGTTGCCTGGCACCACTATGGAATTCGGCCGCGACATGAAGGAGTCGTGGATCATCGAAAGCAGGTAGGGGAAATCGATGCCGCGGGGATTGGCGAAGCGGATGACCAGCATCGATTCGTCGGGCGTCGGGATCCAGCGCGCGATGAACGGGTTGGACGTGTCGACGATCGGCACACGCTGGAAGTTGATGGCGGTCTGCGAGAATTGCGGGACGATGTAGCGGACATAGTCCGGCATGCGGCGCAGGATGACGTCCATCACCGCCTCGGTGGAATAGCCGCGGGTCGCCCGGTCGCGATGGATCTTCTGGATCCATTCGAGATTGATGACCGGCACCACGCCGATCCTGAGGTCGGCATGCCTGGCCAAGTCTATCTTGTCGGTGACGACGCAGCCATGCAGGCCCTCGTAGAAGAGCAGGTCGCTCGGCGGGAATTCGCGCCAATCGGTAAATTGCCCCGGCGGCGTGCCGTACTGCTTCTCCTCGTCCTCGTCATGGATGTAGGTGCGGGTCTTTCCGGTTCCGCGACGGCCATATTCCTCAAACACCTCTTCGAGGATTGCGAGCTCGTTGGCCTCGGCATGGAAGTGGGTGAAGTTCGGATTGCCGACCTTCTCCTCCTCGGCCACCTTGACCTTCATCGTGGCGCGGTCGTAGCGGTGAAAGGCATCGCCTTCGATGAAGGCGGCGTCGATGTTCTCACGCCGGAAGATCAGCTCGAAGATGCGCTTGACCGAGGTGGTGCCGGCGCCTGACGACCCGGTGATGGTGATGATGGGGTGCTTTGCCGACATAATGTTCAGGCCCTGAACAGGCCGCGGCGGCTGAACAGCGGCGCACGCTCGCCGATCGCGCTGGGCTCGGTGTGGTAGCGGGTGATGCGTGCGACTTCGCGCGCCGATCCGAATACCACGGGCACGCGCTGGTGCAGGCCCTCGGGCTCGATTTCGAGGATGCGGGTGATGGTGTCGGTGGCGGCGCCGCCTGCCTGTTCGATGAGATAGGCGATCGGGTTGGCCTCATAGACCAGGCGCAGCCGTCCCTGGCGGTAACCCTTGCGCTTGTCGCCTGGATACAGAAACACGCCGCCGCGCATCAGTATGCGGTAACAGTCGGCGACGAGGGAGGCGATCCAGCGCATGTTGAAGTCCTTTCCACGTGGGCCTTCAGTGCCTTCGAGGCAGTCGTCGATGTAGAGCCGCACCGCCTCGTCCCAATGCCGGTAGTTGGCGGCGTTGATGGCGAACTCCTGGGTACGCTGCGGGATGATCCGGCTCTCGTAGGCCTGGACGAAGGTGCCGAGCCTGGTCGAGAGAACGAAGACATGCGTGCCGCTGCCGAGCGACAGGACCAGCGCCAGCTGCGGCCCGTAGATGAAGAAACCGGCCCCCAGCTGCTTCACGCCCGGCTGCAAAAAAGAGGCGGCCGGATTTTCGTCCGGCGCGCCAGTTGCAGGGAGGAGCGAGAAGATCGTTCCGATCGAGACGTTGGTATCGATGTTGGAAGAGCCGTCGAGCGGGTCGATGGCGATGGCGAGAGGCGCCTGGCTGTCGAGCAGGACCGGCTGCTCCAGTTCCTCGGAGGCGTAGAGCGCGACCGGAGCGTGGCGCATGGCGTCGAGGAAGATGTCGTCGGCGAAGATGTCGAGATCCTTCTGGATGTCGCCGTCGGCATTGGCGCTGCGGGTCCCGGCAAAGGCGGTGCCGAGCACCCCCTGATTGATTGTGTTGCGGACCTTGGTGGCGGCCTGCGTCAGCTGACGGACGGTCGCGACGACGGCCGAACGCAGCTCGTCGGGCGGGCCGAGATAGGAATTCAGAAATGCGTCGAGCGTTGCCGCTGGCATCGTAACCTCCCGATCCAGCCGCAACTCCTCCGGCCGGATGGGGAATGAGAACAAACTGCCATGGATAAGTAAAATTCAATAACTTTACTTTCGTGCTAAAAAAAATTTAGTATGGCGCATGAGAAACCTCACGCTCAAGCAATTCAAGACCGTTCAGGCCATCATCAGCCATAGAAAAATCGTCAGCGCGGCCAAGGTGTTAGGCTTGTCTCCTCCAGCGGTGACGATCCAGTTGCGGCAGGTCGAGGAGGAGTTCCAACTGGCCTTGTTCGACCGGACGTCGGACGGCATGCGTCCGACTGCCGCAGGTCTGGCCTTCGTCGAGACGGCGCAGGCGATCGAGGAGCGGCTTCGCCTGCTCGAAGACAAGATGGATGCGATCAAGGGCGTGCGTATCGGCAGCTTGCGGCTCGGCGTCGTTTCCACCGCCAAATATTTCGCGCCGCGGCTGATGGCCGGCTTCATGAAGGAACATCCCGACATCGACATGCGGCTCGCCATCGGCAACCGCGCCGAAACCATCAACAGCCTGAAGAACCACGACATCGACATCGCGCTGATGGGACGCCCGGCGAGGGAAGTCCCGGTGCGTGCCTCGGTCTTCGGCGATCACCCGCTGGTCATCATCGCGCCGCCCGACCACCCGCTGGCGTCGGCGCGCGAGATATCCAAGGAGCGGATCGCCGAAGAGCATTTCCTCATCCGCGAGCCCGGCTCCGGCACGCGCATCTCGCTGGAAATATTCCTCAGCGACGTGCCCGGCCGCATCGACGATCTCGGCGTCGAGATGGGCTCGAACGAGACGATCAAGCAAGCGGTGATGGCCGGGCTCGGCATTGCCTTCATCTCTGCCCACACCATCGCCGCCGAAACCGAAGCCGGCCGGCTGGTCATCCTCGACGTCGTCGGCATACCGATCCGCCGGCAATGGTTCTCGGTGATGCGCAGCGATCACGCGATCTCGCCGGCGATGGCGACGTTCCACGATTTCCTGATGCGCAAGGGCGCGATGTACCTGCCCCTGTTCGGCAAGCTCTATCCGCACGAAGGACCGAACATTGGAGGTCGCGCCTGAATTGAGGGCGGAATGCGTCGCTGGCAGCCACCTGCCAGGGCGGCTAGTTCGATTTGCCGAGAGCTTTCAGGACAAAGCGAATCTGCGTGCGCAGGCCCGCTTCGGTGTCTTCGCCGTGTTGAACGCAGTGCTCGATCAGAATCGGGTGGAAGAACGGCGTGAACGCGGCGTTGACCGCACGCGCCGCTTCTGCCGGGTCCTCGACCTTGAGTTCGCCCGCCTCGGTCCCCTCGCGAATGATCGCCTCAAGGATTTCCAACATTCGCTCGACATGCGCCTTGATGACCGCCCGATTCTCGCGCAGGGCGGCGACGATCAAGTCGTGCATGCTTCTTTCCTTGATCAATTTCGTCTTGTTGTGCTGGTGAACGGCGGTCAGGAGCCGGTCGAGTTTCTCCAAGGCCGGCGCGTTGGTGCGTGCGATCGCAACGGCGATGTCCGCGACCTCGTTCACGACCTGCCTGCAGATGGATTCGTTGATTGCATCCCTGGAGGAAAAGAAACGGTAGACGTTCGCCCGGCTCATGCCGAGTTCGGAGGCGATGTCGGCTACCGACGTCTTCTGGTAGCCGATGCGGCGAAAATGCGCCTCTGCCACCTCCAGGATGCGAGCGCGCACCTCGTCGGGATCCGTTCGCGTTCCGACCGGGTGATTCATCGATGTCTCCAGAACTGATGATGATGGATCTGCCGGGCTCGCCCTGAACGATCATTTGCAAGCGGTAAGGTCGTGCGACTGGCCCTGCGTATGTTCAGGCAAAGCCAGCGGCGAAAACTTGGTCCGCCTGCTCGACAACAGGGCCCTATTCAGCAGCAATTGCTGTTTGCTTTTCCAATTCATTCGTCGAGCCGGATGGTTCCTCATGGACGTCGTCTGCTGTTGGCTTGATCCGGAACCATGCGGCATAGAGCGCGGGAAGGAAGAGCAGGATCAGCACCGTGCCGACCGCCGTGCCGCCGATCAGCGTATAGGCCATCGATCCCCAGAAGACGGAGTGCGTGAGCGGGATGAAGGCCAGCACGGCGGCCAGTGCCGTCAGGATCACGGGCCTGGTGCGTTGCACCGTCGCCTCGATGACGGCGTGATAGTCGTCAAGGCCGGCAGCTCGGTTCTCCTTGATCTGTTCGGTCAGGATCAGCGTGTTGCGCATCAGGATGCCGGCCAGTCCTATCATGCCCAGAATGGCGTTGAATCCGAAGGGCTGGTTGAAGGTGAGCAGCATCGGCACGACGCCAACGAGACCAAGCGGCGCCGTCAGCATCACCATGGCCATCGTCGAGAAGGATCGCACCTGCAGCATGATAACAATCAGCATGGCGGCGATCATTGCCGGAAAGACTTTGCCCAGTGCGGTGTTGGCCTTTTCAGCCTCCTCGATCGATCCCCCCAGTTCGATGCGATAGCCGGCCGGAAGGGATGCGATCAGCGGCTGAAGGGCCTTCGCGATCTCCTTGGAAACCTCTGGAGGCTGAGTCGCTTCGTTGATATCCGAGCGGATCGTGATGACAGGCGTGCGATCACGGCGCTTCATAATCGGCTCTTCCAGACGGATTTCCGAATGGCCGATCTGGTCGAGCGGAATCGGGCGACCGTCCCGGCTCATCAGTGAGAAATCCGCCAAACGTGTCGGATCCAGCCGCTCGCCGCCGGCGCTGCGTGCGACGATGGGGACGTTGCGGATGTCCTCGCGAACCTGCGTAACGGGGATGCCGGTGAGCAATAACTGGAGTTGCTGGCCCACCTCCGCCGGCGACAGGCCGATGAGGTTCAGTCGATCCTGATCCGGGACGAAGCGGAGCACGGGTGTGCGATTGCCCCAATCGCGGTTGGCCTGACGCACGTCCGGGACGCCCCGCATGATGTCGAGGGCCTTCTCGGATATGCTGTAGAGCTGCGCGGGATCAGGTCCGATAATCCGGAACTCGACCGGGAACGGCGTGTAGGGGCCGAACACGAGTTGCGTGACGCGGACATTGGCCTCGGGTGCAAGCCCCTCTGCCACCGCCTCGCGGAGGCGGTGCTTCAACACCTCACGCGCCTCGGCGTCCTGGGTCAGCACGACGATCTTGGCGAAGGCAGAATCAGGCAGTTCCGGCGCCATTGCGAAAAAGAAGCGGGGTGCGCCCTGACCGACATAGCTCGTGACGATCTTGGCCTCGGCTTGGTCGTCCAGCCAGCCTTCGAGCTTCTCGACCGTAGCGGTCGTCGTCTCGATGCTGGTGCCTTCAGGCAGGCGAACCTCCACCAGCACTTCGGGGCGGTCGGACGTCGGGAAGAACTGCTGTTTGAGAGAGCCCATGCCGACAACGGAAAGCACGAAGGCGATGCCAACGATACCGCTGATCATGAACTTGTGGCGCACGGCGAATGTGATGAGCCGCCGCAAGCGCCGATAATTGGGTGTGTCATAGATCGCGTGGTGACCGCCTTCGACCGGTTTGATCGCGGGCAGCATCTTGACGCCGAGGTAAGGTGTGAAGACCACCGCGACGATCCAGGAGACGATGAGGGCGAACCCTACGACCCAAAAGATGTTGCCGGCGTATTCGCCGGCCGTCGAGCGCGCGAAGCCCACCGGCAGGAAGCCGGCGATCGTCACGAGCGTTCCGGACAGCATCGGCGCCGCAGTGTGGCTCCACGCATAGCCCGCCGCCTTGATGCGGTCCATGCCTTCTTCCATCTTCACCACCATCACCTCGATGGCAATGATGGCGTCGTCCACGAGAAGACCGAGCGCCAGGATGAGGGCGCCGAGCGTGATGCGGTCGAAGAACCGGCCGGTCTCCAGCATGATGAGGAACACGACGGCAAGCGTCAGAGGGACGGCAGCCGCCACCACGATGCCGACGCGCCAGCCGAGGCTCAACAGGCTCACCAAGAGCACCACACCGAGCGCCATCGCAAACTTCATCATGAATTCGTCGACCGCAGAGGTGATGTTGACGGCCTGGTCGGTCACCTTGTCGAGCGTCATCCCGAGTGGCAGTGTCTGTGCGATGGCTGCTGTCCTGTCCTCCAGCGCCTTGCCGAGCGCGAGACCATCCCAGCCCTCCTGCATGACAGCCGCGAGCATGATGGTGGGCTCACCCTGACGTCGAATGAGGTAGGTGGGGGGATCTTCATAGCCGCGCCGGACTTCGGCGATATCTGAGAGCTTCAGCGTCCGCCCCGCAGCGGCAATCGGCGTGTCGGCGATCGCCTGAACGCTGTCATAAGCGCCGTCCACCCGGATGAAGACCCGCGGCCCCTGGGTGTCGATGGAGCCTGCCGGCGTGAGGCTGTTCTGCCGCTGCAAGGCGGCGACGATGTCCTGTGCCGACACGCCGAGGGTGGCCAGCTTGGCGTAGGAAAATTCGACGAATATCTGTTCGGGACGTTCACCAAGGATGTTGATCTTCTTGACGCCGGGCACGTGCAGGAGGTCTTGGCGGATCGCCTCGGCCTGTCTCGCCAACTCACGCATCGGCATGCCCTTGGCCTTCAGCGCGTAAAGGGCGAAGCTTACATCCGAATATTCGTCGTTGACGAAGGGCCCGAAGACGCCGGACGGCAGGTTGCGGGCTTCATCCCCGAGCTTCTTGCGAGCCTGGTAGAACTCCTCCTGCACGACAGATGGCGGTGTGCTGTCCTTCAGCGTGACCGTCATATACGCGTAACCCGGCCGAGTGGTCGTCTCGACCCGGTCGTACCAGGTCATCTCCTGAAGCCGCTTCTCCAACGGTTCGGCGACGAGGTCCTGCATCTCGCGCGCCGTTGCGCCCGGCCATGCCGTCGTGACCGTCAGGGTCTTGATGGTGAAGTTGGGGTCCTCCGCCCGCCCGAGCATGACGAAAGCGTAGGCGCCGGCGGCCACCAGCAGGAGGATGAAGAACAGGGTAACGGCGCGTTCGCGAACGGCGATCGCGGAAAGATTTAGGTTCATCATCAGTTGCCCCTGCTTTCGGACGCAGTCCTGACGCGAGTGCCCTCCTGCAGGAGATGGGCGCCGAGCGAAACAATCGGATTGCTGGAGTTCAGTCCGGAGACCACCGCGGTTTCGCTGGTCACACGAACAAGCTTGACGGGCTGAAACTTTACGGTCGAGGTGGCGCTGTCCAGGACCCAAACGCCTGTCTTCTCGCCGTCATCGAGCACGGCTCCCAGCGGCACCTGGACTTCCCGCTGGCGTGCCTGGCCTGCAAGCCGAATGGTTACCGTCGCGCCAAGCGGTGCTGCCGCGGCCTCACCGTCGAGCACATAACGGGCCTCATAGGTACGGGTCTGGGCATCGGCGGAGTTCGATAATTGCCGGAGATGTGCCGTATAACGACGCCCATCGCCGCCATACACGCTGGCCTCGGCCGCCGACCCAATCGCCGGCCGGATCGTTTCGGGAAGCGCGACCACCGCTTCGCGGGAGCCGGCCTTGGCGATCCGGGCCACTGTCTGGCCGGCGGAGACGACCTGCCCCGGCTCGCCAAGCGTTTCGACCACCGTTCCATCGGCGTCGGCCAGCAGGACCGCGTAGATCGCTTCGTTCTCGGCGACCCGTGCTTCGGCTTCGGCGGCGGCGAGTTGCGCCTCGGCCGTATCCACCGCGGCCTTCGCCTGCTCGTAGCGCTGTCGGGGGACCCATCCATCCCTAAGCAAACTGGCGTATCGCCGTTCATCCGGTTCCGTCTGAACGACTGTTGCGCGCGCTGCGGCAACGGCGTTGCGCTTCGCCGTGAGCGCGAGGCGAAGGTCGGTGTCGTCGATGCGCATCAGTGGCTGACCAGCTTTGACCTCCTGACCCACATCCACGAGCCGCTCCACGATTTTGCCGGGGACACGAAAGCCGAGATCGCTCTGCACCCTCGCCCCGACAATACCGGTAAAGCCGCGTTCGGATCCGGTCGCCGGCGCTGCCGTCACCAGTCTGACGATCGGCGGTTCCTGCCTCGGGTCGCCTACGGCGGAGGCTCCCTGCGTAGGAATGGCAAGTGTGGCAAATGCCGCCGCTCCTGACATCGCGATCAGCACGCCCCCCAGCACAACAGCGGGTCTCTTTTTCACGTTCGTCGCCTCTCAAGAAAGATTGGGTTTGACCTTTACATCGGCCCCACGGACGCGAGCCCAGCAGCACGCAGGCTGCCGTCTGCAAGGCGGGTCGGTGCATTGGCATCGGCGCGCATGTCGGTCTCTGACGATACCGTCACCTCCTCGCCGGACCGCGAGAACGCGTAGAGCGGGCCGCGGTGGCCCGGTATCGAAAAGGCCACGGAGTCGCCGTCGGCGAGGCCCATGACGACGCGCTGCGGATCGCCGCCGATCTTTGGCGCGAAGGTGGCGGTGACCTCCAGGCGGTCGCCCTCGACCGGGACGTAATAGACGACCATGTCGAGGTGTCCCTCGTGCAGGCTGCCGGCTTCGATCGGGCGTCCTATGGTGGCTTCCTCGGCAAACGCCGGGGCGGCAAGAAACAGCGCGGCCAGAACCGAGGCGCTCAGGGTTTTGCGTATCATCTCGTATCTCCTTCTTTTTAGATTTCGTTCGAACTCTATAACTGAGTTAGATTACGAATGCAATCTAAAAAATGAAAATTTATGATGCATGTGAGTCGCATGGCGCATCGGGCAGACAGAATGGAGGGCTGCCCGATTGACGCGCTCGGTTCGGATGCCGCCGGGCAGGGCGCCGACGTGAGGCATCATTCGAGGCCGGGGATCAGGGAATACTCTGGGATGCTCGATAGCTGGGTTGGCGAGGGCAGGGCAAGGAGCCCAGCAGCAAGGCTATTCTCTCGACAATGGCCGGCGCGGTGCTCCTCTCGCGACCGTCAACGACGAGCGCCTGTCGAAGCGGTTCCCGCAAGCGGCCGCCGAGCGCGCGCTGATGGGGTCGGCATGGCCATGGGCTAGCGTACCCGCGGTTACGCTGCGGGCCGCTGACTGCGCTTATGCTAGCCTACAATTGGTTCGGCAACAGCCTCTTCGAGGCCAGTTGCCGCCTGGGCGGCAAGACCGCGGGCCGCTGCTTGTGAATCGTAGAATTCCGCAAGTGCATAGACCATGCCCCACCGCAGGGTGAATACGTGGAGACCACTGTTGATGTAGGATGCGTCGCCGTTGAGCAGCGTCGCGGTGCCGTCCCACTGGGCAAATACGGTGGTATGCCACGGCCAGCCCTTCACCCAGACGTGGTTGACCGTGAGATGGAGATTGGGCAGGACGCGGCCGAGGCGCTCAAACCAGCGGCGCACGGCTTCCTTGTCGTGGCGCTCACCACCAAGCGCGTGGGCGCCGGAAACGCGGTGATGGACATGCGGCACGAGTGCTTTCACCGCCTCATCCCAGCGATGGTTGTTGACGTGGTCGAAGCTCTGCCGGATCGATTTCTCGACGATATAACTGTATAGCATTTGAGTTCTCCTCCAAATTTGTTCGACGCCTGATCGAGGGCAGCGTGCGCAGCCGAATTGGATTGCGTTCGTACGCTATACCTGTTATAGATGTCGAACGCAAGCTAAATAAGGAGGTCGACATGCGTGTGAGTCGCATTCAGGCGGCGGAAAACCGCAAAACAGTGATCAATGTGGCAAGCCGGCTTTTTCGGGAGCGCGGCTTTGACGGCATCGGCCTTAAGGACCTGATGCAGGCTGCCGGGCTGACCCAGGGCGCGTTCTACAAGCAGTTCGCCTCCAAGGACGATCTGGCGGTGCAGGCGTCGAGGCGGGCGATGGAGAGCGCCACGCTGCGGTGGTCGGCCGCGACTGCGGCAAAATCCGAGGATCCGCTTGGCGCGGTGATCGCATTCTACCTCAGTATGGACCATCGCGGAGAAAAGATGGACGGCTGCCCGATTGTCGCGCTCGGTTCGGATGCCGCCAGACAGGGCAGCGACGTGAAAGCGTCGTTCGAAGCCGGGATCAAGGAGCATCTCGAAATCCTCAGCCGTTTCATCGCCGAGGCCAATGGTGAGAAGCCCGATAGGAAGGCTATGGCCATCCTCTCGACAATGGTCGGTGCGCTGACGCTATCGCGCGTCGTCAACGACCCTGGCCTCGCCCAGGCCTTCCTGGACGCGGCGACCGAACAGGTTCGCGAATCAGCCGCCGCTTGAACGGCGTGCGCAGCGCTGGCGGCGCAGCCAAATCGATAGGAAAATAGATGCGACGGATTGTTGTTACAGGCATGGGAGCGGTCACGCCCCTTGCTGCCGATGTCGAAGTGTCGTGGTCGCGGCTGCTGGCCGGTCGCTCGGGCATCCGCAGGCTTCCGGACGCTATGGTGGCAGACCTGCCGGCCAAGATCGGCGGGGTGGTTCCCTCGCCGGAAGACGATCCGGAGGCTGGTTTCGATCCGAATACCGTCCTGGCTGCGAAGGACCAGCGCAAGGTAGACCGGTTCATCATCTTCGGGCTCGCCGCTGCGCAAGAGGCCCTCGCGCAAGCAGGATGGACGCCTGTCTCGGAAGCGGATCGCCTGCGCACGGCCACGATCATCGCCTCCGGCATCGGCGGGTTCCCCGCCATAACCGAGGCGGTGCGCACGGTCGACCAGCGCGGCGTCCGCCGCCTGTCGCCGTTTACGGTGCCGTCCTTCCTGGTGAACCTTGCGGCGGGCCACATCTCGATCCGCCATGGCTTCAGGGGGCCGCTCGGCGCACCGGTGACGGCGTGCGCGGCCGGCATCCAGGCGATCGGCGATGCGGCTCGCCTCATCCGCGCCAACGAAGCCGATATCGCCGTGTGCGGCGGAACCGAAGCCTGCATGAACATCGTCAGTCTCGGTGGGTTTGCTGCCGCACGCTCTCTTTCAACCGGCTTCAACTGGGCGCCGGCTCAGGCGTCACGGCCTTTCGACGTGTCGCGGGACGGCTTCGTCATGGGCGAAGGAGCCGGCGTGCTGGTCATCGAGGCGTTGAGCCACGCGCTGGCGCGCGGCGCGAAACCGCTCGCCGAGCTCGTCGGCTACGGCACGACGGCGGATGCGCATCACGTCACCTCCGGTCCCGAGGATGGCGACGGGGCGCGCCGAGCCATGCAGGTCGCGATTGCCCAAGCCGGCATTTCGACGCGTGAGGTTCGCCACCTCAATGCGCACGCGACCTCCACGCCGATCGGTGATCTCGGGGAAATCGCGGCGATCAAAACACTCTTCGGCGCAGATTCCACCATCGCCGTCAGCGCAACGAAATCCGCGACCGGGCACCTGCTCGGAGCCGCCGGCGGGCTTGGAGCCATCTTCGCAATTTTGGCGCTCAGGGATCAGGTGGCGCCGCCAACCCTCAATCTGGGCGCGCCGGATCCAGCCGGCGACGGCATCGACTTCGTCGCAAACGAAGCCCGCCCGATGGCAATGGACTACGCGATCTCAAACGGCTTCGGCTTTGGCGGCGTCAACGCCAGCGCGCTGTTCCGGCGCTGGACGGACGAACTCGCCGGTGCGAACGCCAGAGGCGCTCATAGCTGACGCCTCCGACCTTTCGTGCTTCTCCCACGCCAATCCAAAATCAGTCCAACCCAAAGAAAGAAATGATTTCCATGAACAAGACCAATCCTGGCGTCGCCCTAGTGACGGGGGCGTCCTCCGGCATCGGGCGCGCGACGGCCATAGCTTTGCAAAGCGCCGGTTTTCGCGTGTTCGGCACCAGCCGTCGCGCAGCCGCCAAAAACTCCGACGGCCTGACCATGCTGGTCTGTGACGTGACCGATGACGCGTCGGTGGCGAAACTGGTCGATGACGTGCTGGCCGAGACCGGGCGCATCGACCTGCTCGTCAACAATGCCGGCATGGGTCTGTTTGGTGGCGCGGAAGAGTCCTCAATGGTCCAGGCTCAGGCACTGTTCGATGTGAACGTCTTCGGCGTGCTCCGCGTGACCAACGCGGTCCTGCCGATAATGCGCCGTCAAGGTAAGGGTAGAATCGTCAATCTGAGTTCGGTGCAGGGATTCATCCCAGCTCCCTATTTCGCGCTTTATGCGTCGACCAAACATGCCATCGAAGGCTATTCCGAATCGCTCGACCATGAACTGCGCCCGTTCGGGATCCGCGTTGCATTGGTCGAACCCGCTTATACCCGCACGTCCTTTGAAGATAATCTCGCCAGGCCGGACCAGTTGCTTGATATCTATGACGCTGCGCGCGCTGGCATGAACGCAGTCGTGCGGAAAGCAATGGAAAAAGGCGATTCGCCCGAATTGGTCGCCAAGACCGTTTTGGCGGCTGCGACCGATCCCGTTCCGAAGAGGCGCTATGCTGCGGGAAAAATGGCCCGCCAGGTCAGTCTCCTGCGCCGTTTCGTCCCCGCATCCGCATTCGACAAGAGCCTGCGCAAGCAGAACGGGCTGCCGGTCTGACGACATCGAAGACACTCCGTGAAATCGGAATCATCGGCCCTGGAAACGTCGGCGCCGCATTGGCGCAGCGCAACCTGAAGCAATTGCCTAGAACGCCCCGGCGGTTGTTGGTGTTAGATAAGCGATATGTTATATTGCAGTGCGAAAGAGTGGGGGCCACGTCCTTTCACACCCGTAAGCGATCTGTATGTGCGACCCCTGCAGTCTTGTCGGTATCTCGGAAACCTCCCGGGCATGGGGTTCGGGAATTCGATGGGGGTAATGGGGCAATGCTTTATACGCTGGTTATGATGGTCTGCCTGACGGATGTGCCGCAGACCTGTGAACAACGCGAGCAGATGGTGGACGGCCTGGCGATGAACCCAGGGACCGCCTTCATGCAGGCGCAGCCGCTGGTCGCCCAGTGGATCGAGACGCATCCCGGTTACTTCGTGCAGCGCTGGCGCGTGCTGCCCGGCCGGGGAACGTGAGATCCGCTGCGGAGATAGAGGTTCTACTTCTTCGCTGCGAGGGTTTCCGAGACGGCCTTGGACAATTGATAAAGCCGCTGCTCGATGATCGTCGGCACTTCACAGACGTAAGTCAGTGATTGGACGCGTTCATTGAAAATTCGCGTTGCGAATTTCAGCTGCTCGGTTCGCCGTTCGATGTCGTCGGGATCCGCATCCGGCTTTGCCCGCAATGCATCGACGTCGGACGCTTCCTTGCGCAGGGCGGCGGCCATTTCGAGCTGCTTGTGGGCGTACCGGGAAATGCCTGAGATCACCTGCGAACGCTCGGCGTCCATGTGATCGAACATGCCTTGCACCAGCATCGCCATCTTCGGCGCAAGCTGCTCGGCCGGCAGCGAGGCGGCGAAATCCTTGATTTTCTTCTGGGCTTCGGCAATCGGTATCCGCCGGGCCGCCACCTCCTCGACCAGGCCGGAGACGGCAGGGTCCTTCGAAAAATCCTTCGCCGCTGGCGGAAGCTCCGGCCCATTCCAGATCTGGCCGAGCGAGAGTTGCGGCACCTTGCGCTGTATGCAGGGCCAGTCCGGATCGGTATTCGCTGCCCTGGCGTTCACGCTCGGCGCGAGCATGGCAGCCACAGCCAGGCTGCGAACAAGGCTCATTCGTGCCATCAGCCATTTCCTCCGGTGTCTTGTTTGCGGGTCACCAGGCCGCGCGAAGGGTCGTAGGCGATGATGGCGGCGGCAAGGAACAGAACAGTGCAGCCAGCAACGACGCCCAGCGACAGCCACTCGATCTGGCCGTAGAAGGCGAAGCGGATCAGTTCGACGGCATAGGTGAACGGGTTGGCGAGGCAGATCTTGTGCAGCAGCGGGCTCGCCTCCTGGATGCGCCACAACGGATAGAGCGCCGGAGAGGCGAAATAGCCGGGAAAGATGACGAAGTTCATGATGCCGGCGAAATTTTCGAGCTGCTTGATCATCGACGACAAAAGCATGCCGAGCGCGCAAAGCATCATTCCCGACAGGAACAGCGCCGGCAGCACCATGAGATAGCCGATCGGCGGCGCCTTGACGCCCCAGAACCAGGCAACGATCAGGAACGCATAGACCTGCGCGATCGATACGGAGACGCCGGCGAGCATCTTCGACACCAGCAGGAACCAGCGCGGGAAGGGGCTGACCAGCAAGGTGCGCATGTTGCCCATCTCGCGGTCATAAACCATCGACAGCGAAGACTGCATGCCTGAGAACAACAGGATCATGCCGCACAGCCCCGGCGTGATGTAGACCTCGTAGAGCACGTAGGTCTTGTAGGGCGGGATGATCGACACGCCGAGCACCTGCCGGAATCCGGCGGCAAAGATGAACAGCCAGATGAGCGGCCGAACCAGCGAGGATATGAAGCGCTCGCGCTGATGCAGGAAGCGCAGGCATTCCCGTAGGACGACGCCCTTGAGGCAGATGAGATAGTGGCGCAGGCCGAATTTTTCGAACTTCACCGGGATGATGCCGGCCACTTTTTCGGGTATTGAAGGAGCGCTCATGGCGATATCCCCGCGGTGCCGGCCGCCTCGATGCGGCTGAGCCTGGAAAAGGCGTCGCGGATCGAAGTGGCGCCGCTCGTCCTGACGACATCGGCCACCTTGCCCTTTGCGACCAGTTCGCCCTGCCGCAGCACGACGACATGGTCGCCGTCGTCAACCTCGTCGATCAGATGCGTTGCCCACAGCACGCCGATGCCCTCGGTTTCGACGAGCTTGCGGATGGTGGCGAGAATGCCGGCGCGCGACTGGATGTCGAGACCGACCGTCGCCTCGTCGAGGAGCAGTAGCGACGGGCGGTGGAGCAGCGCCCTGGCGATCTCGATGCGCCGCATCTGGCCGCCGGAAAGGCTGCGTGCCTTGTCGTGCTGCCGGCCCGGCATGTCGACGATATCGAGCAGCGCGGCAATGCGCTGCCGGGCCTCGCGTCCGCCGATGCCATGCAGCGCCGCGTGGTAGGAGAGGTTCTGGTGAACGCTGAGATCGAGGTCGAGCGTGCGCGCCTGGAACACGATGCCGACCCGCCTCAGCGCCTCGCCGGAGGCGCGGCTGACGTCATGGCCGAAGATGCGGATCGACCCGCGGCGCGTGTCGTAAAGGTGGCTGATCAGCGAGAACAGGGTTGTCTTTCCTGCGCCGTTGAGACCGAGAAGCACGGTGAACGTCGCCGGCGCGATCGAGAACGAGACGTCGCTGAGCGCCCGCTTCGAACCATAGGAGTGACTGACGGCGGCGACGTCGAGCGCCGCCACCTGATCTCCCGGTCCGCTTGTCCTCACATGCTGCACGCCGGCTGGCTCCCTTGTCGTCGACAACAGTCTGGCCCAAGTCTAACCCACGGGGCGCGATCGCGCAGGTCCTGCTTTTCAAACCTTACTTGATCGTGATCGTGCCCTTCATGCCCTTGTCGGCGAGGTCGGGCACCGACCATGTGTAGATGCCGGGCCTCACGGTGGTGAACTGTACCTGGATGGTGCCCTCGGCGTCGAATTCGAGCCATGCGGGTGCGCCGTTCATATGCACCTCGAGGTCGTTGATGACGATCTGGTTGTTCCACACATTGCGGAACAGGTCGGTGTGGAATTTGTACTCCAGCCCGCCCGCCGCGGTGATCTTCCAGCGATAGCCCTGGCCGGCGATCAGCTCAAAATCCTTCTGGTTGGCGGTGAACTGGTCTTCCTTGCTGCCGAGGATAAGTTCCGGCACGTCCTTGCTGGCCCGGGTCGCCTTCTCGGCTTTCGGACTGGCCTCCGTGCTGGCCGCTCCGGCGGCGGCGTCATCGTCATCGCCGTCCTGCGCCCAGACCTGGCCCTGGGTGAGCGCCATGCCCACCAGCGCGGCGAAAGCGACTGCCCGAAATTTCCGCATGATTTCCTGCCCTTGTGCTGTTTTTCTGCCTGCTTGATTCACGTGGTTTTTTCAATGGTTCATGTGGCGCGAGTCATTTGGGAGAGACGACGACGCCCCATGGCAGCGCGCCGACGGTCACCGACTGCACCGGCTCGTCGGTCGCCACGTCGATGAAGGTGATGTCGTTCGACACCCCGTTGGTCGAGATGATGGTCTTCTGGTCCGGGGTGAAGGCAAGCTGCCAGACGCGCTGGCCGACCAGCACATATTTCTCGACCTCGTATGTCTGCGTGTTGACCACCGCGACGCGGTTGGCCGGCCCGAGCGCCACATAGGCTTTCTTGCCGTCGGCGGTGATGCGCACACCGACCGGCTGGATGGATTCGGGCCTCAGGCCGGCAACCTCGAAGGTGATCTTCTGGACGACTTCGCGCGTTTGATTGTCGATCACCGAAACCGTGCCACCGATCTCGGCGCTCACCCAGGCCTGCTTCCCGTCGGGCGTGAACTCGATGAAGCGCGGACGCGCGTCAACCAGCACGTTGTCGGTGATCTCGTGCGTCGACGTATTGATGAAATGCGCCATGTTCGTCGTTTCCGACGTGTTGACCATGGTCTTGCCGTCCGGGCTGACACCCATGCCCTCCGGTTCGACGCCGACCGGGATTTCCGCCAGCACTTTCTTGCCCTCGATGTCGATGACGGTGACGAGATTGTCGTCCTCATTGGCGACATAAAGCGTCTTGCCGTCGGGCGACAGCACGAACAGCTCCGGGTCGGGCCCGGAAGGCAAGGTGTCGACGATCTCCAGTGACGCCGTGTCTATAACCTCGATCGAATCATCGTCGCTGGCGCAGAGATAGATGTGCTTGCCGTCCTGGGAGATGGTGATGCCGCGTGGACGCTGCCCGACATTGACGGTCTTCACCACCTGCATCGTCGCGGTGTCGACGACGGTCATTGTATTGTCTTTCTCGTTGGAGACATAGGCCATGTAGGCCGACGCCGGACCGGCCATGAAGCCGGTCGCAACGATGGCGAGTGCGCAAGCTCGTCTCTGCACTGAGGTTCCTCCCAATCTTTTCTACTTAAGCACGCATTTTGTTTCCGGCTCGTCGACCCCGAGCGTATCGAGCTCGGACAGCTGGTGCAAAAATCCCTCCTGCGGCGACGTCGAGACGACCGACCTGGTGTCGCCGAGGAAGATCGGCTGCCGCAACTGCTGGTTCCATTTGCGGAAGGTCAGTTTCTGCCCCTTGAAGGCGGCGATCGAAAAATCGTCGGAGCGGATGAAATCGGCCATCTTGCGCGGGTCGGCGCCCTGCGTGCGGGTCGCCGCCTCGCCGAGGATGCGCACCGCGGTCCACGCCGCCATGTCCTTCGACATCATGCGGCGGCCGTTTGCCTTGGCGAAGCGGTTCTGGATCTGGGTGCCGCCCCATTGCTCGCTGGCCGGATGCCAGGCCGACGGGGTGAGGCCGGCGGTGCCGGCGACCGGCCGCGGAATCCAGGTGCGGAACGGAACGTAGGTGCCGAACACCTCGCTTTCGTCGGCGACCAGCAGCACATCGTGCTCCGGCAGGTCCTGGGTGAAGACAGGCATCTGCCGCTGGATCTGGACGACGCCGGAATCGGTCCGCCGCGCCGTGCCGGTATCCTCGAACAGCTTATCGCCGACGATCTCGCCGCCGAAGCGCGTCGCCGCCCGGCGCAGCGCCTCGGCAAAAAGCTGGTCGCGCTCGTGCGAGCCGTAGATCAGCACCCAGCGCCGCCATTGCTTCCAGATGAGATATTGCGCCAGCCCGTCGGCCAGCATGCTGCGCGTCGGAATGGTGTGGAAAATGCTGGCGCGGCATTTCTCCTCGCGAAGACTGTCGTCGGTGGCGCCGGCGTTGAAGATCAAGACGCCGTTGTCGCGGGCAAGATCGGCGATCGACAGCAACTGCCTGGCCGACAGGTCTGCGACCACATAGCGGTTGCCTTTGGCGATCATCTCCTGGAAGGCCGGGACGACATCGGCATCCGGCTTCACCTCGGTCACGTCGAGGCTGAATTTCTGGCCGAGGAAGCTGCCGGTCGTGTTGTTGTCGGCAATCGCTACATTGCCGCCGGCAACGCCTTCATCGCGCGGCGGGACGTCGAGCACTGACAAGGCCAGCTGCGGCGCATAGGCGCGCAAATAGCCTATCTTGATCTCGGTCAGCTTTTTTTCCGGCTTGGCCGTTGCGGTCGGCTGCTTGCCCGTCGCTTCCTGGGCGAGCGCGCCCGCAACGTTGACGGTCAGGGAAAAAAAGCACAAAAAGGCCGCCAGAGTGCCCGGCACCGCGCTCGTCATCGATAAAATTACCCGTTCTTGCGCTAAAGTCCGATTGTTGTCGGAGCGGCGCGAAGTCAAGGTGCCCGTGATGAGCTTAGCTGACCCGCAAATTTTATCAAACCCTGAAAGTGGACTTCTCACGTCTGCTTTAGTGCCATGCCTGCTCGCCCGAACGGCGACCGAGCGGATTTCGGTATTCGGGCCCAAAAGCGTCCTTTTCCTCATGCCGGAGAAAGTCCGTCAATGACCAGAATGCTGGCCAGCGTCACCGGCGTCGACGAGGCGGAGATCGCGCTTTCAGGCGGTGCCGACATCGTCGACCTGAAGGATCCGAAGGCGGGAGCGCTGGGCGCGGTGTCCACGCAGACCATCCGCCGGACGATGTCGCTGACCGCCGGCCGGGCGCCGGTCAGCGCGGTCTGCGGCGACCTGCCGATGGAACCCGAGACGATCCGCGCCAGGGCCGAAGAGATCGCCGCAACCGGCGTCGATTACGTCAAGGTAGGTTTTTTTCCGTCGGCAAATGTCGCGGCTTGTGCGGCAGCGCTCGCGCCGCTCGCCGCGCGAACGAAACTGATCGCGGTGCTTTTCGCCGACCTGGCGCCGGATTTCGAGCTTCTGCCGATGCTTGCCAAACATCGCTTCCATGGCGCCATGGTCGACACTGCCAACAAGGCCAACGGGCGGCTGCTCGACCATCTGCCGCCCGAGCGTATCCCGGGATTCATCGATCGAGCGAAATCGCTCGGCCTCATGGTTGGGCTGAGCGGATCGCTGGAAGCCCCTGATATTCCACGCCTGCTGCCCTTCGCTCCCGATTTTCTCGGCTTTCGCGGGGCGCTGTGCGGCGATTCCGGCCGCGTGGGTTCGATCAGCGCCGAGGCGGTTGCGCAGATCCGCGAGTTGATCCCGGAAGCATCCCGGGCTGGCGGCGCGTCGAGCGTCGACTACCGCCTGCTGGCGGCGAGGGGCTATTCGCCGGGCACCGACCCGACACTGGGCACCGACAAGATCTTCGTGCGGGACTTTGTCCTGCCGGTCCAGATTGGCGCCTACAGTTTTGAGCACGGCCATACCCAAAAAGTGCGTTTCGACGTGACCGCCGACGTGCTGCAAGTCACCGACCATCCCGAAGACATGCGCCATGTGTTCTCCTACGACATCATCATGGACGGCATCCGCACCATTGTTGCGCGGGGCCACATCCAGCTTAGCGAGGCCCTGGCCGAGCAGGTGGCGACCTACATTCTGGAGAACCCGCGTGTCGTGCGGGTCACGGTAAGGGTGGAAAAACTCGAACTCGGCCCAGGCGGCGTCGGCGTGGAGATCGAACGCAAGCGCCAATCGGCAGGTCGCGGCGTCGCCTCCGGCCCTGTTGGGCGAAAAGACCAAGGCGCTGTTCCCCGGCCGCGACAGGAAAGGCCCGAGGCCATCAGGCGAGCCGCCGTCAAGCCGTCCGTCGTCAAGCTTGGCGGCAGCACCGTCCATGCGGCGGAACTGGAAAGCTGGATCGCGGCGCTGGCGGGTTCCAAGCTGCCGATCGTCATCGTGCCCGGCGGCGGCCTGTTCGCCGACCAGGTGCGCGAGACGCAGATTTACATGGATTTTTCCGACACCGCCGCCCACGCCATGGCGATCCTCGCCATGGAGCAGTTCGCCCAGGTCATCCTCGACCGTGACGAAAGGCTGGCGCCGGCACGGTCGCTGGAAGAAATGCGGCGGGCGCTGGACGCGGGGAAGATCCCGGTGTGGCTGCCGTCGTCATTGGCGCTGCCGGCGCCGGACATTCCGGCGTCCTGGGATGTTACCTCCGATTCCCTTGCCGCCTGGCTTGCCGGCAAGCTCGGCGCGAACGCGCTGCTCTTGATCAAGCAGACCGGCGCCTTCTCCGGCAGCGACACGATCGACAGCCTGGCGGTCAGAGGCATCGTCGACGCCGGCTTCGCCGCCATGCTGCCCGACGGTGTCGATGTCCACCTCGCCGGCCCGAAAGATGCCGCCGAGGCCGGGGCGCTGCTCGCGGCGGGCAATCTGCCCGGCATTGCGATCGCGGCTTCGATCCGGTCGGCAAGAAAAGCAGGGTAGGCGATGGCGACGCTGCATACGCCGCGCTGGGCATGGGTTTTGACCGGTTCCGGTCATTTTTTTACGGAGAGTTTTGCACTCATCCACCAGATCGAGCATTGCGATGTCTTTGTGTCGAAAGCCGCCAACGAAGTGCTGCGCATGTACAAGCTCAAGCTCGATTTCCCGGAGACGACGCGCGTGCTGCACGACAAGACGGCGAGCGCGATCCCGGTCGGCGAATTCTATCACGGCGTCTATCATACGGTGGTGGTGGCGCCGGCCAGCTCCAACACGGTCGCCAAATGCGTGCACGGCATTTCTGACACGCTCGCCACCAACGTCTTTGCCCAGGCCGGAAAATGCCGGGTGCCGGCCATCGTCTTTGCCTGCGACACCGCGCCGGAACTCGAAACCAAGGCGCCGCATGGGCTGGTCAAGGTCTATCCGCGCAGCATCGACCTGGAGAATACCAACCAGCTGAAGAGTTTTGAGCGAACCCAGGTGGTCGAGTCGCTTGCCGATCTCGAAGCCTCGGTCAGGCGGCGCCACGCCGAACTCGCAAGCCATGGCTGAGCGGCTGGTCTTTCTTACCGGCCATCTGGCCAAGGTCCGGCTGGAAAGGCTGCTGGCCGGACTGGGCGAAACCGAATTTGCCTGGGAGATCATCGACATCGGCGTCAAGGTCGCGGCGCTGATGAGCGAAGACATCATCAAGCGGCGACTCAGCCTGGCAGGCGGCACCGAGCGCGTCATCCTGCCCGGCCGTTATCGCGGCGACATCGAGCATCTGTCGAACCATTTCGGCGTGCCCTTCGTCCGCGGGCCCGACGAGATCGCCGATCTGCCGGCCTTTCTCGGCCGGGCGGGCGAGCCGCCTGACCTTTCGCGTCAAGACATGCGCATCTTCGCCGAAATCGTCGATGCGCCGATGCTGTCGGTCGAGGCGCTGGTGGCGAGAGCACGGACGCTGGCCGCGGCCGGCGCCGACGTCATCGATCTCGGCTGCCTGCCGGAAACACCGTTTCCGTTGCTGGACGAGGCGGTGCGCGAGCTGAAGGCACAGGGATTTCTGGTCAGCGTCGATTCCGCCAGCACCGACGAACTGTCGATCGGCGCAGGCGCCGGTGCGGACTACCTTCTCAGCCTCGATGAGAACACGCTGCCGCTGGCCTTCGACCACAAGGCCGTGCCAGTGCTGATCCCGGCCACGCCCGGTGACCTGGATTCGCTTGGCCGGGCGATCGAAGCGGCAAAGAAGGCCGGCGTCGGCTTCCTCGCCGATCCGGTGCTTGATCCGATCCATTTCGGCTTTGCCGCCTCGCTTGGGCGTTTCATCGAGGCGCGCCGCCGCTGGCCTGAGGTCGAGCTGCTGATGGGGACAGGCAATCTCACCGAATTGACCGACGCCGACAGTTCCGGCGTCACCGCGGTTCTGGCCGGGCTCTGCTCGGAACTTCAGATCCGAAACGTGCTTGCCGTGCACGTCAGCCCGCATACGCTGCGAACGATCGAGGAGCACGACATTGCCCGCCGCATCCTGTTTGCCGCCAAGAGTGACGGTGCGCTGCCGCGGAGTTATCATCCAGGGCTGCTGCAGGTTCACGATCGCAAGCCGTTCACCGCCTCGACCGAGGATATCGCAGCCCTCGCGGCCGAGGTGCGCGACACCAACTTCCGCATCATGACCGCGGAGGACGGCATCCATGTTTTCAACGGCAAGGGGCACGCGGTTGCCACGGATGCGTTCGAACTCTTTGCCGGGCTTGGCGTTGAGGCGGATGGCGCACACGCGTTCTATCTCGGCGCCGAACTGATGAAGGCCGAGATCGCGTGGCGCCTCGGCAAGCGCTATGTGCAAGACGAGCCGCTCGCATGGGGCGTTGCCGCGCCGGCTCCCGAAACCGACCGCAGCCGTCTTGCCGAAGCGGGCCACACGCTCCGCGCGAAGAAAGAGCGCTAAACCATGCCGTTCATTCGCGAATCGATCATCACCACGGTCAACGAAGCCGGCGGCGTCCACATTGCGCCGATCGGTATCATCGCCGAGAAGGACGGCTGGGTGATCGCGCCGTTCCGGCCGTCGATCACGCTCGACAATCTCGCCGAAGTGCCGTTCGCCATTGCCAATTACACCGACGACGTCCGCATCTTTGCCGGCTGCCTCACTGGCCGCAAGCATTGGCCGACCGTTGCGGTAAACGGGTGTCCGGTGCCGCGGCTCGCAGCGGCGCTCGCGCATTCGGTTCTCGAAGTCGAAAGTGTCGATGACGATGCCATGCGGCCTCGCCATTTCTGCCGCGTGGTGCAGGAGGAAACGCATGCGCCGTTCACCGGCTTTAACCGCGCCAAGGCGGCGGTGCTGGAACTGGCCATCCTGGTCAGCCGGCTCGGCATGCTGCCGCGCGACAAGATCGAGGCGGAAATCGCCTACCTTTCAATTGCCATCGAAAAGACTGCGGGCGAGGGCGAAAAGGAAGCCTGGGGCTGGCTGATGCAGCGTGTCGGCGATCACCTGTCGGCCGAGGATGCCAGCGGCGAGGATGCGCGGGGGTGAACCGGATATGCTGAACCAGGGTAAGCGTCCGGGCTGACGTGGTTTAGCGTGGTACACGGTGGCGCTGATCTCAAACGGCGGTGTTCGACCCTTTGCGGTCATTGAGCCCGGTATGGACGATGACCGGAATGGGGCTCGGATTATAAGAAGCGGCCCTTCAGCCTCCCGCGGGTACCGACGTGATCTGACCCCAATCCGACCATTCCCGCCGCACGATGCCGCCCGAAAGCCGACATTCAAAGGATCCAGCGGCCAAGCGCAGGTTGCCGGAACCGACCCATGAGTGCGCGCGCCGTTTATCCAATCATGTGAGCCACTGGCATGCCCCCAACGCCGGGCTTGGCCATCAATTCGCAAATGAGGTCAGAGATCGAGGCAAACGGTGCCTAGCGGCCGGCTGCAGCAAGCCAGCACATAACCAGCCGCCTTCTCTTCAAGGCTGAGTCCTCCAAGGTCGTCGATCACGACGTCACCTGAGAGCTTGACCGTCCGACAGGTTCCGCAAATGCCCTGCTGGCATGCGGTAGGGATGTAGAGGCCGCTATTGCGCGCCGCATCGAGCAGAGTCTCTCCAGGCGCACACAGGTGCTCCACGCCAGACCGGGCGAAACGGACACAAGTCGGGCCAGCGGCAGCCGATTGAGGAGCCATCGAATTGCCCACGGCGCCGCCGAAACTTTCCTCGTGATACTGGGAGGGTGCGATGCCGATCTCCGCGACACAGGCCCGAACCGTCTGCATAAACGGCTCGGGGCCGCAAACGTAAGACGTGCGCTGGTGAAGGTCCGGAGCCAGCCGCAAGAGCATGGGGCCGTCGATGCGACCGAAAAGGCCCTGCCACGCCGAACCTTCCTGGCTGCAGATGAAGCTTACATCGACATTGGAGAATCGCGCGGCGAGCGCCTCCAACTCGGAGCGGAAGGCGATGTCGTCCGCCGTCCGAGCGCAGTGAATGAAACGGATGTCATGGCCAGATACCCGGTCGGTTAGCGCCCGCAGCATCGACATAACGGGAGTGATGCCGCTGCCGCCCGAAAGGAAAAGCGGCTTCTCGGATGGTAGATCGTCGAAGTTGAAACGTCCGACCGGCCCTTCGATTTCAATGTTGTGGCCCGGCCGGAGATTGTCGTGAAGCCAGTTGGAAACAAGCCCGCCCTTCACCCGCTTCACCGTGATCTGCAGGTCGAGCGGTCGAGTCGGCGGCGACGACACCGAGTACGGTCTCGTTACCCGGGTGCCGTCGATTGTCAGGTTCAGGACTAAATACTGGCCTGCACTAAAGCTGAACATGTGGCCAGAAGCAGCTGAAAAGACGAATGTCTTAACGTCGTGTATCTCATCGATGACGCGCCGGCAGCGCACGAACTGTCTTGAGCTCTCCGCCCATTGCCGTTGACGCAGCGCTGGAGCGAAATCGGTGGCCGAAAAGGGAGCGTGCGCGTTCATGATTGGACTCTGCTTGACCCGACCAGAATGGCAGCCGGGATACTTTCAAAAAAGCGGCAGATGTCGGCTTTACAATCGGATATTTCGATCTAGCTTTCCATGGACATAACGGCCAGATGGAGCGCGCGAATCCCTCTACGGATGATCGGCTCGTGCTTGCGGCGCGCCAAAATAGCGGTGTGAACCGGCTGCTGAAGCGCGGGCGCGCCCTCGACCACAAAAGACGGCCGCTCGGCGGTATACCGCCGAGCATCGTCACTGCGCATATAGCAAGTGCCACCCATGCGCCGCAGCATCGCTTCGGCGAGGGTTTCCGAGCCCATCGAAAGACGGCCTATTGCCAATTGCGGCAGCGCCTCGGCGTGGGCTTTTTCAAGCGCGACCGTGTAGCCTGGCCGGATGTACATATCCGCGTTGACCTCCGACAGGATCCTGGCCGTCGTAGACACCATCACATATTCTTCAACCATGAGAGGATCGTAGGAGATTTCAGGGAGGTATCGGGGCGCGTAAACCACAGCAATATCGAGGTTTCCCAAGCTCAAGTCGGAAATCATCTGCGGCGAGTAGTCGGACTCTACGTGAATTGACGATTTCGGCAGCACCTGGAACAGAGTTTCCACCCAACCCGGCAATATCGATCGCGTCATCCCGACCTGCGCAGCGACGCGCAAGGTGCCCTCGAACCGGTTGAATGCCCGAACGTCATGGCGGGCCTGAGACCATGTCGACAGCATCGCGCGCGCATAGGCTTCGAAACGTCGCCCCGCCGCGGTCGGTTCGGCGCCGGCGCGTCCCCTCAGGAAGAGCTCCGAACCGATGGCCTGCTCTAGGTTCCTGATGCGGGTACTGACCGTCGACTGCGTAACCCCAAGACGATCGGCCGTACGGTTGAAATTTCGCGACTCCATAATGTCGAGAAAGGTCTCAATGTGATCCAGCTGCATGTGGCCTCGCGATCGAAAAATCCGATCGTATTACCTCAGATCACAAGCTTGATCAAATAATTCCCAAGGCGGAAGCTGCGGTTGAAGAAGCCGGCTGGGTTAGCCGGCCTGCCGCGCCAGGGGAGTTGGTTAGGGTGTTCATAGTCGATTGCGATTGTCACAATTACTGGTCGAGCGCTACGGTGCTCGAGCCATATCTTTCCGGCGTCTGGAAAGACATGTTCACAGAAGGCGAAAAAACTGGTCCGAGAGGCGCCTTCCCCCACGGTCACCGTCCGTGGTTTCACCCGCAGGATTTCTCCCGGAAGGACGTCAGGCCCGAGACGGAGGCCGACAACTATCTCGTCATGAAAGAAAAGCACCTCGACAAATACAATGTCGGAGCCGCTATCCTCACCGGCGACGAGCCGATCGAAGCCTCCACGCTGGCCAATCCCTATTACGCAAGTGCACTGGTCAGCGCCTATAACGACTACCAAATCGCCGAATGGCTTCCCAAAGACAGTCGTTTTATGGGCTCCATCATCATCGCGCCGCAGGATCCGAAGCTCGCAGCAGCCGAGATCCGCCGCCTCGGCAACCATCCGCGTATGGTGCAGGTTCTGGCCTCCCAAGGCTCGGTCAAACCCTACGGTGATCCGTTCTACCACCCCATTTTCGAGGCTTGCGCCGAAGTCGGGCTGCCATTCGCGATCCACCTGGGCGGCCATGGCGGCATCAACTGGAACGCGGTGGCACCGGCTCCCACGACCTTCTTCTGGGAGACGCACGCTATTCTTCACATGTCGGCCTTGTCGCATGTGGCAAGCATGATCGCGCATGGCGTTTTCGAAAAATGGCCGGACCTGTATTTCGTGATCATCGAGTGCGGTGTGGCCTGGGTTCCATCGGTATTATGGCGTCTGGATGCAGATTACAAAGCGCTGCGCAAGGAAACGCCGTGGCTGAAGATGCTGCCCTCGGAGTATTGCCGGCGCAATATCCGCTTTTCCACGCAGCCGCTGGAGCAGCCCGCGAACATACAGCATCTCTGGTCCACTCTCGAAGCGATGGACGGCGAGAACACGCTGATGTTTGCCTCCGACTACCCGCATTGGGATTATGACGATGCCAACACGCTGCACATCCCGCCTGCCTGGAGGAGCAAGATCATGGGGTTGAATGCGCTCGAGGTCTATAAACGCATTCCCCGCACGCAAGCGGCTAATGCCGCGTGACGGAGCAGACAATGGCTGAGAAAACATACATTTGCCGGATCGACGAAATCGAGACCGGAACCCCCTACATCGCCAAAATCCGCAGCCTTTCAGTCGGGGTTTTCCGCATCGGAGATTCGTTCCATGCCTTGCTGAACGTTTGTCCGCACCGAGGCGCTCCGCTTTGCGAGGGACCGCAATGCGGAACCACGGCGCCGGTCGACCAAGCGCAGTTCATCTATCACCGCGAGAACGAGATCGTGCGCTGCGCCTGGCACGGTTGGGAATTCGACATAAAAACCGGTGCGGCCCTGGTCGATCCGGGCGTACGTGCCCGAACATTCCCGGTCACGGTGGAAGCTGGTGAAATCTATGTAACGGCGTAAGATTTGTGTCGAAAACGCTGAAAATCGAAAGGAGGCAAATCGGCTGAATCCGCCAGATCTGCTCGATAATGCCAACAACAAGAATGCGGGAAATCCGCAATGGGAGGAAGCAGTGTCAGAATCTGAATATAAACTCCGCCTGGCGCAAAACCTGATCGGCCGCGGCAAGGTTTCGCGCCGTGATTTCATCCAGCTCGGGCTGGCGGCCGGCCTGACGGTCGCCGCCGGCGACAAGCTCTTCGTGACCGTGGCGCGGGCCGAACCGCAGCGGGGCGGCTTCGCCAAGCTCGGCATGGCACATGGCGCGACGACGGATTCGATCGATCCGGCCGGCTATCTCGACACCTTCACGCAAACCGCCTTTTCGGGTGCCATGTCCAACAGCCTGACCGAGGTCGACGCGAAAGGCAGCATCCAACCGGACCTTGCCGAGAGCTTCGAGACCTCGGACGACGCGACGACATGGGTCTTCAAGCTGCGCAAAGGTGCGACCTTCCACAACGGCAAGACCGTAACAGCGGACGACGTGGTCGCCTCGATGCAATACCACATGGGAGTCGACACCAAATCGGCGGCGAAGTCGCTGCTGGAATCGGTGACCAATATCAAGGCGGACGGTCCGGAAACGATCGTTTTTAAACTAAACAGCGGCAATGCAGACTTTCCCTACATCATGAGCGACTATCACCTTGTCGTCATGCCTGCCAAGGACGGAAAGGCGGACTGGGAATCGGGCATCCGGACCGGTGCCTTCGTGCTTGAGAACTTTCAGCCCGGCGTCTCGGCCAAGCTCAAGCGCAATCCCAACTACTTCAAGAACGGCAAACCCTATTTTGACGAGGTGGAGTTTATCGCCATCACGGACCTCGCAGCGCGTATGGCGGCGCTGTCGACCGGCGAGGTGGATTATATCGGCCGCGCCGACCTGAAAACGCTCGGTATGCTGAAGCGCAAGCCGAATATCGAAATCCTCGAGGTCACCGGATACGGCCATTACACGCTGCCGATGAACGTGACGGTGGCGCCATTCGACAACCCCGATGTGCGCATGGCATTGAAATGGGCCATCGATCGCGAGGAAATCGCGCAGAAGATCTTCCTTGGCCATGCAACCGTCGGAAATGACAACCCGATCGCACCGGCGATCAAGTTCGCCATCAATCCGGAGCCGCAGCACAAGTTCGATCCGGAAAAGGCGCGCTTCCATCTGAAAAAAGCGGGAATCGAAAATCTCAAGGTCGACCTTTCCGTCGCCGACGCCGCTTTCGCCGGCGCCGTGGACGCAGCCGCCCTCATCCGCGAGACGGCGGCCCAATGCGGCATCGATGTCAATGTGGTGCGCGAGGCCGAGGACGCCTATTGGGACAATGTCTGGCTCAAGAAACCGTGGTGCGCCTCCTATTGGAGCGGTCGTGCAACGGCCGACTGGATGTTCACGCAGGCCTACTCGGCCGATTCCAGCTGGAACGACACGTTCTGGAAAAATCCTCGCTTTAACGAACTGCTGATCCAGGCACGCGCGGAGACCGACGAGGCCAAGCGCTCCGCGATGTATGCAGAAATGCAGCAGTTGACGCATGACGACGGCGGCGCCATCGTCCTGGTATTCAACAATTTTGTCAGCGCCAAGTCCAAGAAACTGGCGCATGGCGAGGTGGCGCCGAACTGGGAGAATGACGGACTGAAGATGGCCGAGCGCTGGTGGATAGCCACCGCGTGACGTTCGCCAGGCGAACTGCCCGCGGCGCGGGCGGTTCGCTGTTTTCAGGGGAAAGGCTCGAAGGTACCGCCCATGAACCCGGTCGTTAGAACGGTTCTGCAGCGCCTGGGCCTTGGCCTGATCACGCTCTTCATCGTCTCGATCATCATATTTTCGGCGATTGCCATGCTTCCGGGCGATTTCGCCAAGGCGATGCTTGGGCAATCTGCGACGCCCGAGACGGTCGCTGCCTTCCAGCGCGAGATCGGCATCGATCGTCCGCCGGTCGAGCGCTATTTCGCCTGGGTCGGACAGATCGTGCAGGGGGATTTCGGCTCTTCCTTCGCAAGCCGCACCGGCTACCGGCGCACGGTCGCCGAGATCATTGCGCCCCGGCTCTACAACACGATGTTCCTCGCCGTGATGACCGCCCTTATAGCGGTCCCTCTCGCGCTGGGACTCGGCATTCTCGCCGCTCTCTATCGCAACAGCTGGTTCGACCGTGTGGTGAACACGGTGACGCTGACGACGATTTCGTTCCCCGAATTCTTCGTCGCCTATATGCTGGCCTATCTCATCATCTCGCGCGACACGTTCATCGGAACCGAATTTGCACAATCCCTACCCGAGTGGCTCGCGTCTTCGATCAACTGGGTCCTGAACCTGGTTCCCAAATTTCCGACACTGGCGAATATCAGCGACCAAACGCCGTTCTGGGAGCACGTCTGGCGCGCAGCGCTGCCGTCCATCACCCTGACGCTGGTGATTGTTGCCCATATGATGCGTATGACGCGAGCGGCGATTATCAACATGCTGGCAAGCCCCTATATCGACATGGCGCGGCTCAAGGGAATGTCGCCAATGGCAATCGTTCTCAGACACGCCCTGCCTAATGCCTGGGCGCCCATCGTCACGGTAATTGCTTTCAACCTCGCTTACCTCATCGTCGGCGTGGTCGTGGTCGAGGTGGTGTTCGTCTATCCCGGCATCGGCCAATTGATGGTCGATGCGGTGAAGTCGAGGGATGTTCCGGTCGTGCAAGCCTGCGCCTTGATTTTCGCGGCAACCTACATCCTGCTCAACCTGACCGCCGACATCATTTCCATCGCCACCAATCCGAGGCTTTTGCACCCGCGATGACCAGTATCGAACACGCCGTGGCGGTTCCGAGACAAAGGCGCACGCGCGCCTCGCGGGTAAAAACCGCACTCAGAAAGGCTCCCTTCAGCGCCTGGCTCGGCATCGTGGTCATCCTTGGCTATGTCTTCGTCGCGCTGTCGGCGCCCTGGATAGCGCCCTACGGGGAAACGCAGGTTTTCAGCGAAGCCTTCGCGCCCTGGAGCCAGGAATTCATCGTCGGGACCGACCAACTCGGCCGCGACGTGCTCACCCGGCTGATCTATGGCGCGCGCAATACGGTCGGCATCGCTCTCGCGACTACGCTTCTGTCCTTCGCGGTCGGCGTCACTCTCGGCTTGCTGGCCGCGATGTACCGGGGTTGGCTCGACCAAATTTTGTCACGCGCGGTAGACGTGCTGATGTCGATCCCGAGCCTCATCTTCGCGCTGGTGTTGCTATCCATCTTCGGTTCCTCGGTCACCAGCCTGATCCTCATCATCGCCCTGCTCGATTCAACCCGCGTATTTCGGCTGGCGCGTGCGGTCGGGCTGAATGTTGCCGTCATGGAATATGTCGAAGCCGCGCAACTGCGTGGCGAAGGGCCGAGATGGATTCTGACTAAGGAGATCCTGCCCAACGTGCTGCCGCCGCTGATCGCGGAATTCGGTCTGCGCTTCTGTTTCGTTTTCCTCACCATCGCCGCGCTCTCCTTTCTCGGCGTCGGCATCCAGCCCCCGACAGCCGACTGGGGCTCGATGGTGCGGGAAAACGCCACCCTCATCACCTATGGCGACATTACTCCGCTCTTGCCGGCAGGCGCGATCGCCCTTCTCACGGTTTCTGTGAATTTCGTTGTCGATTGGTTCCTGCACACGACAAGCGGGTTGCGCGATGAAAAGTAAGGATTCTGGCCCACGCGAAAAGGGAACGAAACTCCTCAGCGTTCGCGACCTTCACGTCGAAGGGTTTTCCGACGAGCGCTGGCACCCGATCGTTCGCGGTGTGGATCTCTCGCTAAAGCGCGGTGAGGTTCTCGGCCTCATAGGCGAGTCCGGCGCCGGAAAATCCACCATTGGGCTTGCCGCGATGGGATATGCCAAGCCAGGTTGCCGGATAACGCAAGGATCGATCCTGTTCGACGGGATCGACCTCCTCGCCATGAGCGAAACCGCACGGCGGCGGCTCCGAGGCTCGCGCATCGCCTATGTCGCGCAAAGCGCGGCCGCCTCCTTCAACCCGGCCCACCGGCTCCTCGATCAGACCGTCGAAACGGTCGTGGCGCACGGGATCGCCAGTCGCGAGGCAGCGAATCGGGATGCCATCGAACTTTACCGGCGTCTTCACCTGCCGGATCCGGACAGCATCGGCTTCCGCTATCCTCACCAGGTCTCCGGAGGGCAGTTGCAGCGGGCAATGACCGCGATGGCGATGGCCTGCCGGCCCGACCTGATCATCTTCGACGAGCCGACGACGGCGCTCGACGTGACCACACAGGTGGAGGTCCTCGCCTCGATCCGCAAGATTGTCGAAGAGTTCAACACTGCCGCGATCTACGTCACGCATGATCTGGCGGTGGTTGCGCAGATGGCGGACCGGATCATGGTTCTGCGCCATGGCCGTACTGTGGAGGAGGCCGAAACACGCCAGATGCTTGCGGCGCCGGCCGAAGACTATACGAGGACGCTCTGGGCGGTGCGAAAGCTAGCCAAACCCGAAGTGCCGGCCGCGGACCATCTGCTGACGATCGATAACATCACCGCCGCCTACGCAGGGAAAGTCAAGGTTCTGCAGGATGTATCGATCAAGGTGCCGCGCGGACGGACGGTAGCGGTCGTCGGTGAATCTGGTTCCGGTAAATCAACGCTCGCCCGCGTCATCACCGGCCTGCTGCCGCCGGTCTCGGGCTCGATCTCATTTGCGGGGCATCGTTTGCCAAGAACACTGAAAGAGAGGCCCAAAGACATTCTGCGCCGCATCCAGATGATCTATCAGATGCCTGACAACGCGCTCAATCCGCGTCAGACCGTCGAGGAGGTCATCTCCCGGCCACTTGAGTTCTATCTCGGCCTCAAAGGGGCGGCGTGCGACCGCCGCGTTGGCGAACTCATGCACATGATCGAGATGGACGAAAGCTTCCTCGACCGTCTGCCGGGCGAACTCTCGGGCGGTCAGAAGCAGCGCATCTGCATTGCCCGGGCGCTGGCTGCTAATCCGGAGCTCATCATCTGCGACGAGGTGACCTCGGCCCTCGACCAGATCGTACAAGAAGAGATCCTGAAGCTTCTTATGCGGCTGCAACAAGAATTCGGAGTCAGCTACATTTTCATCACGCACGACATCGCAACGGTGCGGGCAATCGCAGACGAAATTGTCGTCATGCATCAAGGCAAAGTCGTCGAGCAGGGGCTCAAGACCGAAATCCTGACGCCGCCGCATGCTCCGTATACCGAACTGCTTCTCTCCTCCGTGCCGGAGATGGATCCAGACTGGCTGACGAAGCTGCTGGAAACCCGGGAGCGCAAGCGGGTCGGCGCGGCGAACTGAATCCCAACGTATTGACCGCTTGGCTCCAGTTCTCGCGCGAACGTCGGTTATGCCGCAACCGCGACGTCCAGAATGGTCGCAACAATGTCTGCTTTCAGGCAGTAGCAACGGCCATCTCAATGGGTCGAAGTGAGGCGATCCACGCCGACTAACTCGTGAACCACGCGGCATGCTGCCGGTGCACGAGTGAAGCCAATGATCGAAAGTCTCATGCGTTGGTAACCCGGCTGGAACTAAAGACGCCACCCGCCATGCCCCAACCCAACGCGGTTGATCTCGTTTGACCGGCCATCTTGCTGGTCGGGCTCTTAGTCGTATTGGCACTCGTGGTGGGCCACTAGAGTCCCCGATGATACGATGTCCGGCAGATGAGGGGCTCATCACTCTTGATACCACGATGCAACAGCAGCTAGGACCGGCCATATTTGTTACGAATGGTGTCGATGTCGGATTGATCGCCCCGGCCTCGTCGTTCCAGAAAATGAAGGAGCAACGATATGTCTGAAAAGGAAGTCTTGTCTGTCATCCGGGGCCAGGAAGACGCAACTGCCAAGGGGGACGCCCGCGCCAACGTCGATGCCATGGATCCGGATGTCGTGGTTTTCGATCTGCCGCCGCCGCTTGCCTATCGAGGCGAACAGGCACGCGACATCGAAGGGATAAATGCTTGGTTTGCAACTTGGCGCAACGGCGTCACCGTTCACATGGCTGACCCGCAGCTCATGATCGACGGCGATCTTGCAGTGGCCTTCGGGCTGTCGCGCATGACTGGCATCAAGACCGATGGCACAAAGGTCGACTCCTGGAGCCGGCGAACCATCGTGCTAAGGCGCATCGCCGGTTCTTGGAAAATCATCCACGAACATGCCAGCTTCCCTATGGCAATGGACGGAAGTGGGCGCGCTGTGACGGATCTCTTGCCGTAGTTCCGGAACGCCTAACGTCCTCAACAGGGATGTCGGCTTTCACGCGGCAAGGGTTCGTAGGTGAACGGTCGATTTGGCGGCGCGTTGCTGACAGTCAGCCTTGCGGCCGTTGCCGGACTTGCGGCTTAGAGGCTGAATGTCAGAATCGTTCGGGAGCCTATATCCGTTCCCAAAATCGCACATTGAGCGCAACCAGCGGTTCTGACCCTAAGCTGCCGTTTCACCTTGGAAGTTCGGGCCGGGTGGGACAGCGGACGTTCCGCGATATCCAAGTCAGACCTTGCAGGAAAATGACAAAAGCCCGGAAGCAGTCGATCCTGGGTCGATCATGTCCTTGTCTGATCAGGGATTATGATGACATCGCTGCGTCGGCCGCCTCGGCGGCGCGCCGCCTCAACAGGGCATGTTCCCGCCTGTTGCCCGCCAGCGCCGCGGCTGCTTCGAACGCGGCGCGCGCCTCCTCGTAGCGGCCGAGCTTGTGGAGGAGGTCGCCGCGAACGCTCGGCAGCAGGTGATAGCCTTTGAGCGCCGGCTCGCGCGCAAGGCGGTCCACGATTACCAGCGCCACTTCTGGGCCCTCGGCCATGCCGACGGCAACCGCGCGGTTGAGGTCGATGATTGGCGAGCGCACGACAGCCACCAGCTCCGCATATAGTCCGGCGATGCGCGACCAGTCGGTATCACTTGCCGTCCTCGCCTGGGCGTGGCAGGCGATAATCGCTGCCTGTAGGGCGTAAATGCCGCCCGCTCCGCCTAATTCGCGCGCTCGCCCGAGCGCCTGCATCCCGCGCCGGATCTGGAGCTGGTCCCAGAATGCGCGGTTCTGGTCCAGCATGAGGATTGGCTCGCCCTCGGCGTCAGTACGAGCCGCCGTGCGCGAGGCGTTCAGCTCCATCAGAGCGAGCAGTCCATAGGCTTCGGGCTCGTGCGGCACGATGGAGGTGAGCACGCGGCCCATGCGAAGCGCTTCATTGCAGAGTTGGGGGCGCAGCCAGTCCTCGCCGCTCGCCGCGGTGTAGCCTTCGTTGAAGACGAGGTAGACGACCTCCAGCACCGAGGAGAGCCGCTTTGAGAGCTCCTCGCCGCTTGGGGTCTCGTAGGCCAGCCCCGATTCCGAAAGAGTTCGCTTCGCCCGCACGATGCGCTGGGCGATCGTCGCCTCCGGCAACAGGAAGGCCCTGGCGATCTCCTCGGTTGTCAGGCCGCAGATCATCCGCAGTGCCAGCGCCGCGCGCGCCTCGCGCGATAGTCGCGGGTGACAGGCGGTGAAGATGAGCCGAAGTAGTTCATCGCCTATGTCGTCGTCCAGGGCCGAGTCGAGGTCGGGCATTGCCTGCTGCTCCTCCTCCATGTCCCAGGCGATAATGTCGTGCTTGCGCTCGAGCATCCGGCTGCGGCGCAGATGATCCAGGGCCCGGCGCTTGGCGGTCGCCATCAGCCAGGCGCCGGGTTTTTCCGGAACGCCTGTGGCCGGCCACCGCTCAAGGGCCGCCAGCAGGGCTTCCTGCGTCAAATCCTCGGCCAACGGCACATCGCGCAGCATCCTCGCCAGACTGGTGATCAGCCGGGGCTGCTCGATCCGCCACACGGCGAGGATCGTGCGATGGGCGTCGGCGACCGTCATGGCCGCCGACGCCGTCTGCAGGAACCTCGCCTCAAGGGCCGGCAAACGCGCGGACCTCGCACGTGCCCTCCCAATCCGGCATGAAATCCTTGTGGAGCTGCATGAACTCGACCGCCGACGCCACAGCCTCTTCCTTGTTCCGGAACTCCATGATTGCGTAGCCCCCGATGACCTCCTTCGCCTCGACGAACGGACCGTCGATGACGCTGAGCTTCCCCTCGGCGATGCGCACCTGCGCGCCCATCGCGACCGGCGTGAGCCCGCCCATGTCGACCATGCGGCCGGCCTTGATTTCCCGGTCGGCGAGCTTGTTCATCGCCTCGATGAGTTCCGCCGTTGGCGGTCCGGCGTGGGCGGAAGTGACGAACGACATGAAGCGCATTTGAGAACTCCTCCTGAGGCGAGCCGCGGACGTGGTGGCCGCTGAACAGTCCCGCTAATAAGTCGACGAACCAGCCCCCGGCGGATCGACATGCGCTTTGAATAAAATCACGCCCGGACTCTAAAGACGATGGGCGAGTGAACAGGGTCGATTGACCAACCCCATCTAACGTCCAACGTCGTGAGTTCCGTTGCCGCGTTATTTTGGCGCCTAGGAGGCTGGTTCTAACTTCCGCCAAGGGGTCGACTTCCGCCGTTGGACGTCCGTCAATTTAACGGCCGGTTCTGACCCATTCGAGACCTTCATTCTCGGCGTTGCGAATGGCAGCAACGCGCCTAATCTCAGCCGTTCGTCGACGCTCAGCTCGATCCCGAATCCCGCCTTTCGCTCAGTCGTTGTGATGGGCTCGAGTCAATACGTGCAATCCAATGGATTGGCGGCTATCCGCCGGCATGATCCCGCCGCAGGAGCGAAGTCCGCCTCACGCAAGAAACGCGCCGGCCGATGAAGGCTGAGTTGCATTCGAACCAACGGCCGCTTGATGAACAGTCGAGATCTCTACCGGTGAGCTATCGGGGAGCTGCTGATACCAAATTCAACTTAATTTCGGATTGGGCTATAAGGCACTTGCCGAATATGGTGGCGACGTGCTTGCCGCCCTATTTCACCAAAGACGGGCCCGCCGGAATGAAGGCCAGCTGTCGGGGACCGGCAGGGAGCCAGTCAGCGACTGACGTTGGGTCGTTTGCCGGAATGCCGCCGTCGAGGAACGAGAAGGCACTGGCTGGGTGTTGATGGCCACATCGGGAGGTGAACCCATGGAACCGCGCGCCAAGAAACAGGAGAACCTTTCCCGACTCGAACGGGCCGCGCAACAGACTGCTGACCCAAAAACTATGGAACAGAAGGCGAAAAAGCCCGAGGAAAAATTCCGCTTCAGCCTACGCAAGGAAGACGTCTGGTGGACGGTTGGTTTCGCTGCCGCTGCCTTGCTGCTTTTTGGCATCCAAGTCCTGATCAATTGGCGCTTAGAATGGCTTGACGCGCCTTTGCGCGTTCGCGTGCTGAACTACGTCAGGGGCGGCCTTCTCATTTTCGTTATGCTGACCGTTGCGAATGTTATCGAAGTCTTTCTCATTGGCCGAATTCCCAATCGTGTTTCGCGCTTCAACTTGCAACGTATTTTTCGATTAGTCGTCGTCGTCGCCATCGTCTTCGTGGCCATTTCAGTCTTATTTGTGAACTGGTACACTGCGGTTGTTTCACTTGGCCTGATTTCACTGATTCTCGGCTTTGCGCTGCAAATGCCGATCTCCAGTTTCATCGCGTGGATTTATATTTTGGCCAGGGCGCCTTATCGCGTTGGCGACCGCATTCGCATCGGCGATGCCCATGGCGATGTCATTGATGTCAGCTATCTCGACACGACATTATGGGAATTTGGCGGCGAACATCTTTGGACCGATCATCCGAGCGGACGCGTCATCAAGTTTCCGAACTCCACCGTGTTTGACACGCCGGTCTTCAACTATTCCTGGCCGCTGTTTCCCTATGTCTGGAACGAAATCAAGTTTCAGCTCGCTTATGAAAGCGATCTGGAATTCGTAGCGAAAACCATGAGAGAGGTCGTCGACCAGCAGATCGGCGACATCATGAGCCAGAAGGTGAAGGTCTATAAGCACATCCTGTCGCAAACGCCGGTGGACGAACTCGAAGTGAGGGAGCATCCCGTGGTTCATTTTCGCGTCAGTGAAAACACCTGGCTCGAGGCCATCGTGCGTTACCTCGTGCCGCCGAAGGAAGCGGGGCGCACCAAAACACGCTTGATCAAGGAAATGCTGGCGCGAATGAATGCAAAACCCGATCGCGTGCTGTTTCCGAAGAGCAATTTGAGGTGAACTTCCTCCGGCCACGCCGCGCGGAGCCACCCCGCCCGCATCGCGGCAGGCTGATGCATCTGGAGCGCCTATGATGAAGCCGACCGGATCCACCGAGGCAGTGAGGATCGAGGACCTTGACGACGCGGGGCTGGTTGAACACGCGCGACAGCGTGACCCCGCCGCATTCTGGGTAATCATCAAGCGTCACAATCAGCGGCTTTACCGGGTCGCCCGCGCCGTCCTGAACGACGACACCGAGGCCGAGGACGTACTTCAGGAGACCTATATCCACGCATTCACCCATCTGGCCGAATTCCGCGCGGAGGCGCAGCTGTCGACCTGGCTCACCCGGATCGCGCTGAACGAGGCGCTGGGACGCCGCCGGAAAAGGCGGCCCACCGTCGACGTGAAAGCCATCGAGGGCATGGTCGCTCCGTTCAGCGCCCACAAGCCTGATCCCGAAGAGGCGGCCGCTCTCGCTGAAATCCGCAACCTCCTGGAGCGAGCCGTCGGTGGCTTGCCAGAGCCCTTTCGCATCGTCTTTGTCATGCGAGACGTCGAGGAAATGAGCATTGAGGAAACTGCTTTTCTCTTGGCATTGCGACCTCAGACGGTGAGCACCCGTCTTTATCGCGCACGCCGGCTGCTCCGCGAGGCGCTGCGGGACAAGCTCGCCACCGTGTTCACGGATACGTTTCTCTTCGCTGGCGTCCGTTGTGACCGCCTCGCGCAATCAGTCTTTGACCGGCTCGCAATCCGCCTGGTTCGAAAGGATACTCATCCGTTGAACACGGCGACTGAGCGCACGTAGACGCCGTTCACGCCGAGATTACGCCGGCTCCTTTCGCGGGGATGTTGTAGCGGGACGCGGGAATATTTTGGCGGCCCGGACCATCTAATCATCAGGCAAATGCACTCGGCGCCGCGGTGCTGACAGCGGCGTTGAATCAACAAACATAGGAGACCGCCATGCAGGGCGCACTTCACCTATCCCGGCGTCAGTCGCTTCAGGGACTTGTCGTACTCGGTGCCGGAGCGGCACTCGGCGGCATCGCACGGTCTTCTCCGGTATTGGCACAGGACATATCGGACGAGGACATTTTCCGCTTTGCGCTCAACCTCGAATATATGGAGGCTGAATACTACCTCCGCGGCACCACCGGAATGGGCATCGACGCAGCCGATGTTGGTTCGAAACCCGGCGACGTCGTTGGCGGCAAGCAAGTCTCCTTCGAGACGCCGGCCATCGGCGAATTCATGCAGGAAGTCGCCGAAAATGAACTCGCGCACGTCCGCTTCTACCGCAAGACGCTTGGAACGGACGCTGTTGACCGGCCGGCGATCGATTTCGATGCCGGTTTCAAGGCCGTCGCGGAAGCGGCGGGCCTCGGGTCGGACTTTGACCCCTTCGGCAACGAAACGAACTTCGTTCTCGGCGGGATGTTGTTCGAGGATGTCGGCGTCACCGCATATGCCGGGGCGGCGACAGTTCTGAAAAACAAGGACTTCCTCGCCGCCGCCGCAGGCATCCTGGCGGTCGAGGCCTACCACATGGGCATGGCGCGATCGACGCTATACCGGAAGGGAGAGGAAGCCTGGAAGATCGCCAACGCCGTTTCCGACGCCCGCGACAAGATCGACGGATCGGAAGACAAGGACCAGGGAATCCAGGTGGACGGAAAAGCCAACATCGTTCCGTCGACGCCCGATGCGATCGCGTTCACCAGAACGCCGCAGGAGGTGCTCCGGATCGTCTACCTCACGGACAAGGACGGAGTGAGCAAGGGCGGCTTCTATCCGGAAGGGATGAACGGCACGCTCAAGAGCACCTGAGCCAACTGCGACGAGGGCTGCTCTTGGAGAAAGACCATGAGTAAAGATGATGATGTGAACCACGGATCGGCAGCTTCAAGCCGAGCGCTGTCTCGCCGCAATTTCCTGAAAGTCTCTGTGACCGGTGCGGCGATTGCCAGCGCCGGCGGCCTTTCAGCCTGTATGACTGGACCGATGGCAGCCGGAAAGACAACCAAGGCGCTGGCGCTGTACCAGGACACCCCAAATCGTGGCCGACGCTGCGGTGGGTGTACTCACTTCCGAGAGCCAAACGGGTGCGAGATCGTTGCCGGTGCAATCAGCCCAAATGGCTGGTGCCGTTTCCACGAGCCGCTGCCGGCTTGATGCAACAAATTGCGGTCTCCCGCCTTATGTCTCGGGCGGGAGCAACGCGACGTCAGCTTCCACGTCCAGAGCGGACGTTGGCCGGCCGGCGGTAAGGCGTCTGCCTAGGGTCATGGGCGTGAATTCGTTCTCGGAGAGCGAACGTCCGCATTGGGTCGATCAGCGGAATGGTCGCTTGTCCCGAAAGCGGAAGGGCAGGTTTCGGCCCCATTGCGGTCATCCGCGAGTATGAATCTGGCTGACTGGTATTGGCGCAACTACGACCTCCAGCGTGATCTCCGGCAAGGTCTGCTTTCAGGAAGCTGCGAAGCCGATCTCTACGGCTGAGATGGGCCGCAAACCGGACATGCGCCGAGCGGGTGCCGAACGCGAACCTTCCACCCTGTTGCGACCTGCGCTGGTACGGGTCGGGATCTTCGAGCCGGGGGAAATATCTCATCGATCCGACTGATCGGACGGCCATGATGTAGCGCCTACAACTGCGATCCCGCCAGCAGCGCCACCGCGGACGCGGGCGCGACGCTGCTGGCTTCGCCGCGAACGGCGTCATCTGCGGGGATGATCTCGGCGAAATCGACGAAGCGGCGTTCCATGCGTTCGGCCAGCCGCCTGATCTGCCAGCGGCCGGTTCCGGCGCCGACGATTGGCACATCCGGGACAAGGGACCCGGCAACCAGGGACGCTGCGTCGTGGATCTTGCGCAACTGCTGTTCGCTGAACCAGCGCGCGATTTCATGCCATTCCGGCAGGGTCAGCTCGGTGGCGTCGCGCCCGATCATGCGCGCCAGCCGCGCGATCGAGCCATCGATCGTCTTTTCCTTGCCGTCGGCGGAAGCGTGCCTGTCGTCCTTCTCGTCGAGCACCCTGAGAATCCGGTGCGCGTCGGCGATCGAGGCGAAATACTCGTTCATCAGCGGTGTCAGCCTGCCGCGGACGGGGGCCGACGAGGCGACGCCGAACAGGAACGTCCTGGTGAAGCCGGTATAGACCAGTTCGCCGCTCAGAAGCCGTCCGGCATCGGTGTAGCCGTCATTGGCGACGGCGCCATTTTTGATGGCGATGATGTCGGTGGTGGTCGAGCCCATGTCGACGAACAGGGCATCGCCGGCGAGCTTCGCCACCAATGACGCTGTCGCATGCCAGTTGGCGGAGGCGACATCGGCGCTCAGCCGCGCTGCCTGCTCGACCCCGACAAATCCGGACGGTCCGGCATAAATCAGGTTTTCGCCTGGGACCCGCGCTGAAATCTCATCCAGCAGGGCCGCGACGCCGGCGTAGCGGGAGGGAAAGACGTCCGCCAGTTCGCCGGTCATGGTGAATGCGTTGAGATCGGCGCCGGCATAGATCGGAGCGGTTTCCTCGAATGCCGAGGTCAGGGTATGGAGCCCTAGCCAAAGCGGCGTGGCGATCGTTACAGCCTCGACGATGCGGCCGTCTTGCGCACGCGTCACCTTCAGATGGGCGCCGCCAATATCGAAGCCGGCAACGATGCTCTTTCTTTTTTCCACACTTCAAGCTTTCATCATAGTTGTCAGGGGCAGTTGGTCACCGAGAAAAAGAGCGTTGCGTATCATTCCGGTTCTTGACCTGAAAGGCGGCGAGGTGGTGCGCGCCCAGCAGGGAAAACGCGATCGCTACAGGCCGATCGTCACGCCGCTTAGCCAAACTTCCGATGTCGTTGCGGTCACTGAGGGCCTGCGCCGGCTTTACCCTTTTCCGACCTTCTATATCGCCGATCTCGATGCCATCGAAGGCGGAACGCCAAACAGCGGCGCGCTTGCCCGGCTGAAGGCGATGGCGGAGCCGCCGGAGCTTTGGGTCGATGCCGGCATCGCCGACGAGAAAACACTTTCGGCAGCACTTGCCGAACCTTGGCTTTGCCCGGTCCTGGGATCCGAATCGCAGCAGGACGACGCGCTGTTGCGGCGTTTTTGCGATCATCCGGACCTTGTCCTGTCGCTTGATTTCTTCGACGATGGGTTTCGCGGTCCGGCATCATTTCTCGACGAGCCGGCGCTTTGGCCGCAAAAGGTGATCGTCATGACATTGGCCAAGGTCGGCTCCGCCTCCGGTCCCGATTTCACGCGGCTCAAGGCGATCAAGGCGAAAGCTGGAAGCCGCTCCGTCATCGCGGCCGGCGGGGTGCGCAACGAGGCTGACATTCGCGCCCTTTCGTCACTCGGTATCGCCGCGGCGCTGGTTGCGACCTCGCTGCATGACGGCACGCTCACGCCGGGGCACCTCGCAGCGCTTGTCACCTGACAAACGCTGGGCACCTGACATTCGTGTGGCCTCGAACTTCGGCCGCGGAAACAGGGCCTTGTAGAGCGGCGGGCCGTCAAGTCGATCGTCTCGCCGCTCTATCTCTTTGCTGGAGCATCGGATTCCCAAATACCGGTTTTCAACCCTCGGATCAGGCCCGAGGGCAGTTTTGGTCCGGTGCTCTAAAGGCCCAGAAGCTTTTTCAGGCGACGCAACAGACCATCCGGCTCCGCGGAGGGTTTTGCCTGTGCGGGGCTGTCTCTTGTCTAAGCCGCGAACGGATGCTTCACCTGGTCCCGCTTATCCGTGGCTTCGGCGGCCGTTGGCGTTCCTGCAACGGCGCGTTGGATGGCTTCCTTCGTCGCTTCGTAATTGTACTTCTGGATCTTGGCGTCGTCGGCGGCGTCCCAATGGATGAAAACGCCGACGCAGATGAACAGGTCGTCCGCCTCATTGGCAGGAATGGTCCCATCGGCGACGCTGTCCTGCACGGCCTTTGCGACTGCATGCTGGGCCGGGCCGAACATCTGCACGGCCTGCTTGGCGCCCTTGATCGTGACCTTGTTGAACATCACGGTGTTGGGCTTGCACTGAAGATTGGGCGCGATCACCGCCAAAAGGGAGGTAAAGCCGTCCTTGTTGTTGGTCAGCGCGTTGCAAAATGCTGTTTCGACTGCGCTCCCCCGTGGGCCGATGAGCAGGTCGACATGCGCCACTTCGTTGCCGTCTCCTACGAGCGATTCACCGACCATTACTTTCGAGATCTTTGCCATGCCAATTTTCCTCCAAGACACAGTTATGGTGTCCAAAGACGCCGCAAACCGAGCGAGCGCTCGATGGACAGCTATCCTTGTTGGCAGCGCCCGGAGATCCGGACCGGTTGGCTGGATAGCCGCGGAAGCCCAGCTTCCGCTCCTGAAAGTCAACCACCAACGTTGCGATTATGCAAGCTGAACGCCGAGAGTGTGGACTAAAAGAGTAGCCACGGTCAGGTCGGCCGAGGTGCCGGGGTTGACGTTGTTCGCTTTCAGCCGGCGGTCGAGCTCCATGAGCAGACGAATGCGTGACGCCTCGTCGTCATTGCCATGCAGTGCCGCCTCAACGGCAAGGGCTTGTTGCCGCGCCTGATTTGCGACTTCAGCGCCATGGTTGCGCACCACATGACTGTCCGGGAAGACGGCGAGAAACGCCATATAGGCGAACACCGTCGGCCACATGCCGCCTTCGCCGCGTGCCAAGGCCGCTTGCAGAGCCGCAAGCCCGACGCCGAACACGTCGCCGAAACCGGTAACATATTGGCGGGCGATCATGTCGCGGTCGGCCGCCTCTCGCATGGCGTCGAGCAGATGAACCTTCGGCTCCTGCCGCACATCGTTCTCGGCCTCTCCGAGGCCGCCCGGCGCGGCGGCGACGATCGCCTCGAATACAGCCCTGGTATCGTCGATGCTCATCGCGCGCAGCACCGCGTCGAGATTATCGCGCAGGCGATTGTCGTGCAGTTGGGCGCCCGCCATTTCGGCGGCGCATAGCAGAGGCCCAGCAAGAAGGATGATGCCGAGATTGGTATTGGTCGCGACGGCCAGGCGCGTCGCGCGGACCGCTTCCAGCATGCGCTGTCCGACCGGCAGGCGCGGATCGGTCAGCGGGACGGACGAGACCTCGGCGCTGGTCATGAACTGGGCGGCGGACATGCCGTGCCCGTCGGCGAACAGATGGACGTTGCCCGGTTTCAGCGCCTCGATCTCCTTCCGGCAGGCGTCCTTGTAGGCAGCCCGGAGGCGTTCTCGCGAATGCGCCATGCCGTCGGTCACGAATTCGCCGGCGCGGTGAGGCGGTAGGGTCGCGCCGCCGCCGCCTCTGCGCGATCAGCTGGGCGATCAGCCAGGAATTTCAGCAGGGCGTCGGCAATCGCATCGGCGATGTTGACCGCGACCACCGATTGAAGCCCGGACCAGGCGGGCATGCTGTTGACCTCCAGCACCAACAGCTTGCCGTCTGCCGCCGGCACGATATCGACGCCGGCGAAATCCGCTGAGATAGCGGCGGCGGCGGCCCGTGCCAGCGCCGCCAGTTCGGTTTCGCCATGCCCCGAGACTTGCTCGGGCACCGCCCCGCGATTGACATTGGTGATCCAGTCGTCGCCACGGCGGCTCATCATCGCCAAAACCTCGCCGGCGCAGACGAAAACGCGAAAATCGCGGAAAGGAGGGCCAGAACGCGGCACGTAATGCTGGAGATAGTAGACGCCGTTCACCTCGTCCTCGGCGGGGAGGTCGGACAGTGTTTCGATCAGCCGGATGCCGCGGCCCTGGGCGCCGAAAAGCGGTTTTAGCACTAGTGGCGCGAACGGCAGTTCGCGTCTGGCGACCGCTTCGGCCATGGCAAGACCCTCGACCGCGAATGTCGGCGGCGTCGGCAGGCCGGCATTCTTCAGGAGGAAGGTCGTCATCGACTTGTCGACGCAGCGTTCTATCGCCTGCGCGGAATTCCACACCGGAATGGAAAGCTTGCCGAATGCGTGCAGCACGCCGAGACGCCGGGTGACCGCTTCGAACGATCCGGCGGCGATCGAACGGACAAGCACGGCGTCGGGCAGCGCGCCGTCGAAACCGGGGATCGACAGTCCGCTCGGGCTGCCGGTGTCGAACGCGATCGCCGCCAGCGGCACGGTTGCGACCACGGCGCCGCGCCGCTCCAGCCTTGCCGCCAGGCCCTTGGAGCGGGCGTCCGAGACGTCGCTGACGATCAGGATGCGAGGGATCATGTCACGCCTTGGATACCGGTATACGGAAAGCCGGAACGAATGCCCCGGCAGGCGGATGACAGACCGATCCATTGCAGCGCCATGGTCTAACCGAGGCTCCGTTCGAGCATCTGCAGATCACGCTCGCCGGCGCGGAACGTATCGCCGGTCTCGATCGCCGTGACGATCACTTCGGCCGGGCTGAACAGCAGCGGATCGATGGCATAGAAATCTCCCTTGAACCGCTTGAAGACTTCGGCGAAGGGGTGGCCGTGGTCGCGCGAGGCGCGGCTCGGCAATCGCTCCGCGAGTTCGCTGGCGTCTTTCGCCGAGCCTTTTACGAAGAGCTGGACGCTGCCGCCATAGATGATGGCGTCGTTGGTTCTGCCCATGGCGGTCAGAAAATCCGGATGCGGGGCGGGGATGGGCGCCGTGCCGATGCCGTCGACAACGTTCTCCAGCGGAAATTTGAGATCGTTGGTCTTGTGCAGGGCAACCTCGAGCGCGCGCGCAACGATCTGCACGCCGCCCGCCAGGCTTTGTGTCGGCGCATAGAGGAAGGTGAGCTTTTCGGGTGCCAGTCCGGTTGCCCTGCCGACCTTCTCGACGATCGCCTGGGGCGGCGGTTTTGCCGTCTCCAGGATCAGCACGGCGGACGACGCGGTGTCGCGATAGGAGAGTGTTTCGAACAGCGGTTCGACGCGGGCGAGCGCCCGCGCCGGTCCCGATCCCATGGCAAAATAATCCTGGCTCGACAGGTTCCAGCCCGCATACTGGCTGCCCAGGCAGGCAAGCACCGGCTGCGACGACCGCACTTCGATGGTGAACGGCCATTTTGGCGACGCACGGTCCATGCACACCGAAATGCTGCCGAGGCCGCCCATCGCGGCTTCCGCCATGCGCAGCCCGGCCTCGACGCCGCCGGCGGCCTTGGCGCCGGCGTCGATCAGGCACTCGCCCAATGGCCCGGTGGAAACGCCGATACGCAGGCGTTCGGCGTCGCCGATCATGCCGTCGATGATGCGCTGCGCATTGTCGTTGAGGAATGCCGAACCGTCTTTCATGTCCGGTCTCCTTCCCATTGGTGTTGCAATCGGCTGGCTTGTCCCTTGATCAGCCGCCTGGTCAGATCGGCGCTCGGACCGCGCGCGAAGATGGTGCAGACCGGATCGCCGGCGATCAGTCGGGTGCCGGGCGACTGATGGTCGGCAGTCCATTCAGGCCAGGCAATCGATGGAAAGCGGGCGATCGGCGCCGCCGCATAGGTCACCATCGACGCCATCGAATCGACGAAGCGCGGCAGACGGTATTTCTTGCCCGCCGCGGCGCGCAGATGCGCTTCGATCAATGGCGCGTCGGCATCGTCGAAAATGTCGAGCGTGGCGCCGGGCCGCGGATTGATCTCGATGAGCTTGTAGCCATCCGGTCCGCGAATGAGATCGGCGCTGCACAATCCAACTAGGCCGGCGCGACGCGCCAGACCTGAAAGCCAGCCGCGGATCATCGCCGCCCGTCTGCGATCGAAGCGCCTCAACCGCACGGCGCCGCCATAGCGATAGGGCGCTGCCGGGGCAGGCGACGCCCATTGTTGGCTGAAGCCGACGATGTCAGCGCTTTGGCCGTCGCCGACGAACAGGGCCGAGATGCTGCGACTGGCAACGAAACGCTGGAAATAGCGGCCGCCAGGAGCCTGACACTGTAATATCGGGGTTTCTCCGGCGGCCCGCCTGATATGCGCGCCGCCGGCGCCGCCTGCGGTCTTGACCACCCAGTTCTCCGGATCGGGCGGCGGGTCCCATTGGAATTCCGGATGCGGAATGCCAAGTTCGGCGCAATCGGTGGCCAGCAATTGCGGGTCCTTGATCCTGCGGATCGCGGCGCCGCTGTTGCCGGCGAGCGGAAAATGGCGCGCGATCTCGTCGACGGTCTCGGTCATCCGCTCGAAGCCCGAGCCCAGGACGATGGCGACCGGCTGGTCGTCTCCTGCCAGTTGCCGAAGCGTCTCGATGATGCGCTCGCCGTCGATGCCGCCTTGCAGGTCGCCCGGCAGCATCGTCGCGCGCTCGGCAAGCGCGACCGTGTCGGTATCGCAAAAGAAATCGGCGACCAGCGGACGATAGCCGGCGCGGCGCGCAGCGGCAGCCAGCGCCCGGCCTGAAATCGCCGCGATCAGGAGAGATCCGGCGTTATTTGGCAATCTCGCGTGCAAGGGAAAATGCTTCCTGGAAATCGAGCGTAATGGTTTTTTCGGATTCGATCATTCTTTTGAAGAGGCCGAATTCGACCTTGTATTTCACGTTGCCGATGGCGAGCGGACCAATGCCGACAGCTTTTGCCGCTTCGAGCGGATCGCCATTGGCATTGACGGCCACGCCTTCGATGCCGGCCGGCGGGACCGCATTGACGTCGGCGGCAATGAGCAGGCCGTCGCCTTTCAACTGGGCTTTTGAGACCACCTGGACGCCGGCCTTGGCGCACGCCAGGATCACCTCGCTCGCCTCGACCAGCTTCGTCTTGCGGGCGTCGCTCGATCCGTCGGCCGCATCGACGGCGATGTTGAACCGGCTTTTGATCTCGGCCGCGATCTGCTTGACCCTTTCGATGCCGTCATGGCCGACCAGCGTCACCCCCGCGCCTTCCCTGGCGGCGATCACGGCGGTGCAGAAGCCGACGACGCCGGTGGCGCCGAAAACAGCGATCCTGGTGTCTTTCAGCCCGCGCTCGAATTTCTTCTCCAGCGCTTTTTCGACCTTGGCCACCATCGCCGCGGCCGTGGTGAACGAGCCGGCCGGATCGGCGAATACCGAGACCTGGAAAGGCGGCACCATCGCTTTTCGCGCTGCCTCGAACATGTCAAGCGCCAGCGAGGCATCCTTGCCGGCGATAAAAATGCCGGTATCGACGCCCGCATCGGGCGGGCGCGAAAAGATCGCGTCCTGCACGAGGCCTGTCACCTCTCCCAGGCCTACATCGACATAGGGGACGACGGCGTCGAAACCTGCATCGAGAGCCATGTTCACGTCGAAAGGGCTCATATGCTTCAACGGCGTCAGCATGTGCAGGATATGTTTGCGGGCCATTTCTCGCCTTTCCTCTTGAACCTGATCGCGTTTGCCCAGCCGTCAGCTGCCGACGAGATCAAGTCTGGTCGAACTGATCTTCGCGCCGGAATTCCTGCCCTTGACGATCCTGATCTCGATGCCGTCTTCAACTGTCTGCTGAACCGCGCTGACGAAGCTGACTGCGGCGTCTTGCGATGGGGCAAAGGCAAACCCTGTCGGCCCCCACGAGCTCTGGCCGATGCCGACGGCGCCTGCTTCGTTGAGACCGTGGGCCACGCTCTCGACCCGCCTGGAGGTGAACACGCCGCCTTGCGCCGGGGCGAAATGGGTGCCGATCAGCATCTGGATCGCGGTGACGGCGGCGCCGAAGGCTTGCAGGTCGTGCTCGACCAGAGCCGGCATGATGCCCATCAGCACCCGCCGGCAGATCTCGCCGCTGCCGGATGCCGGGAAGGGCGGCAGCGAACGAAATGCCGCGATCTCGGCATCGCCATGCAGCCCATGCCCGCCATGGTCGAGGATCAGGATGACGCGCCACTCTTCCGGGAACGGCAGTCGCGCCACGACCGGCGGCGGCCTGCCGCTGTCGTCCTTGCCGGCGTCGACAATGACGCCACCGCTTTCGAAGCTGGCGATGCCGATGCCGGATCGTCCGCCGCGATCGAGCAGGGTCGCATCGCTGCCGATATCGAGAGGCAGTTGGTGGAGCGTGCGCAGCGCCGCGGCGACGGCAAGGGCGATCTGCGTGCCGGAGCCCAGGCCGGCATGGCTCGGGATCGACTGTTCGACCACCAGACGGTGCTGACCGCGAATGCCGAGATGGCTGCAGAGCGTCGACAGATGTTCGCCGGCGCGCCGGCTGTCGGCGCCTTCGACGATGGTCTCGCTGGACCGTGACAGGGTGACGACGGTTTCGGGTTCGCTCAGCGGCAGCCCGACGCTGCCAAAGCGACGCCCGGTATCGCCGTTGAGATCGAGGAAGCCAAGATGCAGGCGGGCGGGCACTTGTATGGTAACAGAATTCGACATCTACCCCCCGATGGGTGCATCATAGACGCATCATGGAAGTTTAGGTGCCCGTCGCCATGATAGCTGTTTTCGTCGAAGGGGCAAGCCGCAGAGAGTGCATTCGTTTTATCTTCTTTTGGCTCGGCGCGAGAACGGACCGGGCAATTCGCGGAGGTCGAGATGAACGAGACGCCGAGGGAAAAAGTCTATTCGGAAGCCGAGATTGCCGACCGGATCGAGAAGGAACTGCCGAAATGGTATTACGAGAACGGCTGGATCCGGCGCAAATACAAGACCCACAGCTGGAAATCGACACTGATGGTCATCAACACGGTCGGCCATCTCGCCGAGGCGGCATGGCACCACCCCGACATCACGGCTTCCTATGCCTGGGTCGAGGTGCGCCTGATGAACCATGCAGCCAAGGGCATCACTGACAAAGACTTCGAGCTGGCCAAAAAGATCGAGGATGTCGTCCAGTGGCAGCCGGCCCGGGAAGGCGGCGCGCTGGAAGGCACTCCGCCGACCGATCAGCGCTTCGCTTACATCAAATATGATTAAGCGCGGTCGGAATTTGTTGATGGCGTAAGAAAACATTCGCTAATCTGCTGACAGGCGGGGTTCACGGCCAATCCAGTTTCGTCTAGGATTGGGCCGGCACCAGAAAGTAGCGTAGTGAATGGCGGTTGCTTGGATCGGCAACCGGGTAACGCTGGTCGAGCGCGCGGCCGCACATGCCGCCGCGCTGTTGGGGTCAAGCCGGTGCCCGGTTTTCAGCCTGGATACGGATATACACGGCACCAGGGCGGCGATCGCGCTGGCTGAGCGGGTTGGCGCGGCATACGATCATGCCGATGGCGCGGCAGTTTCCCGGGAGGCCGCGCTTTTTACCGACAAAGGCGCGATGACCGTGGCGCCCGGCGAAACGCGCCGGCGCGCCGATGTCGTGGTGATCGTCGGCGAACTCCCGCAGATCCATCATCAATTTGTCGGCGAGCTTGCCGAGACGGTTCCCGATCTCTCGGCCCCCGATCTCTCGGCCAAGAATCAGCGCGAGATCTTTCTGGTCGGGTCGAAAGAAACGTCTGCGCCGCGGTTGAGCAACGGGCGGACGGCGACGCTGCTGTCCTGCGGCGAGGCAGGCCTCGGCGCGACGCTGGCGGCACTGAGGGCGCAGTGGAGGGGGCGCCAGACATCGCAGCCGGTGTCGAATTTCAACGATTTCGCCAAAGCCCTGGAGGCTGCGCATTTTCCCGTCTTCCTGTTTTCAGGCGACGCAACCGAAGGGCTGGCGCTGGAGATGCTGCAGGGACTGGTCAGCGATCTCAACCGCAAATCACGCGCATCCGGCCTGCATCTGCCGGCGAGCGAAAATGGCTGGGGAAGCGCGCTCGCCTCGACCTGGATGACCGGTTTTCCGCTGCGCACCGGCTTTGCGCGCGGCTTCCCGGACTTCGATCCCTGGCGTTACGATGTCGCGCGCATGATCGCCGCCGGCGAAGCCGACCTGCACCTGCGGATCTCGTCCTCGATTGTCCAGCCGCAGAAGAAAAGGAACCGCATGGCGCTGATCGCCCTGGCGAAAACGCATGAGCCGGTCGCGGGTGCTGCGGTCACCATCGCCATCGGCGAAGCCGGCGTCGATCACCAGGCGGTGGCCTATTCCAGCCGCACCGGTTCGCTAAGGTCGGTCGAGGCGCGAGCGGCGTCGGAACTGCCCTCCGCTGCGACCGTTATCCGGCTGGTTGCCAGTCATGTCTCCGCCGAGGCGGCGTTGCCATGCTGACGAAAATCGCCGGCGGCGACATCATCGATCCGGTCAACGGCCGTCTCGGCAAGGGCGACCTGTGGATCAGCGACGACAAGATCGCTGCGGCGCCGGCGGCGGGCGCTGCCGACCGGACCATCGACGCAGCCGGCTGCATCGTGATGGCGGGCGCCATCGACATCCATTCCCACATCGGCGGCGGCAACGTGAATACGGCACGGCTGCTCCTGCCCGAGCAGCATGCGGCGCACCAGGCGCGACCGGCGACGACGCCGCTTTCCAATGCCGGCTGGTCGACCTTCCAGACCGGGTGCCTCTACGCCAAGATGGGTTTCACCACGGTGGTCGAGCCGGCGATGTCGCCGGGAGCCGCGCTTCACACCCATCTCGAACTGGCCGACATCCCGATCATCGACAAGGCGACGCTCGCCATTCTCGGCAACGACGATTTCCTGCTGTCGATGATCCGCGACGACGCCTCCTCAACGATGATCGAGGACTATGTCGCCTGGACGGTCGCCTCGACGCGGGCGCTTGGGGTCAAGGTGATCAATGCCGGCGCGGCGGCCGCCTTCAAGGAAAACGTCCGCACCTTCTCGCTGGACGATGTGGTGCCTTCCTATGGCGTCAGCTCGCGCAAGATCGTCAAGACGCTGCAGGCGGCCGTCGACAGCCTTGGCGTCCCGCATCCGCTGCATGTCCATTGCAACAATCTGGGCAGCCCCGGATCGGCGGACACGGCGGCCGCGACGATCGCAGCGGCGGAAGGATTGCCGCTGCACCTCGCCCATCTCCAGTTCTATGGCTACGGCACGGAAGGCAAGCGCAGGTTTTCCTCGGCCGCCGCGCGCCTTGCCGAACTGGTCAATGCGACGCCGGAAGTCACCATCGATATCGGCCAGGTGATGTTCGGCCAGACGGTCACCATCTCCTCCGACGTCATGCGGCAGTTTTCGGCGCGTGGCAGTGCGCAGCCGAAGAAATCCGTCATTCATGACGGCGACGGCAATGGCGGCGGCATCGTGCCCTACCGCTATGGCAAGGATTTCTATGGCACGATGCAGTGGGCGATCGGGCTCGAGCTTTTTCTCCTGATCGACGATCCGTGGCGTGTCTTCTTCACCACCGATCATCCCAACGGCGCGCCCTTTACCTCCTATCCGGCCCTGTTCGAGCTGCTGATGAGCCGGGAAGCGCGCACCGAAATGATTGCCGGACTTCCAAAATCCGCCATGGCGCTCTCCACCCTGGCCGCAATCGACCGCGAATACACGTTCGAGGAAATCGCCATCATGACGCGTGCTGCCCCGGCCAAGCTGCTCGGGCTGACGGATCGAGGCCATCTCGGCGCCGGCGCTATCGCCGATATCGCTGTCTACCGCAGGGAGGACAATATCGCGAAAATGCTGGGGCAGGCGGCGTATGTCTTCAAGGATGGCGATCTCGTCGTGCAGGACGGAGAGATCACCCATTACCGCTGGGGCAAGGCGCTCAGGCTCAATCCGCCGCCGGACAAGGCGATGCTGCGGCGCCTGGAGGATTATCACCAGCAGCGCTACGGCCTGTCGCTGGACTGGTTCAATTTCCCGGAATCGGCGATTGCGCGCGAACAGCCATTCGGCGAGGTTGCATGCCGAACGTGAGCGTAAATGGCATAGTGATCGACGATACCTTTGCCGAGGCCTTCGGCATGCGCGCGACCGCCATCATCATCACCGCGCCGAACCGGAAATGGGCGCGCCAGGCGGCGATCACCATGACCGGCTTTGCCACCTCGGTGATCGGCTGCGGCTGCGAATCGGCAATCGATGTCGAACTGGCGCCATCGGCCACACCGGATGGCCGGCCCGGCTGCCGCGTGATGATCTTTGCGATGGGAACAGACGAACTGCAGAAACAACTGCTCAATCGCGTCGGCCAGTGTGTCTTGACCTCGCCGGGTTCCGCCTGCTTCGCCGGACTGCAGGGCAGCGCCGAGCTGAAGCTCGGTTCGGCGCTGCGTTATTTTGGCGACGGCTGGCAGATCTCCAAGAAAATCGGCGGCAGGCATTTTTGGCGCGTTCCCGTCATGGACGGCGAATTCCTGTGCGAAGCGACGACCGGGCTGACGAAGGGCGCCGTTGGCGGCGGCAATTTCTTCGTCATGGCTGAAAGCAGCGCCAGGGCCTTGGCTGCCGCCGAGGCCGCGGTTGCCGCGATCGGCCTGGTGCCGGGCGCGATCGTGCCGTTTCCGGGCGGCATCGCTCGTTCGGGTTCCAAGATCGGCGGTAAATACAAGGGCATGATCGCCTCGGCCAACGAAGCCTATGCGCCGACACTGCGCGGTGTCGTCAGGAGTGAGCTCGGTGCTGACATCAACGCCGTCCTGGAAATCGTCATCGACGGCGAGACCAACGATGCCGTTGCCGCCGCGATGAAGGCCGGCATCAAGGCCGTCATCGAGCTTGGGCCGAAGCGAGGCGCGGTTCGCATAAGCGCCGGCAATTACGGCGGCAAGCTCGGCAAGTTCATCTATTCGCTGAAGGATATGCTGCCGTGAAAGCGCTGACCTTCACCCTTGTCGCCGAGCCGCCCGAGCGCCTTGACCTGTCGCCGCTGACGCCGGAGCGGCTTGCCGGGATCGAAAGGCGCGATATCGAAAAGATCCAGATCGGCACGTCGAAGCATGGATCGAAGGTCGGCGATATCTTTCGTGTCGCCGGCAACGATCCGCTGGACATCGTCTTCGAAGGCGGCAGCGCGCGCCTCGACCGCGTGGCGGAAGCCATGCGGGACGGTTCGGTTCGCGTCGTCGGCAATGCCGGCGCCCAGGCCGGGCGCGCCATGCGCGGCGGCACACTCACCATCGAAGGCAATGCAGGCCCGCATGCCGGCTCCGGCATGCGCGGCGGCAGGCTTGAAATAACAGGCAACGCCGGCGATCACCTTGGGGCGCCGCTCGCCGGGGAACTGGCCGGCATGAATGGCGGCGTGCTGATCGTCAGGGGCAAAGCCGGCGCTTTTGCCGCCGACCGCATGCGGCGCGGCCTGATCGCGGTGCTGAAAGGCTTGGGCGACAATGCCGGCAGCCGCATGATCGCCGGCACGCTGGTGGTGGCCGGCGGCACCGGCGAGATGCCCGGCTATCTGATGCGTCGCGGTTCGATCCTGCTCGATCGCGCGCCGAAAAGCCTGTCGCCGAGCTTCGTCGAATGCGGCGCGCCGGAGAGCGTCTTCGCCGCCGTCATCGATCGCCATCTGATCGCCGAGGGTATTTTGAAACGGCCGCTGCTGGGCAACGCGCCGCAGAAATATGGCGGCGACAACGCGGTGCTTGGCATGGGGGAGGTTCTTTTCCCTCGCTGAGGCGTGCTGCTGACGCCCTTGCGGTAAGCCGCGATGGATGATGGCCGGCATGTCTGCTGGATCAACGATCGTCGTTGGCAATCAGTTTCGTCAGGCAATCCCCCGCCTGGCTCCGGGGGATGCCGAGATCTCTGACACTGTCCATGTGGTTGCGGTTGGCGAGAACAAGCGACGTTACCGGCGAACCCTGCTGCAGCAGGTGCTCCTCGAATCGATCTGCCTGCTGATGGAAAGGCGGCGTCTCGTTGGCTCCGACCAGAACCATCGCCTTGGTTTGAGGATCATGCCGATGGGCAAGCGGTGTAAACCTGGCGACTTCCTCATCGGTGATTGCAATCTCGTTGGCGAGAAAGGAGTTTTGGAGTGGTTTCAAATCGTAGAGCCCGCCGAGCAGAAGGGCTGCCCGCACATTGGAGGGGGTATGCTCGCTGTTGAACAGGAACGTTGAAAGATGTGCCCCGGCCGAATGACCGCTGACGGTCAGGTTTGCCGGGTCTCCGCCATGGTCGGCGATATGGGCCAGAACCCACCGCTTGGCGCGGCGCACCTGGTCGACGATCGTCGCCATCCTGACCTTGGGCATCAGCGCATAGTCGACGATGGCGGCAATCGCACCGGCCTGGGTAATCGTCGCCGCGACGTATGAGTAGTCGCGCTTGGAGAACATCCTCCAGTAGCCGCCATGGATAAACATGTGCACCGGCAGGCCGCTCGTTTTGCCCGGGGGAAAGAACAGGTCGATGGTTTCGGTCTGATCCGGCCCATAGGCAATGTCCGCTGTCATCGGGATGGTTGCGCGGACGGCCTCGCTGCGGTGAACGATGTCCTGGACGATTTGATCGAAATCGGCGACATGGTCGCGGATGCGGAACGGATCGTTTTGCACTTTTCCTCCGCTCAGATGCTGATGGCGAGGTATTTCGCCTCCATGAACTCGGCAATGCCGTGATGCTGGCCGCCCTCGCGGCCGAGGCCGCTCTGCTTGACCCCGCCGAACGGTGCTGCCGGATCGGACATCAAGCCGCGGTTGAGAGCGACCATCCCAGCTTCGATCCTGGATGCCACCCGCATTCCACGCGCAAGATCGCGCGTGTAGATGTAGGCGGCAAGACCGTATTCGGTGTCGTTGGCACGCGCGATGATTTCGGCTTCCGTTTCGAAGCTCGAGATCGGCGCCACCGGCCCAAAAATTTCCTCGTGCGCCATCTCCGCCTCGGCCGGGACGTCGCAGAGCACGGTCGGCGGATAATAGTATCCCGTTCCCGAGCCTGCCTTGCCTCCGCACAGCACCCGCGCGCCACGGGCGACAGCATCGTTGACCAGACGGTCGATCTTGTCGACGGCCTTCCTGGTGATCATCGGCCCGCACTCCGTGGCCGCGTCCGTGCCAGCGCCGATCTTGAGTGCCGACATCCGCCTGGCGAGGCTTTCGCAAAACGCATCGTAAACGCCGGACTGGACATAGATGCGGTTTGCAGCCGTGCAGGCCTCGCCGGCGTTGCGCATCTTCGCCACCATCGCCCCATCGACCGCCGCGTCGAGATCCGCGTCATCGAACACAAGGAATGGCGCGTTGCCGCCAAGCTCCATCGAACACGAAACCACGTGCTTTGCGGCCTCGGCCAGCAGAACGCGCCCGACAGAAGTCGAGCCGGTGAAGGAGAGTTTGCGCACCCGCCGATTGGCCAGCATCGCGGCCGTCACCGGGCCGGGATTGGAGGTTGTCAGAACGTTGACAACCCCCGGTGGGACACCCGCTTCTTCATAGAGGGCGGCGAGCGCGTAGGCGGTGAGCGGGGTCTCGCTGGCCGGCTTCAAAATCACCGTGCACCCGGCAGCCAGGGCGGGCGCGATCTTGCGCGTCGCCATGGCGGCAGGAAAATTCCAGGGTGTGACAAGGACGCAGATGCCGATCGGCTCGTAGTCGACGACGATGCGGTTGGTGCCGGAAGGCGCCATCCCGAATTCGCCGGTGATGCGAACGGCTTCCTCGGCATTCCAGCGAAAGAATTCCGCAGCATAGGCGATCTCGCCACGCGCGTCCCGCAGTGCCTTGCCGTTTTCCAGCGAGATCAGGGTGGCCAGCGTCTCGCAACGCTGCGTCATCAGCTCGAAGCAACGCCTGAGGATTTCGGAACGCTTGCGGGGCGCCGTTGTGCGCCAGCCATCGGCGGCCCTGGCCGCAGCCTCGACGGCGGCCGCGGCATCTTCGATCGTCGCATCGGGAACCGCGGCGATCACCGCCTCGGTGGAGGGATCTACGACCTGGATTTCCCTGGCGTCGGCGGATTGCCGCCATTGGCCGCCAATATACAAGCCGTGGGAGAATCTATGGAAGCCGGTAGTGTCCTGATCGTCCTCCAGCACTTGATGCGATATGTTCATGGCCTGCTCCTCGATTGCTCACATGACACAGGCGGCGAGGTCGCCATCATAGGCGGCCTGGATCAGGCCGCGCATGGCCGCCAGATCGAATGGACGCGGATTGTTCTTGATGAGACGGTCAATGCCAAGCGCCTGTTCGGCGGTCCAATCGAGCTTGTCGGCGGCAAGCCCGAGCCTGGCCAGCGTAGGCGTGATGCTGATCGCTGCGAACAGCCGGCCGACCTTATCGATCGTCGCGTCGGCCATCTCACCGGTGCTCCGGCCTTTTCCGTCGAGACCAAGGGCAAGGCCGATCTCGGCCATCTCGGCGGCCACTGCGGCCCGGTTGTACTTCATGACATAGGGCAGCATGGTGGCGACACCCAGCCCGTGAGCGGTGTGGGTAAGGGCGCCGACCGGATATTGCACCGCGTGCGCCGCCGCAGTTCCAGCCGTCCCGAACGCGCAGCCGGCTGCAAGCGCGCCCATCATCACATCGGCGCGAGCGTCCTCGTCAGAGGGGTCGCGGTATGCCTTCTCGAGACTGCGGCCAAGCAGCTTGATGGCGAGCAGCGCAAAATGATCGGTCAGCGCGCTCTTGCCGATGAAGACATGCCGTTGCGGCAGGCTGGGGTCAGTGCCGCGCCTGGCGGCGGTAAAAGCCTCGACCGCATGGGTCAGCGCGTCTGCGCCGGCGATCGCCGTCAGTCCCGGGGGACATGTCATCGTCAGTTCCGGGTCGCAGATGGCGGCTGCCGCGATCAGATGCGGGCTGGAGATGCCTACCTTCATGGTGCGATCCGGATCAGAAATCACCGCGACAGGGGTCACTTCCGAGCCGGTGCCGGCTGTTGTTGGCACCGCGATCAACGGCAGCGTCGGACCAGGCACCTTGAACTCGCCGTAGTAGTCCTGGAGTTGGCCGCCGTGACTGATGAGCAACGCGGCGCATTTGGCCATGTCGAGACAACTGCCGCCGCCGATGCCGATCACCATGTCGGGCGCAAAATCCCGCGCCTCCTCGACGCAGACGGCAACCGTGTCGCGCGGCACATCGGGCTGCACACGATCGTGCACCAGAACATCGATCGATGCGCCCTCGAGCGCCGCCATGATCTCGGCGAAGGCGACAGTTGCGGCAAAGCGCTCGTCCGTGCAGACGAGAGCGCGACGGCCGAGCCTGGCCGCAACGGTTGCAATGACATGGCGCTGGCGCCTGCCGAAGAGGATTTCACGCGGCAGCCTTATTGCAGCGAAAAGGCTCATGGTCTTGCGTCCCTCGATGATGGTGGACAGGCGAAATCTCGCCGAGCTCCCAAAGTATCCTCTATCAAATCGTATAGGATATAGGATTGTATTGAGCGAAGCATCGTGTTAGCCAGTGATCCTGTCAAGAGGCAAAAAAGATGCAGGTCACGAACGCAACCAATGCCCGAGAAGTCGACCCCGCCGGCGGGCGCATCCAGCGATCCACTAGCCTGGTGGAGGACGTCTATGAAGCGATCTTCGCGCAACTGATGTCGCTGAAGATCGCGCCTGGCTCACGGATCACCGTCGACAGCCTGGTCAAGGAACTCGAAGTATCGCACACGCCAATCCGTGAAGCGCTCGGCCGCCTCGAAGGCGAAGGCCTTGTGCTGAAGACACATTTGATCGGCTACCGCGCCGCGCCGCAGATAACCAGGCGCCGATTTGACGAACTCTATGAGCTTCGCCTGCTGCTCGAGCCGCATGCGGCGGCCAAGGCAGCCGCATTGATGGATGAGACGAAACTTGCGGTGCTTGAGGAGTCCGCAGGCGGCATGGCGCGCCGCGAAGGCAAGGATGAACGCCTGCGTTACTCCAATTTCGCGCGGCAGGACGCCATTTTCCACGATAGGATCATGGAATTTGCAAACAATGAACTGGTGCGCGAGACGCTGGCGTTCCAGCATACGCACTTCCACATCTTCCGCCTGATGTTCCATTCGCGCGTCACCGAGGAAGCGCTCGACGAGCATCAGGCCATCCTGGCCGCCTTCGCTGCCTCCGATCCCGCTGCGGCGGAACAGGCGATGCGCCGTCATATCGAGCATTCCCGTGATCGTTTGCTGCCGGCGTTCGATTGAGGCTGGCACGATGTTCGTCACCGTCGGGAGCGGCGCCGTCACGTTGAATTCACCGTTGATCAACGCGAGCAAACGTCCGGGAGATCCCGGATAAAACCCTTCCATCCAAAAAACGAGGAGCTGACCATGCCAGGCAAGAAAATACTGATGTTGACCGGTGAGTTTACCGAGGAATACGAGATCTTCGTCTATCAGCAGGCGATGGAGGCGGTCGGCCACATCGTCCATGTCGTCTGTCCTGACAAGAACGCTGGCGACCTGATCAAGACGTCGCTTCACGATTTCGAGGGTGACCAGACCTACACCGAAAAACCCGGCCACTACGCGTTGCTGAACAAGACCTTTTCGGAGGCGGAAAGACAGCTCGACCAGTATCATGCCGTCTATTGCGCCGGCGGCCGTGGCCCCGAGTACATCCGCACCGACAAGCGTGTGCAGGCGATGGTTCGCCATTTCCACGAGACCAGGAAGCCGATCTTTACCATCTGTCATGGCGTCCAGATCCTGATCGCGGTGGACGGCGTCGTGCGTGGCAAGAAGGTCGGTGCGCTGGCTGCCTGCGAGCCGGAAGTGACGCTGGCCGGCGGAACCTATATCGACCTGTCGCCGACCGAGGCCTATGTCGACGGGACGATGGTCTCGGCAAAGGGCTGGACCGCACTTGCCGCGTTCATCCGCGAGTGCCTGAAGGTGCTGGGAACGGAAATCCGCCACAGCTGAAGTCGATCGTCCGATGCATCCCAAACGGGATGCATCGTGATTGCCAGATCTGTCGCTGCAGTCAGGGCTCGGCAGGCCTGAGATGCGTTACGGCTGCTTCGGCCGCGTGGCGGCCGCCAGTGCGTCGATGTCATCGTAGAGCGCCTGGCTGTGATGGTAGAGCTGCTCGAAAACCGGTTGGGTGCGGCTGTAGATCTCGACCCATCCGGGGTCCGGCAGGATTTCGGCGCCGTAGCTCACGAAGCGCTCGGCCGCCTGGTCGACGCGCGAGAAGCGGCCTGTCGCCGTCGCGGCCATCGCGGCACATCCGACAATGCCGCATTCGGGCTCCCGCGGGACCAGGATCGGAATGTTGAAGGCACTGGCCTTGATCTTCAGCCAGAGTTCGGTGCGCGCCCCGCCACCGGCGGCGATAACGCGCTCCAGCGGCCTGTTTGACGCGTGTTCCATGATGCGGATGTGGCGGGCCATGGCAAAGGCGATGCCTTCCAGGATCGAGCGGTGCAAATGCTCCATGCCATGCCCGGCGCCCAATCCGAAGAACTGTGCGCGGGCGTTGCGATGGCGCCCCAGGCGTTCGCCGGTGAGAAAGGGCATGAAGAGCAGCGCGTCGCAACCGGCCGGCGCCTCGGCGGCGCGGGCGACGATCTCGTCATAGGACAGCGCGTTGCCGTGGAAGGCCCGGCGTGCCCAGCGCATGCCGTCGCCGCCGGTCTCCAGCAGCACGAATTGCGCCCAGTTGCCTTCGACCGTCGCAACGTTCGAGATTTCCGGGTCAAGCAGCGGCTTCTCCGCGATAACAGTGATGATGGCGCCCGTGCCGGTGCTGTCGGAACCCATTCCCGGGCGACAGGCGCCTGAGCCGAGCAGTGCCACCGGATAGTCGGCGCCACCGACCAGCACCGGGGTTCCAGGGCGCAGGTCGGTGTCGAGCGCCGCCTGTTCGGTGACGTGGCCGACAACATCCAGCGGGTTGCGGATCGGCGGCAGCTTGGCGGCGTCGAGACCCATTCGCTCGATCATCACCGGCGACCAGTCGAGCCGCTCCGGGTTCGTCAGGAAGCTGCAGGACGCGTCGCCTGTATCCATGGCGATCTCGCCGGTCAGCCGGTAGTTGATGTAATCCTTCGGCATGATGGCGACTGCGCTGCGGGCGTATGCGGCGGGATCGTTGTCTCGGACCCATTGCAGTTTGAAGCCCGGCCATGCCGGGGTCGGCGTGTTGCCGCTTTCGGGCAGGTAGCTGTCCGGCTCATTCGCTTGCTCGAAGCGACGGACGAGATCGACGGTGCGCTTGTCGTTCCAGAGCGGTGCCGTGTCGCGCGTCAGCGCTCCGTGCGCGTCGAGCAGGACCAGCCCGTGCATCTGCCCGCAGACGCAGATGGCGGAGATGTTTTCGCGGGCGCCTTCGACGCGGTCCAGCACCGTCTTGACGCTCGCTCGCGCACCCTCCCACCAGTCGAGTGGCCGCTGTTCGGCCCAGCCGAATTCCGGCACGATCTGGTCGTGCTCGCGCGACGCAAGCTCGAGGATCTTGCCGGCGACATCGATCAGTGCGGCCCGGACGCTGCCGGTGCCGACGTCGATGGCGAGGAAAAGCTCGCCGCTCATTTCGGAAGAGTCCTGAGATGGGCAAACATGTGATCCTCTGTCTATCGGTCAGAGCGAGCGCGGCGTGACGAGACCCACGGCATCAGCCTTTCGCCGCTTCGACGGCGATGCGCGACATCTCGTCGAAATCCGGTCCCGACACCGGGATCGCGATGTCGAAGACCTCTGCGATCACCTGCGTCCAGCCATGCAGGAAATATGTCCAACCATCTTCGATCTGCAACTGCTGTCGGGCCTGCTGCCGCCTTGCCTGGTCGAGGAAGATCAGGTCGCCGCGATAGTTGAGATCCCAGGCAATGCCGCGCTTGGGGAACACGCCGTCACCGGTAATCGGCGAGCCGGGCGCGTCCTTGCCAAGTCCGGTCGCGTTGATCGCCAGCGAGCCTGGTTTCAGCGCCGCCAACGCCTCGTCATTGATCTCGGGTCGGTCTGCCAGGACATATTCGATCTCGACCGTCGACATCATGTCTTTGTGGATGCGCGCGATTTCATCGAGACGCGGCTGCCAACGGTCGCTGACAATGATGCGCGAAGGCAAGTCGGCGCCACGCTCCTTGCGCATCAGGTGCCAGGTGATTGCTATAGTCGATCCGCCGGCGCCCATCGACAGGACTTCCGCGCCGGTGTCCGCAAAATATCCCGCCGGAATGAAACCGTCTATCGCAAGGCCCGAAGAGATCGGATCCTTGGCATGGCAGACGAGTTTTCCGCCCCGCTTCGACAGGCAACTGGTCTCGTGCATCAGGCGGGCGTGCGGATCGATCACATCGAACAGGTCGCGCGCTGCGTTGAAAAGATCGATCTTGTGCGTGGTGACCAGCGCGCCAAGCGACTGCGGGTCGGATTTTATGAAGGAGACGACCTCACGGTAGGCCTCCGGATCGGCATGGAGTGGAAAGTCGATGCCCTTGAGAACCGCATCTTTGAGAACCGCTTCCTTCAGCCCGAGGTGGCGCGCCCATGCCGGGAAGACCCGCATGATCGAGCTGCTCGTCGTCGTGACGCCGATAAAATAGAATGTCGGCTGGGTGGCCGGCCGATAGCGGCTCATTTGCCATTCTCCCGGATTTTCTCCGCGCGCAGTGCAGCAATGCTAAATGAAGCAGCGATCTCGTAGCGAGCCTTCATGCCGGCGCCGTGCCGGATTGTTGCCCATAGAGGGCAGAGACCAGCTTTGCGTCACGCGGTCGCCAATCCGGGTTGTCGACTTGCCTCCAGCCTTCATCGCCGGCGACCACGCGCGAGCGCATGCCTCCCGATCTCGCGATGATCTCGTAGTCCTGCCCTGAATCGGCGGGGTAGCAGAACAGCATCACCAGATCGCCTTCCCCGACATTGATCGAGCGGTGGATCCAGAACGGCGGAACGTAACAGACGGTCTGGGCGTCGATCGGCAGGATGCGAACCTCGCCCTCCGGCGACTCCATCAGCATGAGACCGTGGCCTTTCTGGCCATAGTAGATCTCGGGCCGGTTGGCCTGCCTGTGGATATGGCCGCGCGTCATGAAATACTCGTCGCCGACCTTGCCGGGCTCCATGTGCGTGACGCCGAAAATCAGATCGCCCGACTGCTCGGTCGGTCGGAACTCGGAAACCTCGTAGACGATGCGCTCGCCCCTTGTCGCGCGCATGGCTTCGAAGGCCGCGGCGTCGGCATAGAGCCCGTCCAGATCGCGGAAACGCTTCTGGTAGCTGCCGGTTGCATCTCCCATCGCACCAGTCGACAGGTCGACCTTGCATCCAATGGGCTCAAACAATCTCGTCAAAGGGCTACCTCATACTGCATTGCAGGTGGCGTCGGCGCTGATCTGGCCCGCACCTCCTGCTTTCGACAAGACCACTTGCTTTGCAGGGCACGATTTGCTCTCCCTATGCAGACCAGCCTGGAGGTTGCTGGATTATGGCAGATTTCGACCACGAAGCACACGACAGTGGGTTGGGCGGCATGCCGCATCCGCTGTCTTAAGCAATCCAGGAGACCCGCCTTGCTCCTCCAGGTCGCCTTCGACAAGCCTGAGCACCTGGCCCTGCTCGCGCAGATGAAGGAATTTGCCGACGTTATCGAGATCGGCACGCCGTTGCTGAAACGCCTCGGCCTCTCGGCCATCGCCACGGCGCGCGAGCTCTGCCCTGAAGTCATGGTGTTGGCCGATACCAAAACCGTCGATGGCGGCCAGTTCGAGGCTGATATGGTATTCGGCGCCGGTGCCGCGTTCATGACGGTGCTTTCGTGTGCTTCATCCGCCACGCATGAGACGGTGGGAAAACGTGCCGCAGCCTTCGGCGCGACGGTGATCGTCGACACCATCACCGAGATGGGCAAGGCAGAACTGCTTCCCTTGAATGCTGTCTTCCCCGAAAGCTTTGGCTATGTCGCGGTCCACTCGCCAACCGATGCGCGGCTGGCAGGCAACACCTCCACCTCACATATCGACGCCGTGAGAAAGATGCATGATCGCGGCTTTCTGGTTTCGCTCGCCGGCGGGATCGGCCCCGACACGCTGGAAGCGGTGATCGCAGTCGAGCCTGAAATCCTCGTGGTTGGCAGCGCCATCACAGAATCCGCAAGCCCGAAAGAGGTAGCCCGATGGATTCGCGACAGATTGCCCAATCCAGGCCGTGGCTGGCCGTGGGACAGGAGATAACCGACGTTCTTGGCCGGATCGACGCCGACGCCTTTGCAGGGCTGGTGCAGGCGTTCGATGATCCCGATCAGCGATGGTTCTTTTCCGGGCAGGGACGCTCCGGCCTTGTCGCGCAGATGGGTGCGATGCGCTTCATGCATCTTGGCCGAGCGGTGCATTTCGTCGGTGAGGCATCGGCGCCATCGATCCGCAGGGGCGATGCGCTGCTGATCATCTCCGGCTCCGGGGAAACGCGGGTCAGTACAGGCTTTGCCCGCATCGCCAAGGCGGAGGGCGCCAAGGTCGTTACGCTGACGCATCAGCCGGCCGGGACCCTGGCCGGCATTGCCGATGTCACGCTGCATGTCCCTGTCGAGAAATCGAAACAGTTTGGCGGCAGCCTGTTCGAGCAATCCTGCCTCATCCTGCTCGACAGCATTGTGCTCTTCATGGCCCAGCAGATACCCGACGCGCACAGACTGATGTTGCACCGCCACACCAATTTGCAGTGACCATGCCGACGGTGGTGAGCATCGGTCACGGGGATTGTCGATGCGGTGGAATATTCCCCAGGCAAGATCGAGCGGTTTTCTGGCGACTCCGCGCTAAAACCGCCGCGCGCTTTTGGGCGACATGCATTAGCCGGAAGCCCGCGGGGCAGCTCACCTTCCGTCGCGGCAAGGCACTGGACTCGCTGCGCGATGCCGATATTGTGCTTGGCAAGCGTTGGTGCCGTGCTCTGGCGACGGCAACCGACGGGGAGATACCGGCGGCTTGGTTCGCAGGAACATGTCCCGGTCAACACGGGAGGAAGTCTGATGAGAATTGGGGTCTTTCTGGCCGGCTTTTCGGCTTTTGCCGCGCTGGTTGGCGCGCCTGCCTTTGCCCAGGACAAGCCGTTTGCGGGGGTTACCGTGAACGTCATTACGCAGACCGGTGCGATTCAGGAGCCGCTGCAGCGGCGTGCGCCCGAGTTCGAAGCGCTCACCGGCGCCAAGATCAATGTCATCGCGGTGCCCTTCTCGGATCTCTATCAGAAGATTCTCACCGATTGGGCGAGCGGCACCAACTCGGTCGATGCCGGCGTGTTCGCCCCGCAGTGGATGGTCGACTACATTGCCGGCGGCTATCTCGAGGACCTGACGCCGCGAGTGGAGGCCGACAAGGACATCCAGCAGGACGATGTGGGCGCGTTCTTCCGTGACTTCTCCGAGAAGTACAGCGGCAAGACCTACATGATCACGCTCGATGGCGACTTCCACATGATGTACTACCGCAAGGACGTGCTCGAAGCGGCTGGCCTGGCGGTGCCGAAAACCTGGGACGAGTATCTCGAGGTCGCCAAGGCCACGCATGGCAAGGACATGAGCGGCGATGGCACGCCGGATTTCGGCTCCTGCATCGCCAAGAAGCGCAACGCGCAGAGCTATTGGTTCGTTACCGATGTGGTCGGCTCGATGACCCAGTCCAAGGGAACCAGCCAGGGCACTTTCTTCAACACCAAGGACATGACGCCGCTCGTCAACAACGACGCCTTCCGCAAGGCGCTCGACTTCCTGTCTGAATCGACCAAGTACGGCCCGCCGGACGAGCTGAACCTCGACGTCAGCGATACAAGGCCGCTCTTCGCTTCCGGCCGCTGCGCGCTGAACCTCGACTGGGGTGATGTGGGTACGATCTCGATCGATCCGAAGCAGTCCAAGGTGATGGGCAAATGGGGCGCGGCGATCATGCCCGGATCCAAGGAGGTCCTGAACTGGGACACCGGCAAGCTCGAGGCCTGCACGGCAGAAAACTGCCCGCACGCGATCGACGGCGTGAACCATGCGCCATTCGCCGCCTTTGGCGGCTGGGGCGGCGGCATCAACGCGGCGGCCGATCCGAAGGTGAAGGACGCCGCCTACGCCTACTTCTCGTTCATGACGCAGCCGGCACAGTCGAATGCCGACGTCACCGTCGGCGGCACCGGCTTCAACCCGTACCGCACCTCACAGCTCAGCTACAGCGACCTTTGGAAGAAGGCCGGGATGAGTGAGGAGGAGGCTAACGTCTACCTGGGCGCGATCAACGACAGCATGAGCAGCCCGAACATGATCCTCGACCTGCGCATCCCACAAAATCAGAAGTACCAGCAGGTCGTGCTCGACGAGGCGGTGTCGCGCTTCCTCGCCGGCGAAATCGACAAGGAGGCGACCGTCGCGGCGGTCGAGGAAGGCTGGAATGAGCTGAACGAAGAGATTGGCAAAGACGAGCAGCTCAAACTTTACAAGGCGACCATCGGCGCCAAATAGGCCAAGCAAACGACCCGGCGTGGCATCGGTCCGCGCCGGGTCTTATGCCTGCCCCACTTTCCCAGGATATGATGACCGCAACCAACACGATGCCAGACGCTGCCGACCGCCGCAGCTGGGCCGAATGGCTGGACGGTCACTCAGGCCGGATCATGGTGCTGCCAGCCGTCGTCGTGCTTCTCTGCTTCGCGATTTTTCCGCTCATAATCTCGGCCTATCTCGCGCTTTCGCGCTTTGCGCTCGCGCCGGGCGGATTCACGCTGAAATTCATCGGACTTTTGAACTTCCGCAAGCTGCTGGTCGGCTCGCAGCAGTATCACCTGCTCGGTAAGTTCGGCACGTTCGGCTTTGTCCAATCCGCTTTGCTGGCCTTTATCGCGGCAGGGCTGTTTTTCCTCCTCGCCCGCTACTTGTTGCGTGGCAGGCCGACCATCGTCGGCACGGTTGGTCGGCTTCTCGCGACGGCGATGGCGATGGGCCTGGCGGTTCTTGCGCTGGCCACCATGGCGCCGGGCGGCGTGCCAGGGACTGTCGTCAACACGCTTCTCTACGTGTTCGTCGGCGTGTCCGTGCAGTTCGCACTGGGACTGGGCCTCGCGCTGTTGTGCGGCCAGCCGATCCGCGGCCGGAATTTCTTTCGCGTCCTCTTCTTCATCCCGCTGATGGTAACCCCGGTCGGCATCGCCTACACGTTCCGAATGCTCGCCGACATGCAGAAGGGGCCTTTCGCCCCACTCGTGCGCGCTTTCGGCATCAGCGAGTGGTCGTGGGCGACAGAGGCCTGGTCGGCGCGGCTGATGGTGTTGGTCGGCGACACCTGGCAGTGGACGCCGTTCATGTTTATCGTGCTGCTGGCGGCCATTGAGAACCAGCCGCGCGATCAGGTCGAGGCGGCGCGGCTCGACGGAGCCAACGGCTTCCAGATTTTTCGCGACATTACCTGGCCAGCGATCGCGCCGATTGCCGCTACCGTCGTGCTGATCCGGCTCATCGAGGCTTTCAAGATCATCGACCTGCCGAACGTGCTCACCGGCGGCGGTCCCGGCCTGGCGACGGAATCGATGACGCTCCATTCCTTCATTTCCTGGCGCACCCAGGATCTCGGCGGCTCGGCCGCTATCGGCTACATGCTGCTCTTCATCTCGACCATCGTCTGCGTCTCGTTCTTCAACTTCGTGGTCCGGCCGGCGCGCCGGTTCGAAGCATGAGCACCGAGCCGCGCTCGCTGGCGCGCCGGCTGTTCGAGCCGGCCTCGATCGACAGCCAGGCGCCGGTCGCCAGGGTGCTGACCTATGTGCTGTTGTCCCTGTGGGCGCTGGTTGTGGTGATTCCCCTCTACTGGGTGTTCATCACGTCCTTCAAGGGGCCTGGCGAGGTCGACAACGGGCCGTTCTATCTCCCGTTCATCGACTTTGCTCCCTCGCTTCAGGCATGGGACTTCATGCTGGTGCAGAATTACACGCTGCGCCCTTACATGAATTCGGTCGTTGTCGCGGTCGCCAGCACGCTGCTCGCAGTCCTGATCGGCTCGCTGGCGGCCTACGCGCTCGTGCGTATCCGCTTCCAGGTGAAACTCGCCGCCGTTGCAATCTTCTTGATCCTGCTCACTGCAATCATCGTGGCGGTGGCCACTTTCGGCGTGCGCTGGGAGATCGCTATTGTCGTGGCGGCAGCCCTCTTCGTCATTGCGCTGTTCACGCTTGTTGGACGCACGAAGCTTGCGGTCGGCAACAGCGACATTGAGTTCTGGATCATCTCGAACCGTATCATGCCGCCGATCGTCGCCGTATTGCCGATCTACGTGATGTTCCAGCAGATGCGCCTGCTTGACACGCAGGTGGCGCTGATCGCCACCTACACCGCCATCAACCTGCCGATCGTCGTGTGGCTGACGCGCGATTTCTTCGCCGGCATCCCGCTCGACCTCGAGGAGAGCGCACAAATAGATGGCGCCTCCAAGTTCCGCGTTTTCTTCACCATCGCGCTGCCGCTGGTGCGGTCCGGCCTGGTCGCGACCTTCCTGCTGGTGCTGATCCTTGCCTGGAACGAGTATCTGCTGGCCCTCTTCCTCTCCAATGCCGATGCGCAGACCATGCCGGTGCTGGTATCGGCACAGAACACGACCCGTGGGCCGCAATGGTGGAACATGTCGGTGCTGATCACCGTGATGATCGCCCCCGTAATCATTATCTCCAGCATCCTGCAGAAGCACATCGCGCGCGGACTGCTGGTCGGCGCGGTGAAGGGCTAGTCAATATGCGGGTCACACTGTCCGATATCTACAAGTCCTTCGGCGCGGTCGAGGTGGTCAAAGGGCTCGACCTGGAGATCGAGGACGGCGAGTTCCTGGTGCTGCTCGGCCCTTCAGGCTGCGGCAAGACGACAGCGCTGCGCATGGTGGCCGGGCTTGAATCGGTGAGTTCCGGCCGCGTCCTCATCGGCGACCGCGACGTCACCCATGTGCTGCCCAAGTATCGCGACGTGGCGATGGTGTTCCAGTCCTACGCGCTCTATCCGCACATGACGGTTGCGGAGAACATCGCATATCCTCTGAAGGTTCGTGGCGTGCCGCGCACTGAGCGCGACGCCGCCGTGCGCAGTGCCGCCGTCAAGGTGCATCTCGAGGAGTTCCTCGACCGCTATCCACGGCAGCTTTCCGGGGGTCAGCGGCAACGCATCGCGCTCGCCCGCGCCATGGTGCGGCGGCCGAGCGTCTTCCTGATGGACGAGCCGCTCTCCAATCTCGACGCCAAGCTGCGCGGCCACATGCGCTCGGAACTGAAACGCTTGCAGGCCGATCTGGGCGTGACGACGATCTACGTCACTCACGATCAGATCGAGGCCATGACCTTGGCGCACCGTGTTGCCATCATGAACCGCGGCGTCGTGCAGCAGATCGCGACGCCCCGTCAGATCTACGACGATCCGGCGAACCTGTTCGTCGCCGGCTTCATCGGCTCGCCGCCGATGAATTTTCTCCACGGCGAGCTGGTCGAGGGTAGCTTCGCCTGCGCGGAAGGGCGATTTGCGACCAGCGTTGCCGAAAGCCGTAAGAAGGTCACTGCCGGCCTCCGGCCCGAGGATTGCCGGGTCACGGCGCCATCGGAGGGCAAGATTGCGGCGCGAGTCTATGCCGTGGAACTGATCGGCGATCATACCTTGATCACCTGCCAGTTCAGTGGGGCCACAGTAACCGTCAAGGCCGATAAATCGGCGCACTACGATATGGATGAGCCGATCGGCATCACCTTCCAGGATGCCGCCGTCTTTCTGTTCGATGCGGAAACTGGGGCCCGCATTCGCGGCCGCGCCGGTAGACAGGCGGCCGCGTGACTTAAGTTCTTGTTTTTATGGATGTCGTTATCACAAAACCGCTGCGCACCCTCGGGTCAGGCCCCAGGGCATGCTTTTGCGCGACATACATTAATTCTCCTCCACGAACACCTCTTCGCGCTTCTTCTTGACCGCCGGCAGGAAGACGATGACGAGCACGGCGAAGGCGATGAACAGCAGGCCGGCGCTGATCGGCCTCGTCACGAAGGTGGTCGGGTCGCCGCGCGCGAGAATCATGGCACGGCGCAGGTTTTCCTCGAGCAGCGGGCCGAGCACGAAGCCGAGCAGCAGCGGCGCCGGTTCGCAGCGCAGCTTGGTCAGGAGATAGCCGAGCAAGCCGAAGAAGGCGACGGCGTAGAGGTCGTAGATGTTGGTGTTGACGCTGTAAACGCCGATTGAGCAGAACGCCATGATGATCGGGAAGAGCACGTAGTAGGGGATCGTCAGGAGTTTCACCCAAAGCCCGATCAGCGGCAGGTTCAAGATGATCAGCATCAGATTGCCGATCCACATCGAGGCGATGATGCCCCAAAACAGCGCCGGCTGTTCGATCGCGACATTGGGGCCGGGCACGATGCCCTGGATGATCATCGCGCCGATCATCAGCGCCATGACCGGGTTGGCCGGAATGCCGAGCGTCAGCATCGGGATGAAGGAGGTCTGCGCACCGGCATTGTTGGCCGATTCCGGTCCGGCGACGCCTTCGACGGCGCCCTTGCCGAATTCCCCGGGGTTTTTCGAGATGCGTTTTTCGACCGTGTAGGAGGCAAAGGCTGCAAGGATCGCGCCGCCTCCCGGCAGGATGCCGAGCGCCGAACCGATGATGGTTCCGCGCACGATCGGCGCCGCCATGCGGCGAAAGTCGTCGCGGGTCGGCATCAGGCCGGAGACGCTTCGGATCATCACCGAGCGCTCGTGCTCGTTTTCGAGGTTGCGCAGGATCTCGGCGACGCCGAAGACGCCGACCGCCACCGCGACGAAATTCAGCCCGTCGGCATATTCGCGGATGCCGAGCGTGAAGCGCGGCGTGCCGGTGTAGATGTCGGTGCCGACGATGCCGAGCAGCAGGCCAAGCACGACCATCGCCAGCGCCTTGACGATCGAGCCGTGGGCGAGCGCGACGGACGAGACGAGGCCGACGATCATCAGCGAAAAATACTCGGCCGCGCCGAATTCCAGCGCGATCGCCGTCAGCGGCGGGGCAAAGACGGCGACGAGGAAGGTCGACACCGTGCCGGCGAAGAACGAGCCTATCGCCGCGATGGCGAGTGCCGCCCCGGCGCGGCCGTTCTTGGCCATCTGGTAGCCGTCGATGGCGGTGACGGCCGACGAGGATTCGCCAGGCATGTTGATGAGGATGGCGGTGGTCGACCCGCCATATTGCGCGCCGTAATAGATGCCGGCGAGCATGATAAGCGAGGAAACCGGGTCGCCGATCTGGAAGGTGATCGGTAACAGCATGGCGATGGTGGCGGTGGCGCCGATGCCGGGCAAAACGCCGATCAGCGTGCCGAGAAGGACGCCGATCAGGCAGAAACCGAGATTTGCCAGCGACGAGGCCGTCGAAAAACCAAGCGCGAGGTTGTCGAGGAGTTCCATGTTCATCTCCTCAAAACTGCAGCCACGGGCCGAAGCGCCGGAACGGCAGGCCGAGCGCATAGCTGAAGACGAGGAACGCAAACAGCGTCAGGCCGGCGGAGAGCACGAGCGCGGTCAGCGGCCTCATGCGACCGCTGGCAAAGGATGCGATCAGCGCCGTCAGGAAGATCGAGGGGAGGAAGCCGAGGCCGCGCACGGTCAGGCCGAAGAAGATCGGGGCAGGGAGGATGAACAGCATGCCGCGCCAGGCTACATGGCCGATCGGCTCGCTCTCGAAGCGCACCGCTTCGACGAGGATAACGGCGCCAAGCAGGATCAAAACGATTGCCAGGACCAGCGGGAAATAGCCCGGTCCCATGCGGAAGGCGGTGCCGATTTCGAGGTCGAGCGACTGCAGCGCGAAAAATCCGCCGAGAAAGATGAACAGCGCGGCGCATATGCCGTTGGTCGTGTCGATTGTGAAGGGTTTCATGACGTCCTCCCAGGCCCGCGCCGCGGGCGCGCCGATGCCGGTGTGAAAATGGGGCCGGTGTGAAAAAAACGGGGCGCTGGTGGGCGCCCCGTTCAAAATCTCAGTCGGCGTACTGGCCGGCGGCTTCGATGATCGGCTTCCAGCGCGCGATCTCGCCCTCCAGCTTGGCCTTCAGCGCGGCCGGAGTCGCATCAGCTTCAGGCGATGGCTTGGTGCCGAGTTCGGCGAAGCGGGCGACGACATTCGGGTCCTTCAGCGCGACCTGAAGCGACTTCGACAGGCGTTCGGTGACCTCGGTCGGCGTGCCCTTGGGCGCGTAGAGGCCGTGCCAGATGCCGACCTGCACCTCCGGGAGACCGGCTTCCGTCGTCGTCGGGACGTCCGGCAGAACATCGAGGCGTTCAGCCGAGGTGACGGCGTAGACCTTGATCGTGCCGCCCTGGATCTGCTTGGTGGTGTTGGTCGACTGATCGCACATGATGTCGACCTGGCCGCCGAGAAGGTCGGTCATGGCCGGTCCGGTGCCTTTGTAGGGCACGGTGACCAGCGGCGTGCCGATCGCGCTCATGAACAGCATGCCGCACAGATGCGAGGCCGCGCCTATGCCGGCATTGGCGACGGTGACGGTATCCTTGTTGGCCTTGGCGTAGTCGACCAGCCCCTTCAGGTCGGTCGGCTCGAGGTCCTTGCGGCCGACGACGGTCATCGGCACCTCGGTGACGAGGCCGACATATTCGAAGCTGTTCAGCGTGTCGTATGCGAGCTTTCTGTACAGCGTGGCGCTTGTCGCCATGCCGATATGATGGAGGAGAAGCGTATAGCCGTCGGGCTCGGCGCTCGCGACGCGACCGGCGCCCAGCGTGCCGCCGGCGCCGCCGACATTCTCGACGATGATCTGCTGGCCGAGATCCTTCGACATGGCTTCCGCGACGAGGCGCGTGACCGTGTCGGTCGGGCCGCCGGCCGAAAACGGCACCACCACGGTGATGGTGCGTTCGGGATAGGTTTGCGCGCCCGCGGCGAACGAATACAGCGTGACGGCGGCGGCGGCCAGAGCGGCGGCGAATCTTCTCATCTCAACTTCCTCCCAGGATATGAATTCCCAACCGCCTCCTGGAGTTCTTCTCAACACCGGCTGCGGGTGGACCAATAACTAGCGTAACCTAGCGGATTGCAATCGGACTCAAGCCGCATGCTGCTATTATACACAAGTCCGCGCAAATGGGTGAACAGGTGCCATCGAGCCGGAGGCGGACTGCCGGGCGCCCAATGGTCGAAGATGGCATGTTTAACGAGCACAGGTCGCGGACCGGCCGTTACGCCTTTCCTTGGATTATGCGGGATAAGTGGAGAGCGGCTCTCCTGATGTCGATCTGCGAATCGCATGTTCGACGCCGCGGAGCTCGGCCAATCCCTTGAGCCGACCGATGGCCGGATAGCCGGGCTGCGCCCCGCGCGTCAGGTCATCGAGGATATCCTGGCCGTGGTCGGGGCGCATCGGGATGACGGCGTCCTGGCGGCCTTCCACTTTGCGCCGCGCTTCCTCGTGAAGCAGCGCCGCCACCACCGCCACCATGTCGGTGTCGCCGGCAAGGTGCTCGTCCTCGTGGAACGAGCAGGGGGTGCCGGCCGCTTCCTTGCGCACATTGCGCAGATGGGCGAAGTGGATTTTTGGCCCCATCCGCTCGATCATGCCGGGCAGATCATTATCGGGTCTCGCGCCGAGCGATCCGGTGCACAGCGTCGCGCCGTTGGCCGGGCTGTCGACTGCGTCCAGAACGTAGCTGTAGTCGGCCTCGGTCGACATGATGCGCGGCAGGCCGAGCAGCGGAAACGGCGGGTCATCGGGGTGGCAGCAGAGTCGCAGGCCGAGGCGTTCGGCCGTGGGCACGACCTCCGCCAGGAAATCGACGAAATGCCGGCGCAGGGTTGTTGCGTCGATACGGTCATAGTTTGACAGTTGAGCCGCGAGGCCGTCGAGAGACGTGTCTTCGGTCGAGCCCGGCAGGCCGGAATTGACGCTTCTTGCCAGAATCTTGCGCGCATGGTCATCCATTTGCGCATATCGGCGCGCCGCCTCGGCGGCGATCTCCGGTGTGTAGTCGCCGGGCGCCGCCTGGCGTTTCAGGATATGGATGTCGAATGCGGCGAAGTCGATCAGATCGAAGCGCATGGTGGTGCCGCCATGCGGCAGGCGCCAGGCAAGGTCGGTGCGGGTCCAATCGAGCACGGGCATGAAATTGTAGCAGATGACCGAAATGCCGGCTCGCGCCAGGTTTTCCAGCGATGTCCTGTAGTTGGCAAGATGGCTGCGCCATTCGCCGACCTGCGTCTTGATCGATTCGGAAACCGGCAGGCTTTCGACAATCTCCCAGGTCAGTTCGCTTGCGCTTCCATCCGGCAAGGATGCGACTTCGCGCTGACGCCTTTCGATTTCGGCGGGCAGCCAGACGGCGCCGTGAGGAACGTGGTGAAGGGCCGTGACGATGCCTTGCGCCCCGGCTTGACGCGCGTCCGCAATCGTCACCTTGTCGACCGGGCCGAACCAACGCCACACATGTCTCATTCGAACACTCCTTTAAAAAGAATCGCCGTGCGGCCCGCCCGCGCTCCTGCCGCGGTGTGACCGACCTGCTGCTTTTCTTCATCCGCTGCTATCAGATTCCGGTGTCGGCGCGAATGGCGATAGTGGCTGACGGCAATCGACGCCAGCGCGAAGTTCTAGGCTAAAGCGCGTCGTGTCTGAAGGGATTCATGCGACGCGCTTTAAGTCTTTGTTTTTGTGCATGTCGTTGACCCAAAACCGCTGCGCACTTTTGGGCGGCGTGCATTAGAGCAGCGCTTCGTACAGATCGCCGATCTTTTCAACTTCGAAATCCGCCGCCCTGCTTTTCAGGATGGCGGCAGAAGTGGGGTGGTCCAGCATGTCAGCCATCGCCTTTGCCATAGCCGCGGCATCGCCGACCGGCACCAAGGCGCCGAAACGGCCGTCACCGAGAATCTCGCGCGGGCCATGTGGCGCATCCGTGGAGACCACCGGGACGCCCGCAGCCATGGCCTCGACCAACACATTGCCAAAGCCTTCGCTCGTCGAGGAAAGCACGAACAGGTCGGCTGCGGCATAACAGGCGGCTGGGTCGTTGACGTAGCCAGCAAAGAGCACGTCCGCGCCGATACCGGTTCCCTCGGCATAGGCGCGCAATTCGACAGCCAGCGGACCTTCGCCGAAGATGATAAGCCGAGCGCGGCCGCCGGCGCGCAGGATGGCGAAAGCCCGCAGCAAGGTCCGATGGTCCTTGACTGGCACCAGGCGCCCGGCGGTCGCGATGACCGGGCCATCGCCCATCGTTGACAGCTGTGCCTGCCATGCTTGGGAATCTTGTTCGAGCGCCGCAACCGGCGGCAGCGGATTGTTGATGACGACAATTTTGGATTTGGGAAAACCGCGGGCCGCAAGGTCGCGGCCGACACCCGCTGAGACGGCGATGGCTTTGGTTGCGCGCGCTGCAACCAGTGCGGAAAGCCAGACCGCTATTCTCGCGCCGAGGCTGCTGGAAGGCAGTGAGGCGGCTGCGTGGAAGCTTGGAAAGAACCGCGCCCGGCTTCGCGCCAGGAGAAGCGCCAGCGCCACGACCAGATTGGCAAATTCCGGGGCGCTGTAGACCGCATGCGGACCAAGGCGGCTGAACAAACCTGCGCTTCGCACGATGCCTTTCAGCGTCTCCCACTTGCCGTAACCCTCGCCCTGGATGGGAAGGTCGAAATCGACCAGATGCACGGCGGGGGATCGCAGCGCGGCGTTGGGTCCTTGCGCGTTCCAGGTAAAAAGGGTGACATCGTGCCCACGCGATGCCAATTCATTTGCCATGAGGACGAAGACACGCTCGGCGCCGCCGCCCCTGAGACTGGCGATGTGAAAGACAATGCGCTTCGCCATGCCTGGATTCAGGCTCGGCTGACGCCGATGCCTGATCGGTTCGGCGGCTGGCGCATGTCGCGAACGATACCCATGGCAATGGCCAGCAGCATGCCCAGAGCAAAGCCGGCGAAAGCTCCCAGGCCTGCCGTCACAGGGGTGCGGGGCGGCCACGAGCGACCCGGTGGCGGCACGGCGGTGGAAATCACCTGCACATTGGTGGTGTCGATCTGCTCGCGCTCGGTGATTTGGCGCGCGCGAGACAGGAAGCTTTCATAGACCGCCCTTCTCGAGGCGGCGTCGCGTTCAAGCTCACGCAGGGCGACCTGGGACTCGCTGTCGGTGAAAACGTTGTTCTTCAGAGCGTTCATCCTGGCGGTGAGAGAAGCCAACGAGGCGTTGGCCTTGTCCAGGTTGGCTTTTGCCGTGCCGACCGTGCGGGAGAACTCCGCCCTGAGTTGAGAACTGACGGTTTCGAATTCTGTCCTGAGCCGGACGATCGTCGGGTGGCGCGGACCAAAGGTCATGGACTGAGAATCGATCTGCTGCCGCAAGCCATTCGCCTTGTCGCGCAGCACTGAGAGTGCTGCCGAAACCGCGGGGTCAGGATTGGCCCCATTGACACCGGAAGCAACCAAGGCGTCGTAACTTGCCTGCGCCGCGATAACGCGCGATTGCGCCTCGCCAATTTCGCTATTGAGCTGCGTCATCGTCTGCGAACTGACAAGCTGGCCATTGCTGGCCGACAAATTGTGGCTGCGCCTGTAGCTCTCGACCTTCTCTTCGGCTGCCTGCACGTCGCGCTTGAGTTGGCCGAGCCGGCCCTCAAGAGCAGCTGCGGCACGGCCGGCGCCAGCAGCTTCGGCCGTGGCCAGTTCTTCCTGGAAAGCCTTCACCATGGCTTGCGAGATCAGGATCGCCTTGCCGGTGGTTTCTGCCGATACCGCGAGGGTTGTGACGAACGAGGTTTCATCTGCAGCGACGCTGACCCGCTGCGCCAGGCTTTTCTGGGCGACAAGCTTCGGATCGGACTTGCCGCCACTCACTGCAGCACCAGAGGTGGAAGCGGTCTGGTCCGGATCGAAAAACTCCGGATCGTTGGCGAGACCGAGTTCGTCCACCACACGTGCAAGCACGTTGCCGGAGGTCAAGATGCGCTGCTTGCTGCGCGCGTTCAGTATTTGGCTGTCGACCTGGCCCGGTTGCGAGTAGACATCGTTTTCCACAACCTGCAAATTGGCAGGATTGATGAGGATTTCCGTCGTGACGGTATAACGCTGTTTGCTCAGCAATCCGTAGGCGGCGCCGATGACGCCGCCGGCCACCGCCAGCATCAATGCCAGGACGAGCCCGGCACGCAGCCAGACAAAAAGGCGTCGAAAATCGAGCTCGAGGAAATCGCCGATCTTGTCGAGCGTCACCGTCGGGACAGGCTCGGGCGTGGGCGGAGTGACAGGGGCGGAGGGGCGCGCCGTGACCGGAGCATCCTGTTGCAGCCTTGCCCTGCTGGCGCGCCGCGCATTGGCGATCCGCTCGAATGCGCTGATATTGGAATCCGCTGTAGGGGGAGGGGTTGTGCCGGAAGCGGCAGACATGGCGCTAACTCTGGTTATTCGCTACGCGGACCAGCACTACAGAAAGATCGTTAACATGTCATTTTCCAAGTTGGCATATTTTGCCGAGTCAGGCACCGCGTCTGTTCAGCGGTCCCTTGAATGGATCTCGTTGGCCAGAATGGCGTCTGAATACCCTCACTTGGATCGGCGATGAGCTATCCCGCCGCCGTATCGGAACGAACCAGCCAGGCGCGCCGTCAGAACGCGCTGTCGCTGCTGTTTTTCCTATGCGCGGCGTTGGCCTTCCTGCTCCGCTTCACGGTGTCGCCGCAGATCATGAACATGGTCGTCGACTATACCGCCGACGGCGGTTCATTCTACGAGAAACTGCATGTCGGCACCTATGCCATCTTCCTGCTGCTTCCTGTCGTTCTTTTCAGCCGACCGTTTCTGCTGCAGGGCGACGAAATTGGAATCTTCAAGGCCTTGCTGCTCTATTCTGCGGTGATTTTCGCGCTGGTGCCGTATCTGTTCATCACCGGCCGCGCCGGCTCCTCCGGGTTTATCATCGATACCTATCTGGTGGCGGGCGCCGCAGGCCTGTTGATGCTGGCCCTGAACGCGCAAGTGCGGCGTGCCTTGGGCGACCTCGTGCTTGGGATGGTGGTCCTCAGCGCTGTGATGGGCACGATCGAAGCGGTGACTCAACATCGGTTTCTGCCCTACGGTCTCAACGAACTGCAGTTCAGGCCGATCGGGCTATCGGCGCACCCGCTGGCCCTGGGCGCGCTCTGCGCCACAGTCATCGGGTTCGTACCGCTGACGAACTGGCGCATATGGGTTCGGGTGCTGGCGATCTTCGTATTGCTCGTCGGCTGTGCTGCATCAGGCGCGCGCGCCGCCCTGTTGCTCGCTGCCGCAGAAACCCTCATTCTGCTGATGTTCGTGCCCTGGCCGCGCCTGTCCCTCAAGCATCAGCGGCAGGCCAAGTCTGTCGTGCTGCTGTTCGCTGTGGCGGGCGGCGCAGTGCTGGTGGCCATACTGTTTTCGGGCGGGCTGCTGAACCGATTCGGCAACACGATCTTTGACGAAAATTTCATGGCGCGGGTGACGATCTACCAGGTGTTCGGACTTGTCAGCTGGAAAGACATCCTGTTTGGCATGAACGTCGACGACCTCCTGGCGATCGTCAACGAGAAGTTGCATCTGCCCTATATCGAGAGCGCGCCGGTGGTCATCATCATGCTGTTCGGCTTGCCGATCGCTGCGCTCTTCATCGGGCTGGTATTCTGGTTCATTTTCCGGTTGCTGCGCGGGGCGCTGCTGCCGGCATGGATCGGCACCATGACGTTCCTGCTTGCTGCGCTATCGAACAACGCGCTCTCGTCAAAATCGCCGGAGATCACCATTATCGTGGTGTTGCTGCTTGCCTATAGAAACGATCCGTTTCGAAACCGGCAGGGGAGCATATTGTCGACCGCGGCGGCATCCGAGCCGACACTGGATCGGCCTGGACAGCGCAGACTCCAGACGCGTCAGCCGGCGCTATCCACAACCTCGAGATTGCCTGCGCGGTTGAGCGTGTGAATGCCAGCGCGGACCCATGCCGGCCCCGGGCCGATCGGGCAGGGCGGCGCAAAACGGACCTCGAAATCGTCAAGCCGTTCCAATCGCATCAACCCGAGACCGCCGCCATAGGCTCTCGAGCCGTTTTGCACCGGCAGCACCGGGGCGTCACCGTGGCGGATGAAGGCGCCGCCGGGCCGAGCGGCCGAGTGATCGACGGCGATGGGATTGAGCGCGTGCGTAACCCACGGCCCGCGCAGCGAGGGTGCGGAATAGACCGCCATCGTGTCCGACGCGCTGCCATAACCGAACCGCTCCGTCCCCAATAGCCAGAAGCGGCCGGCCGATTCGAGCAGCGTGGCGTCATTGAAATCCTTGTCCGTCAACAGCACGGTGTCGCGTACCCAGCGATCTGGAAACTGCGCAGCGCGGTAGAGCACAAGCTCGCGCGCCGCCGCACTTTCAGGAATCATGAAAATCTCGCCGGCGTGAGCGAACACCTGCGGATACGACAAATGGTGGGTTTCCTCCAGCACCACCCTCGGCACGCCGAAGCTGCCGTCGTCACCCAGTTCGGCGACAGAAATCACGCCGCGACCGGTAGCGTAGGGAAATTCCTCGACGAACAGATAGTGGCGGCCATCCCGCTCGAGGACGAATGGGTCGGCATAGAATCGCTGGCCATCGTCCGGCAGGACGGTGAACGGCTTACCGTCGAGCTGTCCGGTTTCGGCGACACCTGGCCCGTCGATCAGCCGATAGGCAACCTGCCAATAGAAGGGACGCCGTCCAAGCCTGAGTTTTTGCACGGCGCGATCGACCAGCCCGCTGCAGAAAAAGGGCAGATAGTGCCGGACAAAACCGCCGTTCCTCAGCATCGGCGCCGGACTATCGGCTATCGGCACAAGTTCGCCCGCGGCAAACCGGGCGACGCTTTGCGCAACCAGCGAGATGGCCCCAGCGAGCATGTCGTTGCAGCTGCGAGACAGCCAGAGCCGGTCGCCGAGCATCGGTCGGCCCCGGGCGACTGTGACGCCGTCGAGGCGCACGGCAAGTTCGGGCAACCGCCCGCTCGCCAGCATCTCGGCCACACCGGCGGGGAAGGTGCTGCGGCCGCAAAATTCGAGCCTCAGAACCGATGCGTCACGTCGTGCGAAAGTGCCGGTGAGATCGATTATGAGGTCGGCCGGACCAGAACCGCCAGACGGCAACGGTTCGGAGCGGCTTGCCAATGAGGGACCGAAGCGCCGGCTCTCGATCGCCAGCGCAACATCCAGGCCGCGTGCGATCGGCGCAGGCGTCGGCGCGCGGCCGCTCGAAACCACGTGACCGGCTGCGCTCAACCGCACCAGAAGCTCATTTTCCCAGCGCCGAGATCCGACCGCGTGGCCGATAATTAAAATATTAGTCAATCGAATATTTTCTTTTTCAAGACTACTCTGCCAGGATACCTATCGGTTCCGGCTTTCATAAGAGTTACCGGGGAGGACGCGGGCTTGGCTGTTAATCATATGTTAAGATTTAAGGTCACGACGACGGCTTCTGCCGCTATTATAGCTCTTGTAGCGAATAATCGGCAGGTCGCGACGCCTTCTGGCGACCAGGATCAGCAATGAACGTCCTTTCACATTCAAACCTGCCGTCCAGGCAAAAACTGCTGATCGTGTTCGGCACCAGGCCGGAGGCGCTCAAGTGCTTTCCGGTGGTGCGTGCCGCGCTTGCCCATCCAGGTTTCATCACCGAGACATGCATCACCGGCCAGCATCGCGAGATGGTCGACCAGGTCATCGAACTGACCGGCCTGCCGGTGCATCACGACCTCAACATCATGCAGCCCGGCCAGACATTATTCGACGTGACCTCGCGTGTGCTGCTGGGCATGGCCGAAGTGCTGGAGAAGGCGAAGCCCGATATCGTCCTCGTGCAAGGCGACACGACCACGGCGATGACTGCGGCTTTGGCTGCTTTCTACAAGCGCATCCCGGTCGCCCATATCGAGGCAGGATTGCGCAGCCACGATATCAACTCTCCGTTTCCAGAGGAACTGAACCGCAAGATTGCCGGCGATATCGCGACCTGGCACTTCGCGCCGACCATCCAGGCGCGCGACAATCTCATCGCCGAAGGAAAGGCTGCGAGCACCATCTTCGTGACCGGCAACACGGTGATCGACACGCTGTTGCATTTTTCCGGCGCGATCGACGCCGACAGGCAGATGAGCGCAAAACTTGCCGCCCGCTTCCCGTTCCTCGATCCCGCCAAGAAAATGATCCTCGTCACCGGACATCGTCGTGAGAATTTCGACGGCGGCATCCATCGTATCTGCACGGCGCTGAAGGGGTTGGCGGTGCGCGAGGACGTGCAGATCGTCTATCCGGTCCATCCCAATCCCAATGTGCGCTCGGTGGTCAAATGCAGAACTGGGCGGCGTGCCCAACATCCATCTGGTCGACCCGCAGGACTATCTGCCGTTCCTGTTCCTGCAGAAGCAGAGCTATCTGGTGCTGACCGATAGCGGCGGCGTGCAGGAAGAAGCGCCGTCGCTCGGCAAGCCGGTGCTGGTGATGCGTGAGAATACCGAGCGGCCCGAGGGGATCGCGGCGGGCACCGCCCGTCTCGTCGGCACCGATATCCAAAAGATCCTGTTGAATGCCAACAGCCTGCTCGACGACCAGGCGGCCTATCGCGGCATGGCGGAACGACACAACCCATATGGCGATGGCCGGGCCAGTGACCGGATCGTTGAGGAACTGCTGCATCATGGCTGAGATCAAGACCGTTTCCGTTATCGGCATGGGCTATATCGGCCTGCCGACCTGTGCCATCTTCGCCAGTCGCGGGCTCGACGTCATCGGCGTCGACGTCAACGAAGCGGTGGTCGAGAAGGTCAATCGCGGCGAGATCCACATCGTCGAGCCGGACCTCGACGGTCTGATCCAGAAGGTTGTCGCCAACGGCAAGCTCAGGGCTTTCAGCACGCCGCAGCCGGCGGACGCCTTTGTCATCGCCGTGCCGACCCCGATGACCGAGGACCACAAGCCTGACGTGAGCTATGTGCTCGCGGCGGCACGAAGCATCGCCTCGGTGCTGAAGCGGGGAGACCTTGTGGTGCTGGAATCGACATCGCCGGTCGGCACGACGCGCATCATGACGGGACTGCTTGCCGAGTTGCGGCCCGATCTCAAATTTCCTCTCGCGCATGGCGAACAGGCCGATGTCCTGGTCGCCTACTCGCCCGAGCGGGTGTTGCCGGGAAAGGTCCTAACCGAGCTGATCAACAACGATCGCTCGATCGGCGGACTATCGCGCAAGTCGTCGGAACGCACCGCGGCACTCTATTCAACCTTTGTTGCCGGCGACCTGTTCACGACCCAGGCCGAAAGCGCGGAACTGGTGAAGCTGACCGAAAACGCGTTCCGCGACGTCAACATCGCCTTTGCCAACGAGCTTGCGGCGGTGTGCCAGGATCTGTCGCTCAACGTCTGGGAGGTGATCGATCTCGCCAACCGGCACCCCCGCGTGAACATCCTGCAGCCGAGCCCGGGCGTCGGCGGCCACTGCATTGCCGTCGATCCGTATTTTATCATCGATGCCGCGCCCAACAGCACGCGGCTGATGGCTTCGGCACGCCGGATCAATTCCGAGCGTCCGTTGTCGGTGGTCAGGGATATACAAGCCTTGCTCGACCCATCCCGCAAGCAGACGATCGCTTGCCTTGGCCTCAGCTTCAAACCCAATATCGACGATATGCGCGAGAGCCCGGCTGTCGAGGTGGTGAAGCTTTTGTCGGATATCCCCAACCTGAAGATCATTGCGGCTGAACCCAACGCACGCAGGCTGCCGCATGAGCTCGAGGGCAAGGGCATCGTCTTCACCGATGCGCTTTCCGCCATCGACCAGTGCGATATCGTCGTCCTGCTGGTCGACCATCGGCAGTTCAATCTGGTTGATCCCGAAGCGCTCAAGGACAAGAAGCTCATCGATACCAGGGGTTTGTGGACCTGGCGCAAGGCACGCAAGCCCGACGCCCGCATCGAAGGCAAGAAATCAGCGCTCGAGGCGCTTCCTGCAAGTGCAGAGGAGGCCGCATGAACGCGCACGACCCAGCCTGGGCGCAGCATCGCCTGTTGGCATCGCGGCGCCGGGAATTCCTCGGCGCGCCGATCCATGCGCTGACCATGGCCGAGACACTGGCCATCGCCGATGAGGCGATGACCCTGCGGCGGCCGCTGCATCATGTGGTGGTGAATGTCGCCAAGCTTGTGAACATGCGCAACAATAGCGAGCTGCGGGAGGATGTCGCGACGGCGGATGTGATCAACGTCGACGGCATCGGCGTGCTTTGGGGGGCGCGTCTTTGCGGCGTCGCGCTGCCGGAGCGGGTGGCCGGCGTCGACATCATGATCAATCTGCTGAGCCTCTGCGCGAAGCGTGGCTTCAGGCCCTTCCTCCTGGGCGCCGAACAATCCGTTCTCGATGCGGTTGGAATGCGACTTGCCAAGGATCATCCGGATCTCGTCGTCGCCGGCATGCGCAATGGCTATTTCAAGCCGGAAGACGAGGCCGGCATCGTCGAGGCGATCAACGCCTCGGGGGCCAACTGCCTGTTGGTGGCGATGCCGACGCCGCGCAAGGAGCGCTTTATCAAGCGCTATCGTGACGAACTCACCCCGAGTTTCGTCATGGGCGTGGGCGGCAGTTTCGATGTCTATGGCGGCAAGGTTGCGCGGGCGCCAAAACTGGTTCAAGCGGCCGGTCTGGAGTGGTTGTTTCGCGTGGCACAGGAGCCGCGACGTTTGTGGCGCCGCTACTATGACACCAACACCGCCTACGCGGCACTGCTGTGCCGGGAGTTATGGGGCCGTCGGGGACGCCGGAAGGTCGATCCATAAATAGCTTTACCAGGCGCCGACCCTGGGCTGCTGCATCAGTCCGAAGTCGGAGCCGCTTTTTCCAGGACTATGGAACGACAATTCGGCAAATGCCGTTGCGGCCTATGCGAGCCGCAGCCGCGCCCTCAGCTTGGCTACGAATTGCATCGCGGCGGCGGGATAAAACAGCCAGGTCAGCCCGAAGAAAACCACTGCGCCAGCGGCACCGCCGGCAACGAGCGGGAAGATGGCCGGCATATTGCCGAGCAGAGCGCTGGCAAGGCTGGCGGCCAGCCCGGTGCTGAGCGAGATGACGACCGACATGCCGATGTCGCGCCATGGCACCGGCACCGGCGTCAGCCGTTCGCTGATGATGATGCAGGCTAAAAGGCCTGCCAGCGATCCGCCCGCCAGCGCCAAAGCAGCGCCGACCTCCGCCATCGGCGGGATCAACAGCACGGACAATGCGATTGTCGCCACCGAACCGAAGGAATTGGCGATGATCAGCAGCCACGGCCGCTTGTGTGCGTGCACCACGGTGCCATAGACGAAGCTGGCGAGATTGGCACACAGCACACTGAAGGCGATGATCGGAAAGAGCAGGCCGAAACGGCCGTGATACTCGGCGGGCAGCAGGAGCTGCGTGATATCGCTGCTGAGTGCGACCAGCATCGCTGCAACCGGCAGGCAAAGTCGCATCATCAAGGCCATCAATTGCGACAGCAGCCGGCCCGATGCCGCGGGCCCGTCGTCGTCGAACCGGCTGACCACCTCGGGAAAGGCGCCCATGTTGATGGAATTGGCGACCATATCGATCGGCTGGCGGGCCAGTGCATAGGCTGCAGCGAAGATCGCCACTGCGCCGGCATCGTAATAGATCTTGAGGAACACACGCTCGGCGCTGTGCAGGCCGAAGCCCACCAGCGCCATGATGACCAGGGGCACGCCGAGGACGAAGAACTCCTTTTGGGTGAAGCGTGGCGGACCGGCAACGACGCGTCGGGATGCCATGATGCCCGCCACGATGCCGGCGACCAAAACACCAAGGCTCGAGCCGAGCGATACCGTCAGAAAGGAATCTTGAAACATGACGATGGCGCCGATCGGCAGCGCGAGCTGCAGCACGGCGCGCAGGAACTCGAGCATCGAATAGACCGAATGACGCTGCTGCATCTGCAGCACCGTCAACGCGTAGCGGCCGATGGAACCGGCGATCAGGTAGCTGCAGACGGCGATCGCGAACTCGACCCAGCGCTCCGGCACGATCACTGCAGAGGCGATCACGGATATGATCAGCGCCAGCGCCGTGCTGGCAAGCAACACCCGCCCGGCCAGCATCAGGCTGCCGCGGCTGACGTCGCCTTTGCCGCCAAGCCTGAGCAAAGCGATGCGCAGCCAGTTGGTGACCGCAATGTCGGTCATTTCGCCGACGGTCACCACCAGGGTCAGCAGCCCATACTCGGTCTGGTCGATCAACCGCGTCACGATGACCAGCAGGAGCAGCGCGGAAATCCGCGTCAGCAGGATCGCCGGGGCATAGATGAGCGTGGAGCGCAGCAGCAAAGGGTTGTCCCCGGAAAATTCCGCCTCGACTAACCGTCGACCGGCGGAAAATCCAGCGCGACAGCGGCGAAGGGTGAACAGATTCAATTTGAACTAAAAGATTTGCCGTAAACTTACCGGGAACGTTTGCTTTGTGGTTACGCGGTCCGTGCTATCGAGAATACCATGCTGCAGAGTCTCTTACCCGATCGAAAAATACATGTCCTGGTCGCGACCCCGTCGGGTGTGTCGGGGCAGGGGGGCATCGACCGCATCATGGCGGCGCTCGACCGCGAACTCCAACGGCAGGGAGACGGAAAGATCGAGGCGCGCTTCCTTCCCAGTCGCGGTTCAGGCTCGGTCGCGCTGTCGGTCTTCTACATGATTGGCTTTTGCCTTCGGATGTTGGTCGCGCGTATTGCCGGCCGTGCCGACGTCGTTCACATCAACGTATCGAGCTTTGGCAGTACCTACCGCAAGATGGTCATCGCGAGGTGCGCGCGATTGCTCGGCATCCCCTATGTGTTGCATTTGCATGGAGCTCAATACCAGACGTTCTGGAAGGAAAAGCGCAGCTTCATGAGCCGCCGCATCCGGCATATGTTCGAGCATGCCGATCGGATCGTGGTTCTGGGCCGTATCTGGCGCGACTTCGTCACTGCACGGGCGCCAGGCGCGGCCGCGAACATAGTGATTGTGCCCAATGCTACCGAAGTGCCGTCGCTCGCCCATGTCGGTGGTGGAGACAGCGTTCACATCCTGTTCCTGGGCCGTATCGGCGACCGCAAGGGCGTGCCGCAATTGTTGGACGCACTGCATCGCATGAAGCCTGCCAGACAGTGGCGCGCCACAATCGCCGGTGATGGTGACGTCGAGGCCGTACGGGCAAGATCGGCCGGGCTGGGGCTTGCCGGATGTATTGCGTTTCCAGGCTGGGTGGGTCCGAACGAGGTTGCATCGCTGATCGCTTCGGCCGACATTCTGGCGCTTCCCTCATTCGCCGAAAACCTCCCGGTCTCGGTCATCGAGGGAATGGCCTCCGGCCTCGCGGTGGTAACCACGCCTGTCGGCGCCGTAGAGGACATCATCATCGACAAGAAGACCGGGTTGCTGGTGCCGCCCGGCGATGTGGCGGCGCTGACCGAGGCACTGACAGAACTGGTTGACGACACGGCGTTGCGCGCCCGTCTTGGCTCGGCTGCCATGGCGGTGCACCGGGAACGGCTGGAGCTTTCTTCGTTCGCGGCATCGATATGCCGTGTGTGGCATGAGGCGGCAAACGGCAGGTCCGGTGCAAGATCATGAATTTTCTTGACGTAGCGCGCGGTGCCTATGTGCGAAGCCCGACAGCGGTCAGGCGGCTGCTGGCGCCCATGCTGGCGCTGGCGCCAACTCGGGTAAAATTTGGTGCGACCTATCGGTCGTGGCGGAGCCGGATCGCCATGGCCGCCGAGGATCCTGTCTATGCCGGGCAATTTCATCTGGCCGCGCTGCGCGCGCTGTTGCGGAAAGCCCATGCCGCCAGTCCGTTCTATCGCGAGTCGATCGACCAAGCCCTCGGTCCTGACTTCGATCTGTCGACGCTGGGACTTGCCGATCTGCGCCGCCTCCCGGTTCTGTCCAAGGACATCCTGCGAAAGGCTGGAACTGCAGCGTTGGCGGTGCCGATTGCCCAACTGGATGAGGCCTCCGGCAACGGCTCCAGCACCGACAAGCCATTTCGCTTCTATCTCGATAAGGATCGGAGCGCCCGCGAGATGGCGTTCGTCTACCACGTCTGGTCGCGGATCGGTTTTGATGAAGGCACGGCGCGCGTCTGCTTCCGCGGCTTCAGCCTCGATGCCACCGGCAAGCGACGGCATGAATGGGACCCGGCACTCCGTGAACTGAGGCTCGCTGTCTTTCCAATGACCATCGACGACGCCGATGCCTATCTCGACCTGATCGACGCGCGGGGCATCACGTATTTTTATGGCTATCCCTCGGCCATAGAGCTGTTTTGCCGCCATATGCGCGTGCTTGACCGAGTACCAAAACGGCCCGTCAAGGGCATGATGATGATCTCAGAGCCAGTCCATCCCCATCAACGGGAGATCATCCGAAACGTTCTTGGCGACGTACCGCTGTCCTGCTTCTATGGGCTCAGCGAAAAGGTGCTGTTCGCCGAAGAAACGCCCGGAGCCCTCGGCAGCTACGAGTTCAATCCTCTCTACGGCCTCGCCGAATTGGTCGACGCGGCAGGCGAGCCGGTAACAGAGACAGGCAAGGAGGGAAGGCTCGTCGGCACTGGCTTCCTGTCGACCGGCATGCCTTTCATCCGCTACGATACCGGCGACTCTGCCCGGTTGGTGGAATTGCCGAATGAGGCAAACGGCCAGCGGCTTAGAGTCGAGGCTGTCATGCCGCGCCGAAACGTCGACTATCTGGTGACCGCCGACGGCGGCCGGGTGGTGACGACGCACCTCGTGCCCGACGGCCCCGCATTCTTCGACGGCATAGAGGAACTGCAATTCTACCAGGACCAGCCCGGCGAGGCATTGATTCGCTATATCCCGACCGCCGGGGCGGCACCTGCCTGCGCCGCGCGACTCGTCGAGTCGTTGGTCAACCGCACAAACGGTCGTATCCGGTTTTGCCTGAAAGCCGTGGACCGCATTGCCGCCGGGCGGGGCGGCAAGCGGGCGCTCATCAACCAGCAACTCGACATGTCGCGTTACTGAAACGCAAGACCCAGCGCTCCCACCAGTCCGCCATCAGCTACGGGCGGTCCGTCGGGGAGGATCAGCGACATCCCATGCGGATTGGCGAATTCCCAGACAGACCAGGGTATCGCGAAGCGTTCCGCCTGCTGGCGCACCGCCTCGAGATAGCGCAGACGGTCAGCGTCGAACGCGCCCATGCGGCCGTCCGCCGACATGAGGATGACGCCGAATTCGCCCATGAACAGCCGCCGGCTTGGAATGCCATGCGCCTGGCCCCAGTCGACCGCCTGACGGAAGCTCGCCTCGAGTTGGCTCGGCCCCCAATTCTGCTCGAAATACCGGGCGATTGCTTCACGCGCCGCGACCATGTTCATCACCTGCTCGACCGGGCTCAAGCCGGCGGCGTCCATTCGGGCCTTAAGGGTTTCGGTCACCTTTTCGGGCGTGCTGCTGTCGGCCGGCCAGGGCAGCCCCGAGGCGAAAGCGCCTGTACCGTCGGAGCGCTGGTGGGTGAAACTGTGCGGCTCGTACATATGGAAGCTGTAGTAGATGTTCGGATCGTCAAAGCCGGGGGCGAGATTGACCAGTCCGGCAATGCTGCCGCCACAGGCGCCTGTTGCGATGATGGTCAGTTCGCTGCTGACTGCGCGAATATCGCGGACCGTGTCTGCCATGATCCGCTGCCAGTCATCGCTGCCGCTCGGATCACAGGGATAGTATGCCGGCTCGTTGTAAGGCTCGAGGGCTGCCTTGTCGGTGCCAACTCTGGCCAGCATGGTGGCGACCGCCACAACCATTTGGCGATAGCTGGCAACGCCTTCGCTGTCGGGACCGTCATAGATCATCTCCATGCTGTAGGCCGGAACCTGGGTGACGCCGTGCAGGTCGAAAACCACCTTGAGGCCGGCCGACGTGACCCGCTCGACCGCGGCGGCAAGTATGTCCAGCGCCTGCTGGCGTTTGGCGCCCCGGCTGGCAAGCAGAGGGCCGGGGTCGACGCTCAGCCGGACGAAGTCGAAGCCCATCGACCGAATGCGCGCAAACGCGTCGCCGGGCCAATCGGTGAGCGGCCTATGTCCAGCGCGCCACTCCTGCTCGCTGCGATAGGGCGGCCAACGGTAGGATCCATCCTCCTCCACCGGCGACCAGTTGAGCCATTCATGCACACCAACGCCGCGCTGCAGCGGGATCGGCGCAGCGCTGGCGGCTATCGCCATGCCGAGCATCCACGCTGCAACAAACGCCGTCCTTCTCATCGCCACTCTTTCCGTTTCATGGTTGGAGATATTAACCGCAGGATCGGAAAAGAGGATTGCGGTCGCTCGGCTTTTCGACAGCATGGTATACAAGAATCGAAACCCTGGCGGGGCGGTATGAGAATCGGCTGGTACATCAACCGGTTGCGCAGCATGGAGCCGGCTGAGGTGTTGCACCGGCTGGGCGAGCAGCGTCGAAGGATCGCTTCGCGCCGCCGCGACGGCGGCTGGCAGCGTTATGCTTCGCCCCGGTTGCATCCGGTGCTGCGTGGATTGCGCGATGCTGTGCTGGCTGCGACACCGGCACAACGGCAAGCCATAGCGGCGGCGGCGCAAAACACGCTTGGCGGCGAGTTTTCCGCACTTGGGCGGACATGGCCGCGGCGCGATCCCGATCGGCTGTTTCCTCCCGAGCTTTGGCGCCTTGATCCGGTGACCGGCAGGCTTTGGCCGGGTGCCGAGGCCCATACTTTCGATATCGATTTTCGCCATGGCGGCGGCCGCGGCGATGTAAAATACGTGTGGGAGATCAACCGGCTGCAGCGGTTGCCGCCACTGGCCGCCCACCTGCTTCTCGCCGGCGACGACCAGTCCCGGAGGGCCATAGAGGCGGCGATCGACAGCTGGCATTCAGCCAACCCGCCGTTTCGGGGGGTTGGCTGGGCCTCCGGCATCGAAGTCGCGCTGCGCGCCATCAGCCTGATTGTCACCATGGACCTCGTCGGCGACCGACTGGGCGCGGCGACACGGCAGCAAGTGGGCGAAATACTGGCGGCAAGCGCCTATTGGCTGCCGCGGTTCCCCTCCCGGTTTTCCTCCGCCAACAATCATCTCGTCGCAGAACTGGCTGGCGAGTATCTGATCGGCCTGGCGTTGGCGGCCGCACCCGACGCTGCACGCGAAGCCCTCCTGGCTGAGGCGCGCAAGCAGATTCTCGCCGATGGCGCCGGTGCCGAGCAGACCCCGACATACGCGGCCTTCACCGCCGAACTGATCTTGCTGTGCGCCGCTGCGGCACGCCAGGCCGGAACGCCGTTTGCCTCGCCCGTCGAAGCGCGCCTGGCCGCTTTTGCCAATTTCGTCGCCTGGCTGCCACCAGCCGCCGGCTTTGGCGACGATGACGAAGGTCGTGTGCTGACGCTCGGGGACGAGCCGGACTATGTCCGATCCGTCGCCGCCGCCATCCATGGCTTTCTACAGATGCCGGGCAACGCTGCTGAGCCCGACGATTTTCGGGCGCTTGTCTTTGGCACGCCGTCGGAGCCGGCACCGGTGTCGCGTGGGCTGCAAACGTTCACGCAGGGCGGGCTCTCGGTCTGGCGCGGCGAGATGAACGGCCGCAGCATCGATCTGACATTCGACCACGGCCCGCTCGGCTATCTCTCGATAGCGGCTCACGGCCATGCCGACGCGCTGTCGCTCACCTTGTGCATCGATGGCGAGCCGGTGCTGGTCGATCCCGGCACCTGGCTCTACGGTTCGGGAGGCGTCTGGCGCAACTGGTTTCGCTCGACACCGGCGCATAACACGCTGAATATCGAGGGCAAAAGCCAAAGCATCATCGCCGGGATGTTCAACTGGTCGCACAAGGCGATTGCGGAGTTGGTGGAGAGCGAGCCGGGAACGCACTGGAAGCTGCGCGCCCGCCATGACGGCTATAAAAGCCGCTTCGGCGTCGTGCATCAGCGCACCGTGACGCACCAGGCCGACGGCATCGTCGTGAGCGACCAACTGCTCGGCGGCAGGCGCGTGGCCGAGATCGTCTTTCAACTCGCAGCCGGCCTCGGCACCGACCGCGACGAAAACACGGTCACGGTACTGCGCGGCGATGAGCCGCTGATAGCCATGCGCTTTCCGGACGCTGCGGTCGACATCCGTGCCGGCGGCGACGCACCGGGGCAGGGCGGCTGGGTTTCACCGCGTTTTGGCGTCAGGCAGCCGGCCGAACGCATCGCCTGGCGTGGCGAAGTGGGCGAAGACGGAATTGAGATACACATCGCGGCAATCCGCCGGCCATTACGATAGCGACCGGCGCTGCAGCAGAGCGGCCTCTCCGGTGTTCCGGCCATATTCGAGATTAATTGCGTTCGAACTTTTAGCGTTTTGTTACGGTTGAACTGCTAGTCTGGCGCAAATCCGGCATGCTCTTGCTTGTTGCAGCCGCAATAGCCATTTGGTTGCCGGCAACATGCAGTGGGTTTGGCAAGTTTCTTGCTTAGCAATTCGCCGGACGGCCATTTTACGGCCCAGGAGCCACCGCACCGATGTTTTCTGAATTCGCCGGATTGATTGTGGAAAAGCTTTCGAACGTCGATCTGGTGACGCTCGGCCTCCTGCTTTTCACGGCACTAGGGAGCGCGGTGGTCGCTTACTGGCGGACTGTCGAGCATAAATCCCTCAGGGACTTTTTCGATTTCGCTTTCCCGGCGGAAGTCATCCTGCACCCGTCGGCGCGAGCGGATTTCCTATTTTGGGTCACCAAACGGGCGATAATGCCATTCCTGCTCATCCCTGGCGGCGTCACCTTCGTTGCCGCCGTCGGCTATGGGACGCACCACGCAATCGGCTGGCTGCTCGGTATCCAGGCGCCGCTCATCGATGGCGCGGCCGGACCGGTGACGATCGTCGTCTTCACCTCAACCATGCTGATCGCCTACGACATTTCATACTATCTCTACCATGTCGCCCAGCACCACTTCCCGTTCCTGTGGGAATTGCACAAAGTGCATCATTCGGCCGAGGTGATGGTGGGAATCACCAAGGATAGGGTTCACCCGCTGGACGATCTGATGAACCGTATCTGGGATGGCGTCATCCCGGGGATCTGCTTCGGCATCTGGAGCCTGATCGCGCTCGATCCAGTCGAGATCGCCATCTTCGGCATCAACGTCTATGTCATCCGCAACATCCTGATGATGGACTTTGTTCGTCATACCCATTTCAAGATTTCCTTCGGCCCGTTGAACAACGTCATCTTGTGTCCGCACTGGCACCAGGTGCACCACAGCATCGACCCTCGCCACTACGACAAGAATTTTGGCCTGCTGTTTTCGTTCTGGGATCGCCTCTTCGGGACGCAGTTTGTACCGGATCCGGATGAAGACCTCAAATTTGGCCTGATTGATCGCGATGTGCGCGACTATCAATCGCTCTTTGGGCTTTACATCCTGCCGCTCAGGAAGATGGGAGGGCATGTCCGCAGACTGTTCCAGAGGCGTCCGGATGCCATCGCAGAGGATCGTTCCCCTTCATGAACACCATTGTTTCGATTGACGCCTCCAGCGCAGAGCGCCTGGAAGTTGTCCGTTCGGCGGATGGCCTGGCTGCGATCGAAGCCGATTGGGCGCATCTCTGGCATCGCACCGATGGGCTGGTCTTTCAGAGCCATGCCTGGATTTCGGCCTGGTGGAATACCGTAGCGGACCGTGACCAGCGCGCGCTGCGGATCGGCCTGGTCTGGAATGGTGACAGGCTCGTTGCTGTCGTTCCCATGGCGATCCGCAAGCGCAAGGGCCTGCGGTTTCTCGAATGGGCGGCCAGCAGCTATACCGATTACGGCGATATTCTCGTTGCTCCGGAATGCTCGTTATCGGCCCTGCAGGGAGTATGGGCCCGGATCTGTGACGCCGGTGGCTTCGATATTGCCTTTCTCAATCGTCTCTTGCCGGGTGCGGCGGCCCGCAAAATTCTCACTCCGGATACCTCCAGCGGGATCAGGCTTCGCCCCAATCACAGGGAGGAAGTCAGTTATCGCGTCGCCGGACAGTGGGCGAGCGGAGGAGCGTGGTTCGCGGAGCAGTCGAAAAAGACACGGCAGAATTATCGGCGCGGCGTCAAGACGTTGGAAGAAGCCGGCGAAATGAAATTTCGCCTGCTTGCGCCACACGAGCCACTGCAGCCGGTACTCGACCGGCTCTCTGCCCTGAAGCGCAGATGGCTGGTCGAGCGCAAGCGTGAATCGCAACTTTTCGAAGAGGGAGCGCCGGTACTGGCCGCACTTGTTGACGCGCTGGCGCGTGCCGGCGTGCTGCACATTTTCGTACTTGAATGCGATGGCGCAATGGTCGCGGTTTCCATCAACTTCGTCCAGCACCACACCATGATGGCGTTCGTGACCACTTTCGATCCGGATTTCAGCCAGGCGTCGCCGGGCATGATCCTGATGATGGACTACATACAGTGGTCGTTCGATCACGGCTTGAGCACGGTCGATTTCCTGTGCGGCGCAGAGGCGTTCAAGCATAAATTCGCAACGCAGGGCGTTGTCCTGCAATCCGTCCTTGGGACGCGCACGGCGCAAGGCTCGCTCGCTTCCCTTGCCGATCGTATGCGTCAAAGGGTCCGGCACGCACGGGGGCGCGGATTGGCAACGACAGCTTGATTTTCGGCTTTGATCGGCGCCGGAACGCCCTGTCCGACCGGCAATGGCAAGCGGTGCCATATCGCTTCCGGGCCGCCGGCAGCACGAACTGCTCAAAGTGCCGATTGCGTCTGAGCTGGAACGACCCGCCAGATCTTGTTGCCGACATCATCCGCCACCAGCAGGGCGCCGCGCCGGTCTATCGCCACGCCCACGGGACGGCCAAAAGCCTTGTCGTCCTCGCTCAGGAAGCCGGTGAGGATGTCCTGGGGCGGGCCGGAGGGCCTGCCGCCTGAAAACGGCACGAAAATCACCTTGTAGCCGCTGTGCGGCCTGCGGTTCCACGAGCCATGCTGCCCGACGAAAGCGCCATTCCTGTATTGAGGACCGAACAGGTCGCCTGTGTTGAAGGTCAGTCCCAATGAAGCCGTGTGCGCCCCGAGCGCATAGTCCGGCTTGATCGCCTGGGCGACGAGGTCGGGCCGCTGCGGCTTGACGCGATTATCGACGTGCTGGCCAAAATAGCTGTAAGGCCAGCCATAGAAGCCGCCATCCTTCACCGAAGTCATGTAGTCCGGCACCAGATCGCTGCCGATCTCGTCGCGCTCGTTGACGACGACCCAGAGCTCACCGCTTTCCGGGTTCCACGACAGGCCGTTCGGATTGCGCAGGCCGGAGGCGAAGAGACGCGTCTGTCTCGAGGTGAGATCGATCTCCAGCACGGCGGCTCGGTTCTCTTCTTCCTCCAGGCCGTTCTCGCCGACATTGGAATTGGATCCGACCGTCGCATAGAGCTTCGTCCCGTCCTGCGAGGCGGTCACGTCCTTGGTCCAGTGGTGGTTCCTCCCCGCGGGCAGATCGACGATCTTCTCCGCTGGTGCGGTGATCTCGGTCGCACCCTCCTGGTAGGGAAAGGCCACAATTGCATTGGCGTTGGCGACGTAGAGCTTGCCGTTGAGCAGGGTCATGCCGAATGGCGAGAACAGCCCGGTGAGAAAGGCGGTTCTGGTTTCTGCCACCCCGTCGCCGTCCTGATCGCGCAGCAGCGTGATGCGATTGGCGCTATGCGTCCCCGCGCCGGCCTGGCTCTGGAAGAAATTGACGAAGAAGCGCCGTATGCTGAAGCCCTCCTCCGGCCTGGGCGGCGCATTGCTCTCGGCCACCAGCACGTCGCCGTTTGGCAACACATACAGCCAGCGCGGATGGTCGAGCCCGCGGGCATATTCGTTGACTGCAAATCCCTGGGCCGCTGTCGGCTTGGTGCCCTGCGGCCATGGCATGGCCTTGGCGACATGGACGGTCGGCAGCCAGGTCGGATTGGGCTCCGGCAGGGTCGGGTTGGGGCCATAGGTCTCCGCGATCGGAACGGTCGCCTGTTCGCGCGACAGGAAGAAGATCGCTCCTGCGGCGATTACGAGAACAATGATCAGCATGAGAAGGGCGGTAGCCAAGTTTTTCACCAGAACCTCGAAAAACGTCGAAAGGACGCAAACGCGCTTATCGCGTTGCGGTTGCCGACGCAGCGGCCGATCGGGAGAAGTAGGCCGCAAGCGCGCGGACGTCGTCGTCCGTCAGACCCTTCGCGGCATTTGCCATGAGATGGCCGAAGCGCGTTCCGCCACGCTTTCCCGCCCTGAACAACCCAAGCTGCGTCTCGATGTAGGGCGCCGGCTGGCCGGCGATCGAGGGATAGAGCGGGCTGCGGTCCTGTCTTCCGTGACAGCCGAGACAGGCGGGCACATTGGCCTGCCTGACGCCGCTCTCGGCAATTTCCTTGCCGCGCCGGACAAGTGCTGGATCGCCGCCGCCGGGGTGCATCGCCGGCAGGGCAGCGAAATGCTTGGCCAGGTCCGGCCAGAGTTGAGGCCCTGCCGCAATGGCGGGCAGGCTCATCAACCCGCTTGCCCGGCCTTCCTCGGCATAGGCACGCAGGCTTTCAAGCAGATACGCCTCGCTCTGCCCGGCCAGAACGGGTATCGCAGGACCGCGTCCAAAACCGTCCTCGCCGTGGCAGCGGGCGCAATCCGCCAGCGCTTGCGGCAGGGTTCCGGCAGCGTCTGCAGGAGGCGCAGGCCTTTCGCCATAGGCGAGATCACGATAGCTGGCTTCGTCCATCGACGGCAGTTCGCGCAGCAAGGCGACCATCGCCCAGACCTCGTCGTCGCGTTCCTGCGTCGGCCAGGCCGGCATGCCGGTGAAACGCACGCCGTGCTTGACGATACGAAAAAGCTCCGCGTCCGACCATTCGCCGACGGCCCCGGCAAGGTCAGGCGGCTGCGGCAGCATTCTCATGACGACAGGAGATCGCGGCTCGCCCGGCGCGCCGTGACAGATGGCGCAGCCGCGTGCGAAATGCCCGGCGGCCGGCTGAATCGCATGGCGCGGCAGAGCCTCTGGAACGTCGACCGCCAGGGCATAGGTGCGCACAGCCGATCGCATGGCGAAATGGAGGAACCATTCCGTGATCTTCCAGTGGCCGCTCGAGGCACCGACATTGAAAAAGCCGATCCAGGCCGCCAGCACCACGACGAAGGGCAGAATGGCAAGCGCTATGGCGAGCTTCTTCCAGCTGATATGCATCAGACCGTCTTCCGCGGTGGTGTGGCGAGGATGCGCGCGAAAAGCGTCACGCCGCCGGCCAGGTAGACCGCGGCGCCGACCAGAAGCATGATGACGCTGCCAAGTTCCTGATCCTGCTGGGCGGAAAGCGCGATGCCGAAGCAGCTTGTCTCGCCGGTCCCATAAAGCGGCCGCGGGGTCAGCGCCAGCAGCGCGCCGAGCAAGGTCATGTGTATGGACGTCACAAGCAGGGCAAAGGCGCCGGCGGCATAGCCTGTGGTGTCCGAGCCGCGGCGCGGCAGGCAGGCCAGCCACAGGAACAGCCCGGCGGCGAGGAACGTGGCCTGCTCGACAGCGGTGACAAACAGCGAGCTTTGCGCCAGAGCCCGCAAGGCCGGTGCGTGCCAGGACCAGACGATCATGAGTTCGACGAGGGAGGCGGGTAGCGCGAGGGTGAACGCCCGGCTTGCACCTGGTGTCGGGCTGAGCGGGATCCCAATCGCCATTAGCGGCGCTGCGATCGCCACCACTCCCATATGCGCCAGCATGTGCGCCGAAAACGAATCCCGCCAGCCATCGAGCAGCGGCCCGAGCCAGACCAGGAAGAGGACAAGGATGCCGAGGATGAGGCAGGCGCGTCTCACCGGATACACTCCGTCAGGAACAATGCGGGCATCGCGGTGAAGATCACGGCGATGAAGCTGAGACCCGAGAGCAGCAGCGTCGCAAAGCCCTGGAACAGAGTCCGGTCGCGTCTCGTCGGATCGTCATGCGGCGGATCGTCTGTGCCGAAGCCCCATTGCCGCCAGGCGAGCCATGCTGACAGCGCGATCAGCGACAGGGCGATCACGGTGGCGGCGGCGATGCCGGCGCGCACAGCGCTGAAACTCAGCCCGACAAGCTCGGGCTTGGCGCAATAGATCGCCGCGCCGATATAGCAAACAAGGAAATGCGCAGCCCACACCACCGGCGCGGTGAACAGCGTCCACAGTGTCTCGATCTGTTTCGGGACGAGCCGCATCGCCGCCTCACATCGCTGCCGGAAAGAGGCCGATTGTGGCGAAGGTGATGACGGCGGCAATCAGCAGGAAATGCCAGTAGAGCACCACATTGCCTAGATCCAGGTCATGCTTCGGTGTCAGTCCCGGCCAGCGAGCGGGCCAGGCAATAGGCCTGCATGACCGTGCCGAGCGCCGCATGGGCGAGCACCCAGATCACCAGGATCCACACGATTGCAGGATAGACGTGGCGCGTCGGGTCCATGCCTGGAGACAGCGGTGCGGCCAGGCCTGCGGCGGACGCGGCAACGGTCGTCAGCAGGGACATCACCAGCAAGCCGCGCATCGTGGCCGTAGCGCCGCGCCTGTTGACCATGCGTGCCGCCGCCATCAGGCCCCACGCCGTAGCGAACAGGCTGGCAGCGACCAGCGACCAGACCGCATCGGGTCCGGCAATCCCCGCAGTGAAGTCGGAATGGATCGTCCAGTAGAAGAAATAGCCGAAGACGAGGCTGGCGAAGGCGGTGCCGTCGCCCACCATGGTGATGAACATCGCCCACCAGCCGACCGAATCGGAGCCGGAGGCATAAAGCGGCAGGCTGAGGCCCAGGCCGACATCCTTTTCCGGCTTCTCGGGGATTTCGCCAGTGCCCGTCCAGAGCCAATAGATGATGGCGCAAAAGCAGATGATTGCGGCCAGCGCCGTCGCGATCCACCAGTGGAAGGTAAGCGCGATGAAGGCGCCTCCGAGCGAAAGAGCCGAGACGATGGTGACATGCGAGGTGCCGCCGACGCGCAGCACCTGGACGGGTTCGGCGTCGAGCACGGTGGTGACCAGTCCCTCGCGCCATCCCTCTTCCGCGTCGGGCAGATAATAGCGGCCTTCGTTGACCTTGCGGGCAAGGTCCTTCTGGTCCCACAAGGGGTAGCGGCTGCGCACGATGGGTATCGAGCGGACGCCCCAGTTCTCCTCCGGCTCGGAAACCCATTCCAGCGTGCCGGCATTCCACGGGTTGAATTCGCCGCGCGGCTGCCGGTGCTTCGGCCTGAGCACGTCGAAGACGACCACCAGCACGCCCGCGGCGAAAATGAAGGCTCCGGCCGTCGAGATCAGGTTCAGCCAGTCCCAGCCGATTTCGGCTGGATAGGTGAAGACGCGGCGGGGCATGCCGCGCAAGCCGCTCAGATGCATGGGGAAAAAGGCGATGTTGAAGCCGCAGAACATCAGCCAGAAGGCGAGCCGCCCCAACCGGTCTGAGAGCTTCTTCGCGTCGATCAGCGGGTAATAGTAATAGAGCCCGGCCACGACCGGGAAAAGCATGCCGCCGATCAGCACATAATGGAGATGCGCAACGACAAAATACGTGTCGTGGGCCTGCCAGTCGAAGGGTGCGAGCGCCACCATGACGCCCGTCAGGCCACCAATGACGAAGATGGCCAGCCCTCCGGTGCCGAACAGCATCGGGGTCGAGAAGATCACCCGGCCGGCCAGCATGGTGGCGATGAAGACGAAGATCTGCACGCCCGTCGGGATCGCCACCGCCTCGGAGGCCGCCGAGAAGAAGGCCAGCGAGATCTGCGGCAGGCCTGTGGCAAACATATGGTGCACCCACAGGCCGAAGGAAAGGAACCCTGTCCCCACTGCCGCGAGCACGATCCAGGAGTAACCGACGATCGGACGCTGGGAAAAAGTCGGCACGATCATGGCCATCAGCGCGATCGCCGGCAGGAAGATGATGTAGACTTCCGGATGGCCGAATATCCAGAACAGATGCTGCCACAGCAGCGGGTCGCCGCCGCGCGCTGCGTCGAAGAACGGCCAATCGAACATCCGTTCCATCTCGAACAGGAGGTCGCCGGCGATCAGCGGCGGGAAGGCGAACAGGATCATTCCGGCAACGATCAGCAGGTACCAGGCGAAGAGCGGCATCAGGTTGATGCGCATGCCCGGCGCGCGGCATTTCATGATGCCGACGATGAGCTCGACGGCGGCCGCGATCGAGGCGACTTCGATGAAGGAAAGGCCGAGCAGCCAGATGTCGGCGCCAATGCCGGAGAACTCCTTGTCGGTGGCGAGCGGCGGATACATGAACCAGCCTGCCGACGGCGCCGCATTGAAGAAGATCGAGCCGCAGACGAAGATACCGCCGAGCAAAAAGCTCCAAAAACTGAAGGCTCCGAGGCGCGGAAACGGCATTTCGCGGGCGCCCAGCATCGGCGGCAGCAGGAAGATCGCGACCGCCTCGAAGATCGGCACCGCGAACAGGAACATCATCACCGTGCCGTGCAGGGTGAAAGCCTGGTTGAATAAGTCGGCCGAGAGGAAGTCGTTGTCGGGCACGGCGAGCTGCAGCCGCACCAGGAGCGCGAGCACGCCGGCAAACAGCATGAAGGCGAAGGCCGCCGAGCCGTACCAGAGGCCGATCTGGTAATTGTTCACCGAGGTCCAGTAGCGCCAGCCGGTTGGATTGGCCCAGACGGCGCGCAGCCGCTGTTCCTGCGCCTTGTATTCTTCCGGCGAACGCTCCTTGACAGCAGCGCTCATCGCAGGCCCCTCAGCCAGGCGGCTATGGCGCGAATGTCGCCCGGCGGCAACATGTCGAAGGCCGGCATCCCGGAACCAGGCTTGATCAGGTCGGGCCGGGCGATGAAGCGGGTGACGGCGTCTTCGGTGTTGGGCAGGATTCCGGCTGCGACGGTGGCGCGAGAACCGATATGCGAAAGATCCGGGCCGATCAGGCCGCGCGCATCGGTGCCCGCGACGACATGGCAGGACCCGCAGCCATGGCGCAGGAACAGCGCGCCGCCGCTTGCGCCGGCCCCTTCCGCGGGAATTGCCTGGGCGGCAAGCCAGGACCGGAAGGCTTCGGGCGCCATGGCGACGGCCGAGAGCGCCATCAGCGCGTGAGACGTGCCGCAATATTCCGCGCACGGGCCGCGGAATAGACCAGCTTTGGTGGCCATGATCGAAAGCCTGTTGGTGCGGCCGGGGATCATGTCCATCTTGCCGCCGAGCGGTGGGATCCAGAAGGAATGGATCACATCGGCGCTTTTCAGGGTCAATTCGACCCGCTCGCCGACCGGCAGCCTGATCTCGTTGGCAGACGCGACCGGCGGTCCCAGAGGAGGGTGATAGACAACTTCCCACCAGAACTGCCTGCCGGTGACTTCGATCCGCAGGGCGGCGGGGCTCGCCTGGGCGAAGGGCCGAAGGCCAGGCATCAGCCACAGCGCATAGGCGAGCAACGCACAAAGCGTGACCGAGGGGAAGACTACGCCGCCCCAAAGGATGATGCTGCTGGCAGACTTTTCGGCCAGCCTGCGGCGATTGACGAGGGCTGCATGAAGAAGCAGGCCGACCACGCCCAGCCAGATGACGGCGCCGCCACTTAGCATGACCCAAAACAGCATTTCTATCTGCTGCGCTTCCGCTCCCGCGGGCTCAAGTGCTGACTGAGTGCTCGACTGGGCGCCGGCAGAGCCGCTCGCGAGCAACAATGACGCAGCTGACAGGCTGAAATATCGACCCATTTGCAACCCCTCCGCGGTAAACCGGCGAGAGGGGCGGAAGGTTCCGGGCAACTGAGCTTTCCAACTGGTTGAATGAACGTGTCGGTCGAGTCAGTGGGCGGTTTTGCGTGTCGGCGGTTTTGCGCGCGAGTATTGAGATGCGCACCGGATTTGCGAGGAACGCGTCGATGGCTTTCTGCGACAACACGCGGGCCTCGCGTGTCAAACCTTTGGGCCGGAAGTGGCCGGAGCTCGTGGCGCCGCAGAGGCTACGGATTCTTCACAGCAGTCCTTTTTGGTTCGGTCACCAGAAATCCTTGTGGTCGGTTACGATCTCTTCTTCGAGTTCAGGGAATGGGCCACGGATTGCTACATGGCGCCGTCCGGCGGCGAACACTTGGTGACAACTCAGATCGAGGGTCAGATTCTCCGAATTGTCTCCGGTCAGCTCGGCCAGCCGCCTTTCGCTGAGTCCGTAGACCACGGTGCCGATGCCAGCCCAGTAACAGGCCCCGGCGCACATGCAGCACGGCTCGACCGAGGTCACCAGAGTGCATCGCTCGAGAAAAGTCGGGTCGTATTGCTGCGCGGCCGCGCGGGCCACGTTTGCCTCTGCGTGGCCAACGCCGCGATCCCGGGCGTAGGTGTTGCCCGACGAAAGCAGCACGTCGCCTTCCGGCCCGACCAGGAGCGCCCCAAAAGGATGATTGCCACTCGCCCGGCTCTCGGTGGCGATCTCCACGGCGAGACGTAGATATTCGGTATCGCTCTTCATGGCCGCCTCCTTGGGGTGCCCGTTCGTAACTGTACGCGTAAAGAGCTCTTGGACAATTTTCAACGAGTGACGAAACAATTGCGCTCGATCGCCGTTTGCGCGTCATGGCGGGTATTTTGGGCGGGTGATTTGGGCGGGTGTTGGATTGCCCAGAGGAGGCGACGATGAGCGCAACCGGCTTGGAAGTTTTTGACAAAACCCTGCAGACGACAAACATCTGGCTGGACGAGATCATGGCCGATCACGGGCCCGACAGGCGCGTGGCCTGGCATATGCTGGGAGCCGTTCTACGCACCTTGCGGGATTGGCTGCAGATCGAACTGGCTGCCAATTTGGGGGCTGAACTGCCGCTTCTTGTGCGCGGAGCCTACTATGATCGGTATCGGCCGCGTGATCTGCCGACGAGCAGCCGTTCGTTGGAGGATTTTTTGCAGCGGGTGGCCGAGGAGATGAAATCCACTCGACCGGTGAATCCCGAGGATGCGACGAGATCCGTGTTCAAGGTACTCGCCAAGCATGTCGACCTCGGCCAGTCGGCCAAGGTGCGGGACGCGTTGCCGAAGCAGATCCGGGCGCTTTGGCCCGAAAGTGTTGGAGTCTAGCAGCAAGACCAAAGTCGGGCCTGCCGATGCGGTTCTCAACTGCCTCCGCCCGGGCGATCGTTTTCCTCGCGATACAGTCGCTCGGTGGCCCGATCGCTTTCTCTGCGCTCTGCAGGCCCACGGCGTCGCCACGTAAGGAGTGCGTAGGCGAGCACGATTGCCAGCAGTAGCGGGCCGCCAGCAACGACGATCAACCACATGCTGTTCTCGAACATGGAACATCTCCTTTCCCTCGTTTCGTTACCGAGCAGGAGCGAAACCGTTGCTCCCGGTGCAGGGTTGGACACCGCAGTGCAACTCTCTTCGCCGAATGGCCAGTGATTCGCCATTCAACTGCTGAACGCGGGCAACTGCTGAACGCGGGCAACTGCTGAACGCGGGCAACTGCTGAACGCGGGCAACTGCTGGGCGGTTTATTCCCTCAGAAAGGCAACTTGTACCCAGCGGGCTGTTGCGCTCGGCAAGCGCTGGTGGAAGAATGGACTTCCCTCGGAAACGTTCCATTGTGCGAGCCATTCGCTGGCTGACTTCCAGGCGTTCACGATATCTGTCTGGACCCCTAACATCCGGTCGCGGACGCACTACGTGTAATAGGGAACCACAAAGGCTTTCCGACAGTTGAGTGAAGAGGCGACAGCAACCAGACCGGCCGGGGCGAGGAATACCATGCGCGAGAACCACTCCGACGTCTTCGATCTGTTTTCGGAGATTTACACCAATGCGGCGCAGGAGGAGATAAGCATCCAGCAATATCTCCTTGCCTGCCGCGAGGATAAATCGATGTATGCTTCGGCGCCCGAGCGGATGGTCGAGGCGATCGGCGAGCCCACCCTGATCGACACCAGCATGGATGAGCGGCTCGGCCGCATTTTCTCGAACAGGACAATCAAGGTCTATCCCACCTTCGCCGAGTTCTATGGCATGGAGGACACGATCGAGCGCATAGCCGGCTATTTCCGCTATGCCTCTCAGGGGCTCGAGGAGCGCAAGCAGATTCTCTATCTGCTTGGCCCTGTCGGCGGCGGCAAGTCCTCGCTCGCCGAACGGCTGAAGAAGCTGATGGAGGAGCGTCCGATCTATACGCTGAAGATCGGCGGCCAGATCAGTCCGGTTTTCGAATCGCCGCTCGGGCTTTTCAATCCTGACCGCATGGGCGACCTTTTGGAGGACAAATACGGCATCGCGCGGCGCCGGCTGAACGGTCTTATTTCGCCATGGGCGGCCAAGCGCCTCGACGAACTGTCCGGCGACATCTCCAAGTTCAGCGTCGTCAAGCTGATGCCTTCGCGGCTACGCCAGATCGGCATCTCCAAGACCGAGCCAGGCGATGAGAACAACCAGGACGTTTCGGCCCTGGTCGGCAAGGTCGACATAAGACAGCTCGAGCATTTCAGCCAATCAGATCCGGACGCCTATTCCTACAGCGGCGGCCTGAACCGGACCACGCAGGGGCTGCTCGAGTTCGTCGAGATGTTCAAAGCGCCGATCAAGGTCCTGCATCCGTTGCTGACCGCTACCCAGGAAGGCAGCTACAACGGTACGGAAAACTTCGGATCTTTCCCGTATCAGGGCATCGTCGTAGCCCACTCCAACGAATCGGAATGGCTGCAGTTCAAGAACAACAAGAACAACGAGGCATTCCTCGATCGTATCCTGGTGGTCAAGGTGCCGTATTGCCTGCGGGTCACCGAAGAAAGGCAGATCTACGAAAAGCTGCTGCGCGAAAGCGAATTGGCCTCCAGTTCCTGTGCACCGGAGGTTCTCGACATTCTCAGCCGGTTCACCGTCTCGACCCGTCTGGCCGAGCATGACAATTCGCCGCTCTACACCAAGATGCGCGTGTATGACGGCGAGAACCTCAAGGACATAGATCCCAAGGCGAAGTCGGTTCAGGAATACCGCGATGCCGCCGGGGTCGATGAAGGCATGACCGGCGTCAGCACGCGCTTTGCCTTCAAGATCCTGTCGCAGACCTTCAACTACGACACCAAGGAAGTGGCCGCCGATCCCGTGCACCTGATGTACATTCTGGAGGAGGCGATCAAGCGCGAGCAGTTCCCCAAGGAAACGGAAGCCGCCTATCTCGACTTCATAAAGTCGGAACTGGCCACGCGCTATGCCGAGTTCATCGGCCATGAAATTCAGAAGGCCTATCTGGAGTCCTACAGCGAATACGGCCAAAACCTGTTCGACCGCTACATCGCCTATGCCGATGCCTGGATCGAGGACCAGGACTACAAAGACCCCGATACCGGCCAGATCCTCAATCGCGAGGTGCTGGACAACGAACTGTCGCAAGTCGAAAAGCCGGCCGGCATTGCCAACCCCAAGGACTTCCGCAACGAGGTCGTGAAGTTCACGTTGCGCGCAAGGGCGAGGAACCATGGCCGCAACCCGTCGTGGACGAGCTATGAAAAGCTGCGCGAAGTCATCGAGAAGCGGATGTTCGGGCAGGTCGAGGATCTGCTCCCGGTGATCAGCTTCGGCTCCAAGCAGGACAGCGTAACGGAGAAGCGGCATACCGAGTTCGTGCATCGGATGGTCGGACGCGGTTACACCGAACGCCAGGTCCGCCGGCTGGTGGACTGGTACATGCGGGTGAACAAGGCGGGCTGAGTCCGGCCGGGATGGTTCCATGCCGATCTTTGTCGATCGCCGACTGAACCCAAAGGACAAGAGCCTCGGCAACCGCCAGCGCTTCCTGAAGCGTGCGCGCGAAGAGCTGAAGCGAAGCATCCGGGATCGGATCCGTACCGGCAAGATCGCCGATGTCGACAGCGAGCACACCGTCTCGATGCCGGCGAGGGGCACAGCAGAGCCGAGCTTCAGCGATGCCAAGGACAGCGGCAGGCGACAGCACATCCTGCCGGGCAACAAGCATTTCGCCCCTGGCGACCGGGTTCCCAAGCCCGGCCAGGGCGGCGGCGGCTCGTCTCCCGGCAAAACGGTCTCGGAGGACGATTTTCGTTTCGTGCTCTCGCGCGAGGAGGTGCTCGACCTCTTTTTCGAGGATCTCGAACTTCCCGACATGGTCAAGCTCAACCTCAAGGAGATACTATCCTTCAAACCGCGCCGCGCCGGGTTCGCTGCGACCGGTTCGCCGACCAACATCAATGTCGGGCGCACGATGCGAAACAGCCATGGTCGCCGGATTGCGCTAAGGCGCCCCAAGCAGGAGGAACTCGATGCGATTGCGGAGCAACTCGCAATCCTGGAGGCCGAGCCGCAGAGCGCGGCGCCGGCACGCCAGCGCATTGCAGCGTTGCGGGAGGAGCTTGAGCGACTTGAGCGCCGCCGCAAGCGGATCGCCTATGTCGATCCCGTCGACATCCGCTTCAACCGTTTCGACGCCCAGCCCGTGCCGAATGCCAATGCGGTCATGTTCTGTCTCATGGACGTATCCGGCTCGATGGGCGAACGCGAGAAGGATCTGGCCAAGCGTTTCTTCGTGCTGCTGCACCTGTTCCTGAAACGGCGCTACGACCGCACCGAAATCGTCTTCATCCGCCATACGCACGAGGCGCAGGAGGTGGACGAGGAAACCTTCTTCTACAATACGCAAAGCGGCGGCACGGTTGTTTCCACGGCACTCGAGGAAATGCACCGCATCATCGCGCAACGCTATCCCAGCAACGAGTGGAACATCTATGCCGCCCAGGCGTCGGACGGCGACAATTTCGTCACCGATTCCGAGCGCTGCATCGGCCTGATGGACGGCCAGGTCATGCGCCTGTGCCAGTATTTCGCCTATGTCGAGATCATCGACGAACGTGAGAGCCATATTTTCGGCACCACCGACAATGGGACCTCGCTCTGGCGCGCCTACAGCGTTGTCAACCAGCGATGGCCGAATTTCCAGATGAGCCGTATCGCCAACGCAGCCGACATCTATCCGGTCTTTCGCCAGCTCTTTGCCAGGCAGCCGGTCCTGCAGAAAAGCGCTTGAGGGGAGCCGATGGCGAACCAGACCAGCACGTCGGGCCAGACCAGCAAGTCGGGCCAAACCAGCAAATCAGGCCCAACCAGCAAACCAGGCCAAACCAGCAGATCAGGTTTGCTCTTTTCGGGGTCCGACTGGGATTTCAAGACACTGTCGCGCGCCTACGACGCGATCGAGGCGATCGCGATCGAAGAGCTTCACCTCGACATCTATCCGGTGCAGATGGAGATCATCTCGTCCCAGCAGATGCTCGACGCCTATTCCTCGGTCGGCATGCCGCTGATGTATCGCCACTGGTCCTTCGGCAAGCATTTCCTCTACCAGGAATTGCTCTATCGCAAAGGCGGGCGGGGGCTCGCCTATGAGCTGGTGATCAATTCCAATCCTTGCATCGTCTACCTGATGGAGGAAAACACCATGGCCCTGCAGGCCCTGGTGACAGCTCATGCAGCGCTTGGCCATAATCATTTTTTCAAGAACAATCATCTGTTCCGGCAATGGACGGACGCCAGCGCGATCCTGAGCTATCTGGACTTTGCCAAGGGTTACATTGCCCGTTGCGAGGAGCGGCACGGCGTTGCCGCGGTGGAGGCGATCCTCGATGCGGCCCACGCGCTGATGGAACAGGGGGTCTTCAGATATCGCCGGCCGCCGAAGCTGTCGTCGGAGCGGCAGCGTGTAGGCGTTCGTGAGCGCCTGGAGTACGAAGAGCGCTCTTACAACGATCTGTGGCGCACGCTGCCGCCTTCGAAGGGCGGAGACAATGTTGGGGCAAAGGATTCCAACATCGCGGAGCGAAAGAAAACGCTCAAGCTGCCCGAGGAGAACCTGCTTTACTTCCTGGAAAAAAACAGCTTGGTCCTGGAGCCCTGGCAGCGTGAAATCGTCAGGATCGTCCGCGTCGTCGCGCAATACTTTTATCCGCAGCGGCAAACACAGGTGATGAACGAAGGCTGCGCCACCTTCGTGCACTACACGCTGATGAACATGCTGTTCGATCGTGGCCTGATCAGCGAAGGCGCGATGCTGGAAATCCTGCGCAACCATTCGAACGTGATCTTTCAGCCAGGCTTCGACGACCCGCGGTTTTCCGGTATCAATCCTTATGCGTTGGGCCTCGACATGATGCAGGACATCCAGCGCATAGCGACCGAGCCGACCGCCGAGGATCGTGACTGGTTCCCCGATATCGCCGGCAACGGCAATTGGCGCGAAACCCTGCTCGACGCGTGGGCGAACCATCGCGACGAATCTTTCATCCGCCAGTATCTGAGCCCCGCCCTGATGCGGAAATGGCGGTTCTTTGTCCTCGCCGACGCCGCCAGCGAGCCGCATTACGAAGTCGCGTCGATACACAATGAGCGTGGCTACGAAAAGATACGCGCCGGGCTCGCCCAGAGCTACGACATCGGCGCGAGCCGGCCGGATATCCAGGTTGTGGATGTCGATCTGCTCGGCGACCGGCAGTTGCGACTGGAGCACAAGGTGAAGAACGGCATCATGCTGGATGAGGCCGGTCGCGACGCGACGCTGCGCCATATCCGGACCCTGTGGGGCTATGAGGTCAGCCTGGCGGCGATCGATGCGCAAACCGGCGCGACGCTCAACGAACGTTCGACCAGCCAAATCGGGGAATGACCAAAACCGGAATGGCCGGCGACGGCGTCGTTCTACCGCCGGGTTTTTACTCCTGGGTCCAATGCTCCGGGTCCAATGCCCTGGCCGTCGGACCCGGGAAGGTCGGTTCCGTGGGGATCTCCGGTGGTATATCGGGAGGAATTTCGACGGGCTGCCTTTCGGGGCTGGGAACGGGATCAGGCGAAGGCGGAGGAACGCCCGGAGGCTCACCAGGCGGAGTCTCCGGCGGAGCAGGCGGCCGGGCCGGCTCAGGATTGGGATTATCCGGTATCGGCACGGGATTGTTCGGGTCTGGATCAGGATCGGTCATCGGAGACTCCCCGAAGCTTGCTTCACATCTCCTCGGCGCCAATGTGTTTCCACTCAACAGCTCCGGCGCCAATGAATAGCTCGTTCTCGCTGTCGACCCCGGCCTAGACGTGGGTCGTTCACAGCGGCATGTGTCTCCTTCCGTTTCCTCGGAGGAGGATCATCCAGGGTGACAACCATCGCGCCGAACGATGGTTCCATGGCTTGGCGGTGGGGCTCAATGCCGGCGGCGTTGAATAATGGAGCGGCGGCTCCACCTTCGTCGCCTTTACCGTGTCGGCGAGCACGCTATGTACGCCGCGTATTGCCAAGACGGTTCAGGGAGGAACAGCATGCGCGCGTTCATGATTGTCACCCTTCTTCTGGTCGCAATCGCAATGGCGCTGTCGCTCGCACACGCGTTGGAGTTGCCCGGCAAGTTGCGCCTCAAGGAGGCCACCTACAAATCTGTGCAGGAGATCTACTATCCCGGCTTCACGATCGGCGGGTTTGCCGAGATCGGCGGCATCATTGCACTCGCCATCCTGCTTTACCTCACGCCCTATCCAGGCGGTCGATTCTGGTGGACTTTGGCGGCCCTTGTCTTCCTGGTGGCGGAACATGCGACCTATTGGCTGGTAACACATCCCGTCAACAATTTCTGGGTGCAGGACGTCGCAGTGTCGAAACCAGCCGCGACGTTTTTTTCAATGCTCCGCCGGAAGCAAAGCGGCGACTGGAAAGACTTGCGCGATGTTTGGGAAGCCTCGCACGTCGCCAGGGCAGGCCTGGCGATGCTGAGCCTGATCTCGATTGCTGTCGCCGCGACATTTTATGCTGGGAGTGAATAGCGCGTGGGATGCGCGCGACGCTACTTGTTCGTCCGCATCCTTTGCCTTGGATTGATCCCGCCAAGGGCGTTCGTGTCGTTCTCGACATCGCCCTCGATGGTGTTTTCGCCTTCGAGCAAGAGTTCGTCGCCTTCCTTGATCGTGCCCTTGGAGGTGCCGATGCCGGGATTGTTCCTCAGATCGGCATCGCTCGGCTTTTTCCACTTTGGATGTTTGGTTCCGCTCATGGCACAACTCCTTCGAAAAGGGTCCTGTTCTAGAAACAGCAGGGCGCGATGAATGTTCCGCCGAAACTCACCTTGATGGGGCCTTGTCCGCGAGGCGGCTAAAGCGCGTCGCATTTGGCCGGCCCCACGCGACGCGCTTTAGATTGTTGTTTTATGCATGTCGTTATCGCAAAACCGCTGCACGACCTCGGGTCAGGCCCGAGGGCATGCTTTTGCGCGACATGCATTAGAGCCCGAACGGATAGGTGTCGGGAACGCCGGTTCCGACATGCTCCGGCCCAAGCGGCGTCACCGCGACGGTTTCGTCAAACCAGACGAACGCGTCAAACTGCTGGGCAAGAGAGGCATCCGCGTAATGGCTGCGCAGTTCGGTTTCCGGCCGATAGATCACGCCGATGAAGCGCTCCAGCCGACGCTCCAGAAGCCGCTCGCGCAACGTATCGTCGCGCTTGATATCGAGCAGGAAACGCGAGACGCCGCTATCATGGCAAAGCCGCTCGTAGCTGTCGTTGTGAGAAGGCCGCACCCGCTTGATCTCCATCTCGCTGTCCCAGTCGGAGGCCGCGGCGACTGTCCCGGAATGCGTGCTGAGCCCGATCAAGGCTGCCTCGTCGCCGAAGCGCTGACGGCAGAGCTGGCCGATGTTCACTTCGTCCCTGACAATCCCCATTTCGGTGTAGCGGGCATCGCCGATATGGGAGTTATGCGCCCACACGACCGCCTTGGCGTTCGGCCCGCGAGCTTCCAGCAGATGCTCGAGCGTCTCGAACATATGGGTGTCGCGTAAATTCCAGGACTGCGCGCCGCCATAATACATGATCCGGTAATAGCGTTCCGCGGAAGCGATCAGCCGGGCATTCTGGGTGGCATCCATGAAATCGACGCCGTCCTGCTGGCCATAGTCGAGCTGCCTGGCAAGGAGCTCGCGGCTTTGTTCAAGTACGGCCTGCTCGCATTTCTTGTAACCCGAAGTGAGCGCGACACGGCCGTAGGTGGATGGTTCATGCTGCCAAGGCGTCAGGCAGCCATAGCGTTCACGCGCGATCTTTGCTGCCTGCGGATCGACCCGATCGAGATATTGTAGAACCGCGGCGATCGATCCGCTCATATTGTAGATGTCGAGGCCATAGAACCCGGCTAGCCGGGACGATAGCCTGATGCGCTCGTTGTGATGTCGCATCCAGTCGACGAACGCCGCAACGTCGGTGTTGCGCCACATCCAGGTGGGAAAGCGCTGGAACGGCGGATCGGCGTTGGCGCGTGGCGGCCGATGGCGGACGTAGCGGTCGATCGCCGCTGCATCAGGCCAGTCGGCCTCGACAGCGACAATGGTGAAGCCGTGCTTCTCGATGAGCCTGCGGGTGATCGCGGCGCGAGCCCGGTAGAACTCCGACGTGCCGTGGCTCGCTTCACCGAGCAGGACGACGCGCCGGTCGCCAAACCGATCGAACAATTCGCCGAACGCCGGATCGTCGAAATCCGGCAGCGGTTCGGCCGCCGCCGCGATCATCTCCGGCAGGCTGCGCGTGCGTGCGCGTCCGGACGGGCGATCATTCGCGATACGGTTGCCGTTCTCGGGCCAGCCCTGCTCGCCAATGAGCGGGACAAACCGCACGCCGCCGAAATCCTCCTCGCTGTAAGTTGCAGCGCCGGTTCGGGTGACCTTGAGAAGGCGCTGATCATGCGGATCGTCGCCGACCGGGATGACGAGCCTGCCACCGACGTCGAGCTGTTCCTGAAGCGCGAGCGGCGCACCGGGTCCGCCGGCGGCGACCAGAATGGCGTCGAAGGGCGCTGCGTCGGGCCAGCCTTTGGTGCCATCGCCGGTGCGGACTTCGATATTGTCGTAGCCAAGCTCTTGGAACCGCTGTCTCGCCGTTTCGGCCAACCCGGCGTGGCGCTCGATCGTGTAGACGCGTTCGACGATCCGGCTCATCACGGCAGCCGCATAGCCCGAACCGGTGCCAACCTCGAGGACATGGTCGCCCGTTCCGATTTCCGCCATCTCGATCATCAAGGCGACGATGTAGGGCTGCGATATCGTCTGACCCTCGGCGATCGGCAACGGCCCGTCCTCGTAGGCGAATTCTTCAAAGCCGGGAGCGACGAAAGCCTCGCGCGGAACCTCGCGCATCGCTTCCAGCACTTCGCGGTCATGGATGCCACGGCGGCTGAGATGGACTTCGACCATTCGGTTGCGTGCGTGGGAAAGATCGAGCATCTTTTTGCTCCTCTTGCGAGCAGACAGCCCCCGATTGTCCCCTAATCGTGCCCGAGCGGCTCATCGGGTATGCGCTCGGCCTCGGCAACTCATGGCCGGCGGCTAGTCTCCTTAACCATTGGCGAGCTTTCAGGTTCCTGCAAAAGAGCGATTGGCGGGCACAAATGGCGGCTCCAGCCGAACTTATTTCCGTGAAAATCCTTTCTCCAGAGCGATGTCACTCCAGATATCGACGGGCGAACGCATTCTGGAGAATTTTCGATGAACGACGAGGCTCAGAAAGCTGCGACCACAACCGGCCGTTATCAGGTCGATCTCATGGACCGCTATTGGCGGGCCGCGAACTACATTTCGGTTGGCCAGATCTATCTGATGGACAATCCGCTGCTGCGCGAGCCGCTGAAAGCCGAACACGTCAAGCCGCGGCTGCTTGGCCATTGGGGCACGACGCCTGGCCTCAACTTCATCTACGTCCACCTGAACCGCGTCATCCGTCAACGCGGTCTCGACGTTCTGTTTATCTGCGGCCCAGGTCATGGCGGCCCGGCGATGGTCGCAAACACCTGGCTCGAGGGCAGCTACAGCGAAATCTATCCCGAAATCGGCCAGGGCGAAGACGGCCTGAGGAAACTTTTTCGGCAATTCTCCTTCCCCGGAGGAGTGCCGAGCCACGCTGCTCCGGAAACGCCCGGCTCGATCCATGAAGGCGGAGAACTGGGATATGCGCTGGTCCATGCTTTCGGCGCGGCCTTCGACAATCCCGATCTGGTGGTCGCCTGCGTCGTCGGCGACGGCGAAGCGGAAACCGGTCCGCTCGCGGCGGCATGGCACTCCAACAAGTTCCTCAACCCGGCATCCGACGGCGCTGTCCTGCCGATCCTGCATCTCAACGGCTACAAGATCGCCAACCCGACGATCCTTGCCCGCATGGATGACGTGGAATTGCGCGCCCTGTTCGCCGGCTATGGCTACGAACCTTTTTTCGTCGAAGGTCACGAGCCGGCTCGCATGCATCGGTTGATGGCCACCAAGCTGGACACCGTGCTCGACAGAATCCGCTCGATCCAGGAGCGCGCCCGTACGCCGTTCTGGCAAGGAGAGCGTCCGCTGTGGCCGATGATCGTGCTGCGCAGCCCGAAGGGGTGGACCGGCCCGAAGGAGGTCGATGGCGAGAAGGTCGAGGATTTCTGGCGCTCGCATCAAGTGCCGGTGTCGAACGCCCGCAGCAATGCGGGACACCGCAAGATCCTCGAAGACTGGATGCGGAGCTACGAACCGGCAAAGCTGTTCGACGACAGCGGGCATCTTCTTCCAGAGCTGGCGGCGCTTGCGCCAACCGGATCCAAGCGCATGGGCGCAACCCCCTATGCCAACGGCGGACTGCTGAAGCGCGACCTCGTGCTTCCCGATTGGAAAAACCTGGCGCTCGATGTGCCGCGTCCGGGTGGCGCCAAGGCCGAGGCGACGCGGGTTCTCGGGGGCTATCTTCGCGACGTCATGAGCCTGAATGCGCAGGCCGGGAATTTCCGGCTGATGGGGCCGGACGAGACATCCTCCAACCGGCTTGACGAGGTATTCGAGGTTACCGACCGGGTCTGGATGCAGCGGATAGAGCCCTATGACGTAAAACTCTCCCGGGACGGCCGCGTCATGGAAGTGCTCAGCGAGCATCTCTGCCAGGGCGATGCGCCGAGGCTCAGCGCGAAAGCGGCCGACGGAACAGCGCAATGTGATCGGCGGCTTGCCGGAGACGCACGCGATACGGGCATCGGCGATTTGCTCCGCTGGATCGAGAGCGAACTTGGCGGCAGGAAACTGGTCTGCGCCGGTCACCGCATCGTGCATGGCGGGCGCGAGTTCGTCGAACCCGTCCGCCTGACGCCGGTCGTGATCGAGGCCCTGGACAGGCTGACGCCGCTTGCGCCGCTGCACCAGCCCCGCAGTCTCGCGCCGATCCGCACACTTGCGGCGCTGCGGCCGGATCTGCCGCAGGTCGGCTGCTTCGACACCGCCTTCCATCAGGCGATCGATCCGATCGTCAGCCGCTTCGCGCTGCCGCGCAAATACGATGCGGACGGAATCCGCCGCTACGGGTTTCATGGTCTTTCCTACGAGTACATCGCCGGGCGGCTCAAGGCGATATCGCCGGCGCTTGCAGCGAAGCGGACGATCGTCGCCCATCTCGGCAACGGGGCGAGCCTGTGCGCCATGCGCGACGGGAGAAGCTTCGACACGACGATGGGCTTTTCCGCGCTCGACGGGCTGGTCATGGGCACGCGTTGCGGCGCCATCGATCCGGGCGTGCTTTTGTACCTCGTCCTGGAACGAGGCATCGCCGGAGAGGCTCTGCAGCATATGCTCTATGAGCAATCCGGGCTGCTTGGAATATCCGGCATCTCGGGCGACATGCGCACGCTGGAAGCGAGCGACGACCCCCACGCCCGCGAAGCGGTAGAGCTTTTTGCCTTCAGGGCGGCACGGGAAGCTGCCGCGCTCGCCAACACGCTGGGCGGCCTCGAATGCCTGGTGTTCACCGCCGGCATCGGCGAGCGCTCGGCGCCGGTCCGCAAGGCAATATGCGAAAGGCTTGATTGGCTTGGCGTGGCGATCGACGAGCCATCCAATGCCGCCCATGCCGGGATCATAAGCCGACCTGACAGCAAGGTCGAAATACGCGTCGTCGCGACCGACGAGGAGAGCATCATTGCCCGCCACGCGCGGGTGCGAGGGGATGCTTGATAACGCAGTCAGCGGCGCGTTTTCGGGGCAAGGAACCCTGCGCGTCCGCGACCGTTTCCCCTATCTGATGACCATGGGGGATATGATTACCAAAGGGAGAAATCCAATGGCGGAGACCACCAATATGGCAGGCACCTCAAAGGCGGCAAACGACGCGCAGGAAGCGATGAAGAAACAGATCGCCGAGCTTCGTCGCGAAATCGCCAAAATAAATCGGACCCTTTCCGACCGTGCCGAGGAGGCACAGGGCTGGTACGAGAGCGCCGCCGAACGGGCCTCGCGCGCAGCCCGGCAATTGCGTAGCCAGGCACACACCGTGACCGAAACCGTCCAGCAGAACCCAGGCACGATCTCTACGGCGATGATGCTTGGCGGCGTGCTCGGCGTTCTCTTGGGAATTGTGATTGCAAAGAGCTCCGAGCCTGAACGGCGGTGGTTCTAGAGCATTTTGCAGCCAACAATCTTGGTTTGGCGTCCGACAAAATGCGTAAAACAAGGAGTTAGAGCGCGGTTTTGGTCCACCAAAACGCAAAGTGCTCTAGCGGCAGATCACCACCCGCGCGGTGCCGAGGCTGCCTTCGGCGTCGCGCGCGCCTGTTCCCTCAGGCAGGCCGTAAAGCACCTACGATACATCGCCGCAGCCTGTTGCCTCCTCGTAAGCACGTCGAAGGAGCTTTAGCCCTCTGTGGATCTGGCCCTCGGTCAGACTTGCGTATCCCATCACCAGGCCGAGGCAGCTGCGATCCAATGTCTGGTCGAAATCCAATGTCTGGTCGAAGTAATGCGGCGATATCGAATAGATGCCAACTCCGAGCGCGGCGGCTTTATCGATGAGCGATGCCGCCATGGAGGGCGGCGTGTCGTGAAACCAGACGACGACGTGCAGACCGGCCTCTGCGCCTTCGACCCGAACGAAATCGCGGAATTCCGCCTGCAGAGCGTCGAGGAGCGCTGCACGTCGGCGGGCATTTTGACGCCGGGTTTTGCGCACGTGGCTTTCGTAGGCGCCGGTTTCCATCAGGGTCGCAAGCGCCTCCTGTTCGAGGCTGGGGGCATGCCTGTCCGTCAGCCGCTTGGCATGGGCAAAAACCTCCTGCAACTCACGCGGAACGACTACGTAGCCGATCCGCAGCAACGGCGACAGTGTCTTCGAGACCGTACCGATATAGATGACGTTCGACGCGCCTCCCAGCGCGCGAAGCGGCGGTATCGGGTTCATGTCGAAACGATATTCGCTGTCGTAGTCGTCCTCGACGATGTAGGCCCTCTTCTCTTTCGCCCATCCTAGCAGTTGCTGGCGTCGCCCCATCGACATTACGCTTCCCAGGGGAAACTGATGTGAAGGCGTGACATAAGCCAGCCGCGCGTCAACATCCGCCAACAGGTCCGCCCTGATGCCTTCGGCGTCGACCTCCACCGGGGCGGCGATGGCTCCTGTCATCTCGAAGACGCTCCGTGCCATCGGGTAGCAGGGCTCTTCGATGGCGAAGCCGTCGCCCTCATCGAGAAGCAGGCGGGCGCAGAGATCCAGTCCCTGCTGAGAGCCGTTGACGACGACGATCTCGCTCACCTCGCACCGGATGCTGCGCGCTCGCCATAGATAGCCCTGCAGGGCGGCACGCAGGCGGATCAAGCCACAGGGGTCGCCATAGGACAGCTTGAGCGGCCGTCCCAGCGCAGCATCGTTCATGGCCTTTCGCCAGGCAAGGGTCGGGAAGTCAGAGGCCGACATGTCGCCGTAGCGGAAGTCGGCGACGAGCTTCTCCGACGCAACCCGCATCGGGATGGCTCGGGATCGAAGCCTTTCTGCGAAAGCGGAGAGGCTGTGTGGCTCTGCGGCTGTATCAACGAGGTCTCCCGGCTCGCTGTGCGCGACCTTGATGGCCACCCGTGGCCGCGCGCCATGTCGAATGACCACGAACCCCTCGGCGGCGAGCTGTTCGTAAGCGGACGTCACAGTCGTTCGCGAGACGCCAAGCTCGACCGCCAGTGCACGAGCCGACGGAAGCACGTCTCCGCGGCCGTAGACCTCCGCCACGATCTGTTCCCGCAGGTTCTCATAGATCCCGCGCGCGCCCAATCCCGACGACGAACTTCCCGACGACGAATTCTGCTTGCTGGACTGGACCATTCGCGATTACCCAAATGAAGACGTTTCGTTGATCCAGACATTACCGGGAAAATCAGCCAGGCAAAGGCATGAGGCCAACTTGACCAGCGCTTTTTATTCAAAACTGGTTCTAGGTCAGGGCCAGTTGTGCTTGTATTGATGACGCCAGATTGCACCTCCTGGGAAGTAAAATGCTGGCCGAGTTCCACCAATTCATCATCGTCTTTACCGCCTACGTCATCGCTGCCGGCAGTCCCGGGCCGAGCAATATGCGCATCATGGCCGTCGCCATGAACGACGGCCGCGGGGCCGCACTGGCAATCGCGTCCGGCGTCGTCAGTGGCTCGATCTTTTGGGGCCTGATGGCAGCGACAGGTGTCTCGGCGATCCTCAGCCGATACGCGCAGGCACTCGTGGTCCTGCAGCTGGTTGGAGGCCTGTATCTTCTCTATCTCGCCTTCAAAGCGGGCAAGGCTGCGCTTTCTTCACACAAGGATCAGCTTCGCCCGACCGACGAACGGAAGGCGACGGCGGCCACTCTCTACCAGCGCGGACTGCTGATGCATCTCACCAATCCGAAATCGATCCTGGCATGGATCGTGCTGATGACGCTGGGACTCGGGCCCGGGTCGTCGTCGCATACGGTTCTGGTGATCCTCGCGGGCTGCGCGGTGCTGAGCGTCACCATCTTCTGCGGCTACGCGATCGTCTTTTCGACCGCTCCCATGGTCGCCCTGTATCGGCGGGCGCGGCGCTGGATCGAAGGCACGCTGGCGGTATTCTTCGGATTTGCCGGGCTAAAGCTTCTCCTGACCCGCATCTGAAAAGGTTCCTTCATGTCACTCTTCCAAGGCCTTTCAGCATTCCCGATCACCCCGGCGGACGCTTCCGGCAGGCTCGACCCCGTCGCCCTCGCGCGCCTTCTGAGGAACATCGAGGAGGCGAGAGCGGACTCCATCGGACTGCTCGGCAGTACCGGCGCCTATGCTTTCCTCACGCGACAAGAGCGTCGACGGGCGATCGAAACGGCAATGGACACGGTCGGCGGCAAAATCCCGGTTATTGTCGGCGTCGGAGCGATCCGGACCAGCGATGCCGTGGACCTTGCCCGTGACGCGAAGGCTGCGGGCGCCGACGGCCTGCTCCTGGCTCCGGTTTCCTATACGCCGCTCGTCGACGACGAGGTCTTCGAACACTTCGCCACAGTCGCCGATGCGGGGCAACTCCCGCTTTGCATCTACAACAATCCCGGCACGACCAGGTTCACCTTCAGCCTGGACCTCATTTCCCGCTTGTCGAAGGTGGCGAACATCGAAGCCGTGAAGATGCCTTTGCCGTCCGGTGGTGACTTCACGTCCGAACTTGCCTCCCTCCGGTCTGCGACCGGGTCGGCATTCAGGATCGGCTACAGCGGCGACTGGGGCGGCGCGCCTGCGCTGCTCGCCGGGAGCGACGCCTGGTATTCCGTCGTCGCAGGACTTCTGCCGTCACAGGCCCTGGCCCTGACGCGAGCGGCGCAAGCCGGGGACGCTGCGACCGTCGAGCGACTCGACGCCGCATTCGGACCGCTTTGGGCGCTGTTCAAGGAATTCGGCAGTTTTAGGGTGATGTATGTCGTCGCCAGGCTTCTGAACCTGTGCGACGTCGATCCGCCACGCCCTGTCCTCCCGCTGAAGGACCAGGCACGGCAGCGCGTCGCCGCCGCTCTCGACCATCTCGATGCGGTTTTCTCCGCTGGTTGTATGCAAGCTCGATAGACAGTCTTAATCAGGACATTTCCATGCTGGAATCCAACGCCTTCACCGTCTACCTGTTCACGGCATTCCTGCTGGCGATTACTCCGGGTCCGGGGATTTTTTATGTCGCCGCCCGAACCCTTTCCGGCGGTCGCTCGGAAGGAATCGCTTCGAGCCTTGGCAATGGTCTCGGCGGGCTGTTTCATGTCGTGGCCGGCAGCCTTGGCGTCTCGGCGATCGTGCTGGCAAGCGCCGAATTGTTCACGGCGCTCAAGGTGGTCGGCGCGCTCTATCTGGTCTGGATGGGATACCGAACCATTCGCCATGCCAGGCTCGACTACAAGTCGCTGGGTCATTCGGAGCTGCCCGTCGGCACGATGCGGGCCCTTCAGGGATGGCGTTCTTGTCGAAGTGATGAACCCGAAGACGGCCGCATTCTTCCTCGCCTTCATTCCCCAGTTTGTCGATACATCGTCGGATCACGTCGTTCTGCAGTTCCTGATCCTCGGCGCCATCTCGGTTGCCCTCAACACGCTCGCCGATATTGTCGTGGCGTTTGCAGCCGGAAGACTTCGCGATGGCGCGGCGTCGCGTGGGAATCTCGTTCGCCGTCTTCGTGAAGGCTCGGGCGGTGCCATGATCATGCTTGGATGCGGGCTGCTGCTGGCAAGGCGCCCAGTTGCTTGAGCTTGTGAGAAGGAGCAAAAATGCATGACGGCCGCTGGCCGTGTACCTGCGATGACGGCCGAATTCACTTACCTCATCGACATCAGGTTCGTGACCAGACCTGCCTTGACCTCAAGCGCAGGCGCGGGTGCCTCGGCATGACCGATGTCCCGCAACCGCTCGGGGGTCAAACCAGCAATTGCCCGACGTCTTGAGACGGTCTGTTGCCAGGTCTTGAGCGCCGCGATTGCGGTTGCTGTGGTTTTCAGCACAAGTCCAAGCAGACGGTGACGATCGACGCGGGTTTGCGTGTGAGCCATTTCGGCCTCCATCATCATTGTCGCGCAGGGTTGAACTGCGGGGCGCCTGTTCCACTGCGCCTTACGGCTTGCGGCCCGATCACGGCGCCGTTCGCGCCGGGTGCCTCGAACCAGACCGTCTCGATGTGCCGGAATCCGGCTTCCTCGAGCCACGCCGAATATTCGGCCTGCGTGTTGTTTCGTCCTTCCGTCTCGATCAGCATGTTGAGGCTCATCAGCGCCGCCGGCGCCGGTCCGGTCTTTTCGTCATTGACGAGAAGCTCGCTGATGACGACTGCGCCGCCGCTCGGCAAAGCCCCGAACGACCGGCGCAGCAGGGCGCGGTTCTTCGCCTCGTCCCAATCGTGCAGGATCATCGACAGGAGATGCAAATCGTGATCCCCGGGAAGCTGCTCGAAGAAGTTGCCGCCTGCGGTCTCGATCCGGTCGGTCAAACCGGCCTCGGCAATCTTTCCCGCGGCGATCGCGGCGACATGCGGCAAGTCGAACACGGTCGCACGCAGCGCCCCATACTGTTTGCAAAGCTCGATGTTGTACGCCCCCGATCCGCCGCCGATGTCCAGGAGGCGGCGGAAATGTCCGAAATCCATCGCTTCGCCGAGCTTGCGCGCGGTCATCGTGGAGACCGAATGCATCGCCTCCCAGAACAGCGCCAGCATCATCGGATCTTCGCCGTCGAACGCCGAGGATCGCACAGCTGGGTCCCACGTGGTCGGCCGGTTCGTGCGCAGCGCCTCGGTAAGCCTGCCCCAGCCGGGATAGAGCCGCTTGTCGAGCATCTGCACGAAGCCGCCGAAGTAATACGGTTTTCCGCGCACGAGATAGGTTTCGCTTAACGGCGTGTTGCGATAGCGGCCGCCGGTTTTCTCCAGGAGCCCGAGTGCAGCGCAGCCGGTCAACAGCATCTCGGCCGGGCGTTGATGCAGGCTGAGCGCTTCCGCCAGCTCCGCAACCATCTTGCCGGCGCCGCCCGCAAGGCGGCTGAAGAGGTCCAACTCATGCGCAGCGGCCAGAGTCTTGAAGGCCCAGAAACCGGTCGAAAGCGCCATCAGCGGGACGGCGGAAGTAAGTTCCGGCGTGGCGGCAATCGGTTGGACGGTTGCATCTTTGGCCTGAGGCGCTGTCCGCGAAAGTTGACTGGCCATGATCACCTCCTCTTTCATAGCAAGTCACGACTGCAACCGGCTGGCGCAACCGGCTGGCTTGTGACAATCCACGCGGCGAGCGTGTGGCTGCGGTCTGCTGAAGTGCGAATCTGGCGGTGCGGCGTTACGCTACGATTTCAGAGGGAGAAAATTCGGTTACATCTGAACTTGTATTATTTGGCCGGAGCCGGCTGACTTTCTCGATCGTGCCGGCATCACCGAGCGATACGGCGCAGGGTCAAAGCAGCGACAGTGCTGGCCGCTGCCAGAAGCGGCAGCCAGGCTTGCGGATCGCCCATGGCATGCAGCGTCAGGCCGCTGAGCAGCAGCCACAGCAGCGGGATCGCCAACAGCAGCGGCACAAGCCCGCCGCTCGCGGCAAGCAGGACGCCGAGCGCTGCGATCGCCGTCGGGTCCGGCGCGATGCCGAAGACCTCGGCGCTCGCCCATGGCCGCTCGAAGAGCGGCGGCAGCAGGGGATAAACGACGAGGCCAGCGACCGCGATCAGCAGCCCGAGCCGCTCTGCGAGGTCCCGCCGGTCAAAGGCGAGGCCGCCGCGCGCACCGCCGATCACCAGCAGCAGCGCCTGCAGGCCGAAGGCCGGCGCGACATAGGCGATCGCCCAGTTGATCGCGGCATAGCGGCTCCACAGCAAGGACCAGCCGACGAAGGCAAAGAGCGCCGCGAGGACGAGCGCTATCCACAGACCATGGCGACGCGGCCGCCTAAGCACGAGCAGGACAATGGCGAGGGCGGCGGCGAGCGTCAGGAGATGCAGCGGCCAGAACGCGGCATTGGCCAATTCGAACATGCGCCAATAGACGCGCGGCGAGAAGAGCAGGAAATCCTCCAGCCGGTAGGTCCACCATTCCGACATCCAAGCAGGTTCCACAAAAGCCTCCCACGGTTTTGCGACATGAACCTGCGACAAACAACAGAATCCAGGCAGGCATTCGTGGGGCAGCCGACGAATGCCTGCTTAGAGGTCCCGGACATAGGCCGCCATCCGCTCGCGCATGGCCGTGTCGGGGAGGGGACCGGTCGCTGCCAACAGGTTCTCGCGCACGTGGTCGACGCGGGTGGTGGCGGGGATGGCGACGGTGACGGCGGGATGCGAAACGATGAATTTCAGTATGAACTGCGCCCAGGTCTCGGCACCGATCCCGGCCGCCCAGTCCGGCAGCGACTCGCCCTGGAGCTGACGCGTCAGCGCGCCTTGCCGAAACGGCCGGTTGACGATGACAGCCATGCCGCGCTCGGCCGCCAGCGGCAGCAGCCGTTGCTCCGCTTCACGGTCGACGACGTTATAGGTGAACTGTACGAAGTCGAGTGGATGCGCGAGCATGATCTGTTCGAACAAATCGTGCCGCCGTCCTTCGGACGTCGTGATGCCGACATAGCGGATCCGCCCGTCCGCCTTTATGGCGAACAGGGTTTCGAGATGCGTCTCCCAGGCGACGAGGTTGTGGACCTGCACGAGGTCGAAGCGCGGCACCCCCCAGAAGCGACGCGACTGCTCGATCTGCGCGGGTCCGTCGGCGGAGGAGGTCCAGACCTTCTCGGCGGAAAACAGCGCTTCAGGCCGGCCGAGCTTTTCGAGGCCATAGCCGATCACGGGCTGCGAGGAGCCGTACATTGGCGAGGAATCGATCATGCGGCCGCCCGCCGCGAAGAAGGCCGCCATCACCTCGGCGCACTCGTCGCGCAGCACCGGATCGTCGCCGACATTGAAGGTGATCCAGGTGCCCAGGCCGACAGCGGGAAGCATCTCTCCCGAGGAGGGCACGGTCCGCATCACCGGCGCGGGCGGCGCGCCGGGCGCGGCTGCCGGCAACACCAGAGCCGCGCCGGAAGCGGCGGCAGCCTTAACGAATGTCCTGCGGGTGATGATCATCGTCTGCCATCCCTGTCCTTTCGACCTCTTGTACTCCCGATCCCAAGAATGGTTCCGGCCGACCGGCTTTTCGCAAGGCCGATCGGCGGGGAGCCGGCGGTTGTCTCTGGCAAAGGTTCGGATATGGAACGTCTGCCTGAAACACGAACGAATGCTGCAGGGCCTGGGTTGCGCCAGCCAGCCCGATTAGCTGGAACCCGATTAGCTGGCCGGGTTACCTGGGGCTGGCTCTTGTCCTGACTTGATGGCGCTGGCGGGCATATGCCACGCAGCCGTCTACCGTGCTGACGCAGAGCGCATCGCGGTGGTTCGGCGTGTTGTTGTCGCCGGCGTAGGCAACCTCGGCAACACGGCCGTCGACCATTCGGATTTGCGTGTTGCAATAGCCGCCGGGATCGACATTGAGCGATCCTCCAACCGTCGGGATCGCGCCCACGGCCAAGGTTGGAATCACCACGTTGAGATTGCCGCGTTGAACGGTACGCTGATAGGTCCAGATCTGGCTTCCCCCCGCATCAGCGGTGGCAGTCGGAAAGCCGGCGCACATTCGAACGTCCGCCTCGCTGAGACCGACCATCTCTTTGCGGGCTGCCGCCGTTGTGGCGTCTTCCTTCGGGAGGTTCGACGTGTCGTCAGGGGCGACGCAGGAGGACACGATCGAACTGCCGGCAAAGAGAACAAGAGGGACAAGCTTGCGGATGCGGGAAAATATCATGTGACCGCGAAGTTAGGCGAGCAGACAACCGAGTCAACCTGCACAACTTCACGATGTCGTTGGTCGTGCCGCCGGCTGGACTTGACGCGCGACGGCCCGGATAGCTTCTCACGCTTGCCCGATGATGTCAGGCGTTACGCGATGTAAAATACGTACTTTCCTGACGATGTGGATAAACAAATGCTTTTCAGTCACACAAAATGATGAAACAATGAAATTGAGATCAGGGAAAATTCGATGCGCAACGTCAGCGGACATGGCAAGCGCCTGTCCTATTACGATTTCGGGCACACGACGGTGTACGCCTCCCGCTTCGACCAGCGCTTCCCCTATTGCGCCTATGTCCCCGACGACTATGACGAGGACGGCAACAAGACCTATCCGCTGGCGGTGATCGTGCATGGCACCGAGCGCGGCATGCTCGCCTACCGGGACGCCTTCGCCGACTTCGCCGAACAGAACGGCGTGATCGTGCTCGCCCCGCTGTTCCCGGCGAATATCTGTTTTCCGGGCGATCTTTCCTCTTACAAGATGTTGCGCCAGGGCGACCTGCATTACGATGCCGTGCTGCTCGACATGGTCGAGGAGATGCGCGAGCGCTATCGCATCCGCGGCGACCGCGTGCTGATGTACGGCTTCTCCGGCGGCGGCCATTTCACCCATCGTTTCCTGTTCCTCCATCCCGAACGTCTGCTGGCGGCATCGATCGGTGCGCCGGGCGTCGTGACCCTGCTCGACTTCGATCACGATTTCTGGGTCGGGGTGCGCGACTTCGAGAAAGTGTTCGGCAAGACCATCGACCTCGACGCCATGCGCAAGGTCGCCGTGCAGATGGTGATCGGTGGCGACGATCTCCAAACCTGGGAGATCACCATCAAGCCGGAGGATGACTGGTGGATGCCCGGCGCCGATCTCGCCGGCGCGACCCGCAACGACCGGATCAGATCGTTGAAGGGCAGCCTGGAGAGACATGGCGTCGAGGTGCAGTTGGATGTCGTGCCTGGCATCGCTCACAACGACGGCGCGCTCATCGCCAAGGTCAAGGAGTTCTTTGCGCGGACATTGAATGCGGCGCCCGCCTGAAAAACTGCGGTCAAACTGGAGATAAAAAATGGGAACAGGATTGATGATGGGAAGACGATTGTTCCAGGTGCTGGCGACAATCGCGGTGATGATTTGTGCACTGCCGGCGATGGCGCAGGAGCAGCCGAAAACCGGCGGCGCGCTCAAGGTCCGCATCAACGCAGACATCCGCGCCACCGACGGTCTCAATCGCGACGCAAACACCGACACTGTGCTGCACCATATCTTTGAGACGCTGGTGGCTTATCGCGCCGATCTCACGGTCGGCCCGGCATTGGCCGAATCCTGGACAGTATCGGACGACGGCAAGACCTATGCTTTCACGTTGCGCGACGGCGCGGTTTTCCACAATGGCGACGCCGTGACCTCGTCCGACGTCAAATGGAACTGGGACCGCCGCATGGACCCGGCCAATCAGTGGTTCTGCATTCCCTTCTTCGACGGCAGCCAGGGCCTCAAGGTCGAGCAAGTGGCGACGCCTGATCCACGCACCGTGGTCTTCACGCTCAAGGCGCCGAATGCGCTGTTTCTGGCGCAACTCGCCAGTGTCCAATGCAATGGCTGGGTCGCCAGCCCGAAGAATGTCGGCGCCGACGGCAAGTGGCTCGCCGATTCCGCCATCGGCAGCGGCCCGTTCACGCTGAAGGAATGGGTCAAGGGCCAGTATTTGGCTCTTGAGCGCTTTGCAGACTACAAGCCGGTGAAGGAGGCGCCGAGCGGCTTTGCCGGCAGCCGTGAGGCTTATGTCGACGAGGTGCGCTTCATGGTCATCCCCGACACGGCGGCGGCGGAAACCGCGCTGTTTGCCGGCGAACTCGATGTCCTGCCCGATCTTGAATCATCGCGTGCCGAGGAAGCCAAGTCGCGCGGCATGACGGTGCTGTCGACGCAGGGCCTGTCGTGGACGGTGATCCTGCTGCAGACCAAGGACCCGCTGCTGTCGAACGTCAAAATACGGGAGGCGCTGGCGCATGCCGCCGACATCAACCAGATCGCCGCCGCCAGCACCAGCGGTGCCGCCACGGGAGGTCCCTCGGCCGTCGCCCAGGCGAGCTCGTTCTTCGACGACGATTTCCTCAAATGGCCGGAATACGACCCGGCCAAGGCCAAGGCCCTGCTGGACGAAGCCGGTTACAAGGGCGAGCCGATCAAGATCCAGACCAACACCCGCTACCAGGGCATGTACGAGAACGCCGTGCTGCTGCAGGCGATGCTGACGGCCGCAGGCTTCAACGCCCAGCTCGAAGTGCTGGATTGGGCGGCACAGCTCGACAACTACCTTGTCGGCAAATTCCAGATCCAGTCCTTTGGCTATTCGGCTCGTCTCGATCCGTCGCTGATGTATGGCGTCATCCTTGGCGACAAGGCGACCGATCCGACGGCGCAGTGGGACAGCAAGGAGGCTCTCGATCTCTACACGAAGTCGATGGCCACGACCGACGCCGGGCAACGCAAGGCACTGTTCAAGCAGCTCCATGCACTCATGGCAAAGGATGTGCCGATCCTTGGCCTCTATTACGAGCCGTCCCTCGATGCCGTGTCGCCGAAAGTAAAGGGCTATTCGGTATGGCCCGCGGCAAACCCCCATGTATGGGGTGTCTGGAAAAGCGAATAGGCCGGCGGTTCTCCTGGCACCGAAAGATAGGAGGCGTATTGCCCTCCGATCTTTCGTTTGAAGGTACCTGGTGGTGAAAACCTGACGGTTGGTACCCGTCATGGAAGACCTCTCTGGGTAGGATTTTGCGTTCACGTTCGCAATTAGAACGAGCAACCAGCGCCAATTCCAGTCATTCGTAGCCCTCCTCCAAACCTGACGTTCGCGCTACAGCTGCCGGCGATCCTGAGCCGACTGTCGGACGGTATGGCTGCCCGGATCCGCCTGGTCAGATCATATGCACGAGGTCGGGTTTTGCCATCTCTTCCTGCACATAGGTTATTCCCTGTTCGGCCAGCGCCGCGTGCAACGTTTGCGCCGTGGTTTTGAAGATGAGTTGGCCTTCGACGCAAACCTTGTGTTCGCGCGCCCTTCTCCGGAACCACAGTGCCTGCATATATGGCACGCTGCGCCTTAGGCCGACTTGCCGAGAGCTTTTCAGGATAAACCGAATCTGCTCACGCAGGGCCGCGTCGGTGTCTTCGCCGTGTTGAACGCAGTGCTCGATCAGAATCGGGTGGAAGAACGGCGTGAACGCGGTGTTGACCGCACGGGCCGCTTCTGCCGGTCCTCGACCTTGAGTTCGCCCGCCTCGGTCCCCTCGCGAATGATCGGCTCAAAGATCGTCACCATTCGCTCGATATGCGACTTGATGATCGCCCGGTTCTCCTGCATGGCGGCCACGATCATGTCGTGCATGCGCCTTTCCGGGAGTTGACACTCTCGACACTGCGCGAGAAAGGGGCGCATCTTCGAGGCGCCCGCGTCCGCGACTGAGGCGGGCGCTCTTCCATATTTACGAAAGGAACACCCCTATGAGGATCGGAATCATCGGCGCTGGAAACATCGGCGCCACATTGGTGCGAATGCTTCGGCGCGTCCTCTCCTTAAAGCCGTCATCGGGCTTGCAATGCGGTGGCGCATTATGACGTTGGCTGCATGAGCACGTCCGCACAACCAGTGCGTCTGGTCCGCCCCGAAAATAAGCGGCGTCGCATCCCCATTGCAGTCATCATGGCGATGAGTTTCGGCAGCCTCGTGTTCCTGTCGGTCGGCGGCGTGCTCGCATTGTCGGTCGGCGCCAACCTTCGCAACACTTTCGACCTGCTCGGCGCCCAGTCGACGCTCCTGATCGATGCGATGGAGGATTTGCTGCGCGCCGAGATGGGGCGCGCCGAGAGCGCCGTGGACGGCGTCGCGCAGCTCTACAAGCAGAGCGAGTTCCAGATCGACGACGAGGCGATGTCGGCGGCACTTGCCAGTGCGCTGGCGGCAGCGCCGGGGGTGAACGCAATGTTGATCTGCACACCCGACCTGATTTGCAGGGGGGCGGCGGTGACCGGGGACAACGACGCCAAATATCCTGCCGGAATGATCCGGAAACTCCCCGCCGAGACCGAGAAATCGCCGCAAGTGCGCGCCGTTCTTGAAGAGCGCCAGCAGGTCGATGGACGCCGGTGGGGCGCCTTCGTGGCCAACGAATATGGCTTGTTCGCCAACGTCTCGGCGCCGCTGTCACGCGATGGCGCCACGAAGGCCTGGGTGATCGCCGCGGTGGAACTGCAGAACTTGTCCAAAATCACGCAGGAACTGTCGTCGCGCTTCGGCACGCATGCCTTCATTCTGGATGGCGACGGATCCATCCTGGCGGACCAGCGGCTGGCTTCCCCGGATGCGCTGAAGAACGGCATCCTGCCGCTGACGCCGCTCGCCAATTTCGGCGATCCGGTTCTCGCCGGATATGAGGCGCGCAAACCGGAAGCGGAGTTCAGCACGCAGCGTACCCGCGATATCGAGGTTGCCGAAATCCAGGTTGACGACAAGGACGGTTCGACGTCATGGGACGGAGAGAACACTTACGTCGCTATTACCCGTGAGATCACCGGCTATGGCGACCGGCCCTGGACGCTCGGCGCATATTTCAAGACCAGTCAGATCGGTGACGAAATCGAGCGCGTCATGGGATCGGCCATACTTGGACTTGGCGCGATGGCGGTGGCGGTCATCGTCGCGATTCTTCTCGGCAAGCGCCTGTCGCGCCCGATCCAGGCGATTGCCGGCCAGGCCACGCGCGTCGCCGATTTCGATCTCGACGGCGTGACCCCCCTGCCGCGCAGCAGGGTGCTGGAGTTGGACAACCAGGCTTCGGCCTTCAATGCCATGCTGATCGGTCTGCGTGCATTCTCGACCTATATTCCGCGCTCGCTGGTGGCCAAGCTGGTGCGCACCGGAGAGATCGGCATCGCCGAACCGCGCGAAGCGGTCGTCACCGTCATGTTCACCGACATCGCCGGCTTCACCACGCTGTCGGAGCAGATGGACGCCGCCGCCGCGGCCAGGCTGCTGAACCACCACTTCGCGATCCTGTGCGGCGCGGTCGATGCACATGGCGGTACTGTCGACAAGTTCCTGGGCGACGGCATGCTGGCGTTCTTCGGCGCGCCGGATCGTCTGAAGGGCCATGCCGCCGCGGCCGTGCGCGCAGCCGCGGCCATCCGCGAGGAGCTGGACAAGGACAATCTGGAAGCGGCTGGCGAAGGCCGGCCTCCGCTTCATGTCCGCATCGGCATCCACACGGGCTCCGTCATTGTCGGCAATATCGGCGCATCCGACCGCGTCAACTATACGATCGTCGGCGACACCGTGAACGTCAGCCAGCGGCTGCAGGACCTCGGCAAGCTGCTCGAACCGGGCGCCACCGCCGCAATCGCCATTTCCGGCGAGACCGCGTCGCGGCTCGACGAAAGGTTCGAAAGGATCCCGGCGGGCAAGCACCGGCTGCGCGGCCGCGGCGAGGCGACGGAGGTCTTCCAGCTTGGCAAAGTCGCGACGTCAGCATCGCCCCCTATGGACGTTCACCGCGCTCAAGCGGGCTGAGTAACATGCCACTTCCATGCCGCTGATCGGCGGCTTGAAGAAGCCGACGGCCTTGGGAATGACTGGAGCCGGGTCACCTAGCGCCGTAGCTGATTTCAATTGGAACGGCAGGAACGGTGCAAAGTCGCTGGTTCCGGGCAACGTCCGGTTACGAGCCGCCAAATCGGCCCAGCAAGGACCGGTTTGGGTCACCACTTCCCCTTCGGACTCTCCCGCGGAAGGGGAGAAAAGTGATCGTGAGCTGTATTCGCCCCCGGCGCCAAGCGTTGGATGTTCACCACCAGCGTCACGACGTGCCGCCGTCCGGCGTCGAAAGCTGGACAAAGGTCAGGCTTCGTTCAAGGTGACCTGGTCGCCCAGCCCGATCTTGCCCGGTTCGATGATTTGGCAGAGCGCGCCGAAGCCGCCCTCGCCATGGCGCGCTATGGTTTGCAGCACTGCCGGCTCGAAGGCGAGATCGCCTTGCGCCAGTGCCGTGAAGGTGCAGCGCGCGCACGGTTCCGAGATCACGATCCGCGCCTTGCCGATCGACAGCACGTTCCCGATGATCTGCTGCTCGACGAAACCCTCCCGCGAAACGTCGGTTTCGATCACGATGTTGGGCCGGAACCGCCTGGAATCCACTTGCGAAGGATCCTCAAGCAGGCCGGCAAGCCTGTTCATCGAGGCTGACGTGACGATGTGGATGTCGGCGCGCTGATAGCGTGGCGCGATATGATCCTGGGCTTCCGAGCCGAAGCGGACATGTGGGTGCAGCGCCGCCGGGAAATCGAGGAAGGCCGAAACCAGCTCGCCTGCGAGGCTGGAGCCGGCATCGATCCAGGAGCCGTCCAAGCCGATTTCCGGCCGGTCACCCTTCAGCCTTGCAACAAGGTTGGGCAGCGGTCGCCAGTGTTTTCGCTTCTCCGGCGCGGCAACAGCGCCGTCGCGCCGGTCGATGATGCCCCAGATCCGATCGCCCGGAATCCCGCCCTCCGCAAGCTCGGTCCCGTCCAGCCGTTCGCCGCCCATCGAACTGATGGGGTATCGCCAGATCTCCGTGATACGGCCAAACGCTGTCATGATGCGGCGACGAGCCATGCCATCCTCATCGAGCCACTGCCTTGCGTGCGCCGGCGCCATCGGCGAAATGGCGATCGATCAGCATCGCCGCATCGAGAAGGGCGCGTGTGTAGGCGTGGCGCGGTCGATCGAAAACGTCGTCGCGGTCGCCGATCTCGACAATCCTTCCGTCCTGCATGACGGCGACCCGATCGGCAACCTGCTCCACCGCACCCAGATCATGCGAGACGAACAGGCAGGCGAACCCGTAGCGTTCGTGCAACGACCGGATCAGAAGCAGGATCTGTTTCTGCACCGTCATGTCGAGCGCCGAGACCGGCTCGTCGGCGACGACGAAGGCCGGTCGCCTGACGATCGCCCGGGCGATCGCGACGCGCTGGCGCTGGCCACCCGAAAGCTGATGCGGGAAACGCTTGAGAAGGTCGCGCGTCAGCCCCACTTCCTCGATGACCTCATCCATGCGCGCGGTCCGCCGCTTGCGGTCCAATTCGGTGTCGAGCTTCAGCGGCTCGGTGATGATCTCGGCAATCGACTGGCGAGGGTCGAGCGACGAATAGGGGTCCTGGAAGACGATCTGCATGTCACGACGCTGCGCACGCGCGTCAGCGGATCGATCGTTTGCAATCGCCGTGCCAAGAAACGAGATCGTTCCACTGACCGGCCTGACGAGACCGACAATGGCGCGCCCGAGGGTCGTCTTGCCGGAGCCCGACGCGCCGACCAGCGCCAGGGTTTCGCCGCGCCGGATGGTCAGGTCGACGCCGTCGACGGCGCGCTTCGGCTGCGCGCGCCCAAACAGCCTGGGACGGCCCGGATAGTCGATGACGACATTGCTGATCTCGACCAGGGGCGGGCCGTCGACGGCTTTTCTCGATCCACCGGCGCTGCGCTTGGGAAGCGCATCCACCAACCGCTTCGTGTAATCGTGCTGCGGTGCGTGAAGCACTTGGGTGCTGCTTCCCTGTTCGACCGCCTTGCCTTCGCACATCACCGTCACGTTGTTCACATAGTGCGACACCATGCCGAGGTCGTGGCTGATCAGCAGGACGGCGGTTCCGTTCTCCCGCGTCAGCTCGACCATCAGGTCAAGCACGTCGCGCTGCACCAGCGTGTCGAGCGCGGTGGTCGGCTCGTCGGCGATCAGCAGGCGCGGCTTGAGCAGCATGACCGATGCGAGCATGATGCGTTGGCGCATGCCGCCGGAGAATTCGTGCGGATAGGCCGCAAGGCATTTGCCGGGATCCTTGATCTGGATCCTCTCCAGCATTGCCAGCGAGCGGTCCTTTATCTCGGCGCGCGACATGGCGCTATGCAGGCGCAGACCCTCCGCCATCTGCTCGCCGATGGTGACGGCGGGATTGAGCGAGACCATCGGCTCCTGGAAAACCATGCCGATCCGCGCACCGCGTATCTGGCGCAGCGCCTTTGGAGCGAGGCCGGTGAGCTCTTGTCCTTCGAAGTGGATGCCGCTGTCCGGCGTCGTGACCAGCGGGGCAGGGAGCAAGCTCACGATCGAGCGGGCCGCCATCGTCTTGCCCGAACCGGATTCGCCGACCAGCGCCAGCATGTCACTGGGGGCGAGGTCGAAATTCAGCCCGTCGACGATCCGCTTTCCCGATGGCCCGACCGAGATCGACAGATTGCGCACTGAAAGCATCGTGTTGTTGTCCGCGGTCGGCACGAGCATGTTTCCAGGACCTACATTTTCGGGTCGAGCCAGTCGCGCACCGCGTCGCCCAGCATGTTGATGCCGAGCAGCGTGATCGAGATGCAGAGACCCGGCAGGATGATCAGATGCGGCGCCTGGCCGATATAGGGCCGAGCCGTCGACAGCATGTTGCCCCAGCTCGGCGCTGGAGGCGGGACGCCCAGTCCAAGAAAGCTCAGCGCGCTTTCCGACAGGATGATCCAGCCGAACATGGTGGTGGCGAGCACGATGATCGGGGCGACGCAGTTGGGCAGCACGTGCCGCGCCATGGTGATGATCTCGCTGTTGCCCATCACCCGCGAGGCCTCGACATATTCCCGCTCGCGAATGGACATCACCGAGGCCCGCACCACGCGCACCACGATCGGCATGTAGGCAAGGCCGAGCGCAACGATGATACCCTCGCGGCTGGCGCCGATCACCGCCACCAGGCCGAGCGCCAGAAGCAGGCCGGGGAAGGCGAGGAAGGCGTCGTTGACCATCATGACGACGCGATCGACCCAGCCGCGCAGGAAACCGGCGAGAACGCCGAACACGATGCCGAGGATCAAGGCGAAGGCGACTGTCGCAAAAGCGATCCAGGCGCTGGTCCGCGCGCCGCTGGCGAGGCGGCTGAGCACGTCGCGCCCGAACTCGTCGGCGCCGAGCAGGTGCTCGGGCGACGGCCCGCTGAGCCGCGACGGCAGATCGAGCTTGAGCGGATCGTAGGGGGCGATCCATGGACCGAACACAGCCAGAAGGATCAATGCCCCGGTGACGGCGATCCCGAAGATCGCATTGAATTTCAGGCCGGGCCGGCCGAGCGCACGGGCGATCATGCGGCGACCCTCGGATCGAGCAGCGGATAGACGAGGTCGACGAGAAGGTTGAGCACGACATAGATGAAGGCGATGAACAGCATCGTTCCCTGAATCCCCGGATAGTCGCGGGCATAGATGGCGTCGACCAGCAGCCGGCCGAGGCCGGGAATGGTGAAGACGGTCTCGATGACGACGATGCTGGAAAGCAGGCTGCCGAGCACCAAGCCGATCAGGGTCAAGGTGGGCGCGAAGGCGTTTTTGAAAGCATGGCGCCACATCACAGCGCTTTCGGAAAGTCCCTTTGCCCGCGCATGGGTGATGTATTCCAGCCGCGCCACCTCGATCGTGCTGGCCCTGGCCATGCGCGCGATCGGGCCGGACTCGACGAGCACCAGGGTGACCACGGGCAGGATCACATAGAGAGCGGCTTGCGCGAAGTCGCGGCTGAAGGGCACGTAGCCGACGATCGGCAGCCAGCCGAGATAGAGGCCGAAGATCAGCATCAGCATCAGACCCAGCCAGAAACTGGGGATCGAGAGCAGGATGGTCGAGGTGGCGACGACGGTGATGTCGCCAAAACTGTCCTGCTTCCAGGCGGCCAGCATGCCGGCCGGCACGGCGATGGCGGAGGCGACAAGCACGGCCAGGAGGACGATGATCGAGGAGACGGCGAAGCGGTCGAGGATCAGCGGCAGCACCTCCTGTCCGCTGCCGATCGAGCGCCCGAAATCGCCTGTAAGGACGTTGCCGGCCCAGATCAGATATTGCACCACCACAGGCTGGTCGAGCCCCATCTGATGCCGCATGGCTTCGACCTGTCCAGGCTGTGCGAGGTCTCCCAGCATCAACGTCGCAGGATCACCCGGGATGAAGCGCATCATCACGAAGACCGCAACCGACACCAGGATCAGGGTCGGTATGGCGCTGGCGATGCGGGTCAGGACAAAGCGGACCATCGTTTCTCCTGTGCTGATATCGAAGGTCGCCCCCGTGCCAGCATCGCCTTCTCGGCGCGCTCGCGGACCTCGTCGTCGAGAGTGAGTTCGTAGCGGGTGAATTCGCGGTTCTCGGCCGGCAACGGTGCGATCTCCATGACGCCGGCGGCTGGTTCGAAGACGATCATCGCCACCGTCGCCGAGAGATTGCCGCCTTTCTTCCTGATCCGCGGACGACAGACGCTGAACGGCGAAGCGAAATCGTCGAAGAGGGCTTCCTTCAAATCGTCGATCGTGACGTCCCCATGCCGCGCCGACAGGCGACGGCGCACGCGGTGGTCGCGATAAAGACTGTCCGGCACATCGCGAAGCCCGGTTTCGCGCAGCTTCGACAACGCCACCGGGCTCTGCCAGTGATTGGCGTGGACGATCATGTCGTCGTCCGGATAGATGGCGAAGGCCTCGTCCGGCGCGCATTCGAAATCGACCGCGAAGCCCTCGGCGGTGCTCAGGATCATGTTGTTGGAGCCGGATTTCGGTGTCGTCGCCACCACCTTGATGGCGTCCGCGAAATGCTGCGCTTCAAGCGCCCGGCGCCGGATGAAGGGCAGCGGAATTCCGATCTCGCGATAGTCGCGGTCCGATTCGAGATAGTTCGCGGTGATGCCGATGCCGGCGGCGTTGAAGCCGCTGCGCGCCAGTCCGCCGGCTTCGGTGAAGGTGAGGAGATCCGGCCCGTCCGTTCGCCGGATGCGCAGCACCACCGAGGTCTCGGCGCATTCGGCCTTCCAGTCCCAGTTCTGGCCATGGATGAGCCTGCCGTTGCGGGTCGCCTCCGGCAAGATCACAGCGCCCGTGCAGCCGTCGGGCTCGTCGTCGGAAATGCCTTTCTCGCGCCGGGCGAGCTGCAGGATTTCGGTACGCGCATTGACCAGGACGATCGAGGACAGATCGAGATTGGCGCCTGACGCGATCCCTTCCATTTCCTCGACGAGATCGGGCGCCCATTGCCGCAAGCGAGGCAGGAAGATTTGGGAAAACCGCCCGACATCGTCCCGCCCGAAGCCGAAACGGTCGAGCTGCCCGGCGTAGAGCGCCACCGAAGCGCCGATGCGCCCGCGCGCCTGTTCGCCATAGGCCATGCCGCGCGCTCTCGGCACTCCATCGATCTCGACAAGCGGAAAACGTGCGACTGTTGTCATCAAGGGAAGCCTCAACTCGTTGAGTTCAGATACTAATGCATTTTGATTGAATGAAAAGCAGGAAAATTCGTTAGATTGCCAGTTCGAACTGCGTGGCGCATATCTATAATGCGAAAATGCGAACGCCTGAGGAAGTGCCTATGAACGAAACGATCATCGACCGGCCGGCGCGCGGCGAGGCAGCCAGTCCGCTGCAGATCGATCTGGCGCGGCGGATCCTGGAGCGGATCAGGGATTCGGGCTGGACGGTTGGAACCCGCGTCTCGGTGCCCGACCTTGCCCGCACCTTCGGCGTCTCGCGTTCTCCGATCAGCGCGGCGTTGGAGCTGCTGGTCGCCCAGGGCATCTTGAGCCCGTTCGAGACGAGGGGGCTGCAATTGGCGCGCGAGGTCGCCGACCTCGACCCTGAGGATATCCTGCCCAGTTCACCGCTCGAGGAGCTTTACCGCAGGATGATGCGTGAGCGCGCGCTCGGCCAGCTGCCGCAGGAGGTGTCCGAGGCGGAACTGATGCCGCGCTATCAGGTGTCGCGCGGCGTCGTGCGCAAGCTTTTGCTCCGCTTTGCCGCCGAAGGGCTGGTGCAGCGCCTGCCGGGGCATGGCTGGCGTTTCGCCGACACGCTGGTCGGCGAGGACGCCTACCGGGAAAGCTATGAATTCCGGACGGCCGTCGAATGCGCGGCGCTGCGGTCACCCATGTTCAATGCGGATCCTCAGCAACTGGCGCCGGTCCGCCGCGCTCACCAGCGCATCCTGGCGATCGTGTCGACGGGCAAGACGCTGATCGGCGGCGACGAATGGTTCCGGATCAACGCATCCTTTCACGAAGGGCTTGCGGCCTGTTCCGGCAACCGGTTCCTGGCGGATGCGGTGCGCCAGCAGAACAATCTGCGCCGGTTGCAGGAGTCGGCGGGTTTCGAGGAACTGCCGGCGGAACGCATCGAGCAGTCCTGCCGGGAACATCTGGCCATCCTCGATGCCGTCGAGGCGGGCGAGATCGAATGGGCCGAGGCGCTGCTGCGCCAGCATCTAAGGCAGGCATCCGAGTTCGCTTCGCCGCAGCGCTCGATCTGATGCCTGCTATGTCCGCGACGATGAGCATTTCCGTCGTCATTTTCCGCGCCTGATCACCACTGACAGCACCGAGACGACGGCGACGCAGCCCGCATGCTGGCCGCTCAGTGAGCCAACGCGCCGACGCCATCTCGGATCCATGCGGGATCTGGGCGATCTGGAACGAGCGTCTCCGCTCCGTCAACTCCCGGGAACTTTGGGACTGATTTTCAGCGGCGCATCATTCTCATCCGGATTGGGGACAGGAGCTTCGTCGGGAAGTCTGTCCGGGTCCGGCTCACGCACCGGCTTCGGTTCAGGAAACGGCGGCGGTGTGGGCGCGGGAGTGGGCGTTGGTTCGGGAGTGGGAAGAATGGCCATGGTGTGATTTCCTTCCGCTCGCACTCTGCCTTGGCGGGTCACCGACGTCGGCTGGGATTTTTGAAGCCACCCGTTTCGATCGGTTTTCGCTCGGGCTGACGCACGCAGAACGACCACGCATGCCTATGGTTCCGACGCGAGCCTCCGATGATCCCGCAGGCATCGGCATTCGTGGCCGGACGGGGCCGTCAGAAAAGTGATCGATTGGTCCGCGCATGAGGGCCTTGCCGGCGTCGTGGAGCGCCATAATTTCCATTTCAGGGTGGGACGAACTCACCTGCTGAATAGGAGGCGGCCGTGAAGCACCAAACACTTGACCAACTGCATACCGTTGCCGACGTTCACGCTGAAGCAACAGACCTCGTAGCGACTCGAAGCCAGCGTCTCGAACGTTGGGCGAAACTGCTGGAGAAAAACCCCGATCGACGTCTCGAAGCGTTGACCGGCACCGAATACAAGTCCCCTGAGATACGCGAGAAAATGCGTTACAACGACTCGCCTCTCACGGTTGCCTTCGAGGACCCGATCTTTCGCGCGCAAGGCTTGAGAGATGACACCTACGGTGAAGCCAAGCGCTTCTTCGAACTGACCGACTGGCAGCTGCACGAAATCGTCTGCCATTGCCATGTCGGCGCCTCGATACGAGCGCGATGGGCTGCCTCTCGCGTCCGTTCGGCAATGTCCGAAAGGTTTGGTTTCTTCGCCTGGCTGCGAGGAATATTCATGCACTGACGCTTCGGGCACTGACGCTACGGGCATTGACGCTGCCGGCATTTATGTTGGGGGCCGGCATGTTCGGGTGATGGGGCGGCGAAGTGATTTCCACGCCTCGCATCAGCGGTCGTTGATGAGCGGATAGGCCGTTTCGACGGCGATCCGCCATCGGCGAAGCTCGAACCATAGGCTCGATACCACAGGGATGCGCGGATTTCAGTCGGCGGGCGCCGTGTAGCGACGATGGACTGCTTCCGCAATGGCGGCGCGGCTTTCCATGAGGATCGAGCTATCGTCATCCTCGATGACAGCCGCTACCTCCGCAAGCGCCTTTTCCTTGACCTGTTGCGGAACCGCTGGCTGTCGATTGCTCCCGCGCAAGGCAACGTCGCGGAGGCTTGGCCTTCAAGCCGGTACACACTCCTAGCCGATGATCCTGAATCCGTTCGGCTCCTGGCCGGCATCGACGTCCTGGGATGTCACGCTGGAGACCGACGCTCCGGTCGGCCCTTTCCACAACCGGTCCAACATGGTCGAAACCGCGCCTTCGGCTCCGACGATCAGTGCCGTTACGGATCCATCCTCCTCATTGCGAACCCACCCGGACAGACCGAGCCTCTCGGCCTCGGTCCGTGTCCACACGCGAAACGAGACGCCTTGCACCCTTCCCCTCAGTCTGACGCGTACCGCCTTGCGCCCGTCCTCCATGGTCGCCTCCGTGCAGTTGGTTTGTTCACACCTTCAACTCACCAGCGGCGAGAAAGGCTCCGCCATCACATTTTACGCTTTATGACGGCAACGGAACCATGCGGCGGCGGCTTTGTTTAAAAGACGGACAGCTGCAGGTTGCTGGGCCTCGGAGCGACGATTTCATGACCAACGATTCTCCAACGGGAGGCGCCATCCCGGCATCCGTTCCGACGATCGATCCGAAAGCGGCGCCGACGCTTCAACACGCCGAGGCCGAGGTCTTTTATACAGAGGCGATCCGCGAACTCGCCGCAACGGACATCCCCTTTCTTGTCGCCGGCACCTACGCGGTGAGCGCCTATACGGGCGTCACGCGCCAGACCAAAGACCTCGACATTTTCTGCAAGGCCGGCGACTACGCGCGCATTCTGGCGCATTTCAAGCAAGCCGGCTATGCGGTCGAGATCGTGGACGACCGGTGGCTTGGAAAGGTCTTCAAGAGCACGCATTTTTTTGACGTCATATTCGCATCGGCGAACGGCACCATGCCGGTCGGCGATCAGTGGCTGGAGCATGCGCGGCAAATCGAGCTGCTGGGCAGTCAGGTGCGGATCGTCGGTCCGACCGAGCTTATCTGGTCCAAATGCTTCATCCAGGACAGAAGCCGCCACGACGGCGCCGACATCGCTCATACCATCCTCAAGGCGCAGGATCAGATCGATTGGCGCCGGCTGCTTTCCTACCTCGAAGTCCACTGGGAGGTGCTGCTGATGCAGCTTCTCAATTTCCGCTGGATCTATCCGAGCGAGCGCGATCACGTTCCCGCCTGGCTGCTCGACGAATTGCTTGACCGGCTCGCCAAGCAGCGGGAGTTGCCTACGCCCCGAATGAAAATCTGCCGCGGGCGCCTGCTTTCGCCGACCGACTACGAGATCGACGTCAAGGAGTGGGGTTTTGCCGGCGTCGGCGGAACAGGAGAATTTCGTGATGGCTGAGAGGAACGAGGCTGCTACGGCAAGGGTTGGGAACGGCGGCACCGTGAGGATTGCGGCTATCGGCGACCTGCATGTGCGGGAAGACGCCCAGGCCTCCTGCCGTGATCTCTTCGGCGAAGTTTCGCGCGAAGCGGACGTCCTCGTGCTCACTGGCGACCTCACCAATCTCGGCAAGCCGCGTGAGGCCGAAATCCTTGCGGAGGATTTGCGCGCCTGCGCAATCCCGGTCGTCGCCGTGCTCGGCAACCATGACTATGAATCCGGCGCGGTCGAGGACGTCGCCCACATCCTTCGGCAGGCGGGCGTCCATCTTCTTGACGGCCAGACCACGGAAATCAAGGACGTCGGCTTTGTCGGCGTGAAGGGGTTCATTGGCGGTTTTGGATCGCGCATGCTCGGCTCCTTCGGCGAGCCGGCGATCAAGGCGATGGTCGCCGAAAGCGTCAGCGAATCGATGCGGCTCGAAAACGCAATGCGGCAGGTTCGCACCAATCGTACGCTTGTCGTCCTGCACTACGCTCCGGTGGTCGAGACGGTCGCTGGCGAGCCATTGGAGATTTTTCCGTTCCTGGGCTCGTCGCGGCTGGCGGAGACGATCGATCGGTTCAAGGTCAGCGCCGTGGTGCATGGCCACGCGCATCGCGGCATCTATGAAGGTCGCACGCCCGGCGGTGCCCCGGTCTACAACGTCGCCATGCACGTGGCGAAGCCGACCGGCCGTCCCTACGCCCTGCTCGAAATCTGAAACACCCCGCGCCTCGTCAGCGATCGATCTCGCCGAACACGATATCGAGCGAGCCGATGATCGCGGCGACATCGGCGAGCATGTGCCCGCGCGACAGAAAATCCATCGCCTGCAGATGGGCAAAGGACGGCGCGCGGATCTTGCACCGATAGGGAGTATTGCCGCCGTTCGAAACCAGATAGACGCCGAACTCGCCCTTCGGCGCCTCCACCGCGGCGTAGACTTCTCCGGCGGGCACGCGAATACCCTCCGTGTAGAGTTTGAAATGGTGGATGGTCGCTTCCATCGAGCGTTTCATCGTCGCCCGCGGCGGCGGCGTGATCTTTTGGTTCGGAATTGCCACCGGCCCTTGGCCTTCGGGCGATCGCAATTTCTCCAGGCATTGCCTCATGATCCGCACCGACTGGCGCATTTCCTCCATGCGGACGAGATAGCGGTCGTAACAGTCGCCGTTCTTGCCGATGGGAATGTCGAAATCCATCTCGGGGTAGCATTCATATGGCTGTGCCTTGCGCAAGTCCCACGCCGCGCCCGACCCGCGCACCATGGGGCCGGAGAAGCCCCAGGCCCAGGCGTCGTCGAGGCCGATCACGCCGACATCGACGTTGCGCTGCTTGAAGATACGGTTTTCGGTGAGCAACTCGTCGAGGTTGCCGCAAACCTTGAGGAACGGATCGCAGAAAGCCCAGATGTCGTCCAGGAGCTTCGGAGGCAGGTCCTGGTGCACGCCACCGACCCTGAAATAATTCGCATGCATGCGGGCGCCGGAGGCGCGCTCGTAAAACACCATCAGCTTCTCGCGCTCGGCAAAACCCCAGAGCGGGGGCGTCAGCGCGCCGATATCCATGGCCTGTGTCGTGACGTTGAGGAGATGCGACAAGAGCCGGCCGATTTCGCAAAACAGAACACGGATGAGCTGTCCTCGCTTCGGGACCGAGATTTCCAACAACTTCTCGGCGGCGAGGCAGAACGCATGCTCCTGGTTCATCGGCGCGACATAGTCGAGCCGGTCGAAATAGGGCAGAGCCTGCAGATAGTTCTTGTACTCGATCAGTTTTTCGGTGCCGCGGTGGAGCAGCCCGATATGGGGATCGGCGCGATCGACGACCTCGCCGTCCAGTTCGAGCACCAGGCGCAGCACGCCGTGAGCAGAGGGATGCTGCGGTCCGAAGTTGATGGTGAAGTTGCGAACTGCGGCTTCGACCATGACGCTGCTCCGCTGTACCGGGTTTCAGGGCCGAAGCCCAGTGCTCCGGCCCGCCACGCCCGGACCACCGATCAGGTGCCCGCCAATCACGTGCCCGCCAATCACGTGGTTGTCTGGATGATCAGAGTCAGCATGCCGTCGCCGTCGATGTTGGCGGCAACAACCTGCGACGAATCCAGCCCGTTCGCCGCCAGCACCGATGCTGCCTGTGGCGAGGCATCGATCGAGCTCTGCAGAGTTAGCAGATCTTCAACGCTGGTCTGGGTGATCACGGCCTCGGCTTGCGTCTTGAGTTCCGGCGGCAAATCCTCGAGGGCGACAATGGCAATGCCAGTAAAATTCTGGTCGGTGAAACCTTGATCCGGCAGGGCTTGGTCAGGCAGGGCCTGGTCAGGCGTTTGGTTGGGCAAGCTTGGATCGGGCAGGGCTTCCGGAGCCGGGGGTGCGATTTGGGGAAGCTGCGGGTCGGTGGATTGCGCGTGGATCGACTGCGCCAGGGCCAATCCCGAAAGGGCGGCAATTGTCGTCAATATGCGCATGATCGTTCCTTCCGTTTTCCGTTTTGCTCGAGGAGGATCACCTGGTGACCACACAACCATTGTCCCGGATTATGGTTCCCGTCCGTCACGGAGATGGCCATGGTGGAGCCTATCCTGGCGCGAGCGGTCGAAAGATAGAACGATTCCGACAGGCGTTCATTCTCCCCTGATCACACCTTCATCACAGGATCGGCGGGGCGCTGCAGCTCAAGGAGAAAGCCATGAGAATCAGCGAGTGCATGACACGGAAAGTTCAGGTCGCCAGTCCGGACCAGTCCTTGCGGGATGCCGCACGAGCCATGGCCGATCTTGACGCCGGTGTTCTGCCCGTGGGTGAGAATGAGCGGCTGGTCGGCATGATCACGGACCGCGACATTGCCGTCCGTGGCATCGCGGAGGGCAGAGGTCCCGACACCAAGATCAGGGATGTGATGAGCGCGGAGGTACAGTGCTGCTTTGACGACCAGGAAGTCGGCGATGTCCTTCAGAATATGCGCGATCTCAAACTGCGGCGAATGCCGGTGATCAGCCGCGACCGGCGGTTGGTTGGCCTTGTCTCGCTCGGCGACCTCGCCACGAACGGCGAGCCCGCCTGGGCCGGCGAAGCGCTGGGCGGCATTTCGCAGCCGGGCGGCGACCATTCTCAGACGGCGCACTGATGCATCATAAACAGATTTGAAGTTCCTGCTCGATCGACGGCATCGGCGTTCAGGAACTTCGAATCCACAACCGTACTGGAGTCACTCCTTTGCGCTACAGGGCCGCACGCCCGGACGCGCGAGCACTTGGTTTGCGCATGATTCCCAGCGAAAATCGATTTCCGGGATCATCCGGGCCGACGCTACGCTACGGAGAATCGATCGATGACCCACAGCCATGTCCCGTCGCCCTGGCGGCGGGCGACCTCGGCGGTTACGGTGCCATCGGGAAGATGGGTTGACGTCAGTGCCAAATCTCCGCTGACAACAGCCGGAGCCTGATTTCCGGCGGCATATTTTCGGCCCGTTGCGGTGATGTCGGCGAAGAGTGCCCGGATCGCTTCGCGGCCACGCGTCAGTCGCCCGTCACCGCTGTCGACGACGGCATGCGGCTCAAAAAGCGCGGCCATGCCGTCGATGTCTCCCACCCACTGCCGGGAGATCAGCAGACGCTCCAGATCCTGGGGATCACGCGCCGGCTCGCGGCTTGCTTCATCGGTCATGGCGAAACTCCTCCGACGCTCGGTAGCAAAGCGTTCGATCCTGCGCCAAGTTTCGTTGGAAGACGAGCCGCAAGCTCCGCCATGCTGATCGCAAGGTGGAGCAGCCTGGCGATCATCCTCCCCAGCCGAGATCGCGATCCGCAACGCGCCATTTGGCGGCGCCAGCGCTGCGCCGGTGGCTGTCGTTGAGGAAGTTGGTGATCCTTGCCGCCGATTTCGCTGAGGCGAAGGTGAGCAGCCGATCGTGATGGACGACAGGCTCGCCGGTCTCATTGTCCCAGATCTCGAACCGGCAGCTTGGGTTCGGTATGGCTTCGAAACGGATCTTCATATCGATGGCCCCGGTGATCGACGGACCGAGGTTCTGCGACCCCGGCTTACAGATCGCTTACGGGCGTTTTGGATTATGCTTTTGGCAGCGGGCGCGCTCGATCGATGTCGCCCTCGACTAGGGTCAGGACTCATTGATCCAGAAGATGAATGTGGCGGCGAAAGCGATAGCGGACAGGAAGGTGTGAGCGCAGC